>JANXML010000307.1 GCA_025354645.1 Arcicella sp. | reverse complement strand
ATTGATTTCCAAAATTAACGATTAAAATTTATCTATCGTATTTTTAACAAAGATAAATCGGTAATTTTCAATTCTAAAATTGACGAACTATGCAAATATCGGGTAACATCATCAACATTTTTGAAAAGAAAATTCAACTCGGAACCATTGAAATTGAAAATGGACTTATTCAAAAATTAAGTCTCCAGTCTGGTGCCTCCTCTCTTCATTCCTATATTCTGCCTGGTTTTGTGGATGCACATGTACACGTGGAAAGTTCAATGCTCACGCCCATTCAATTTGCTCGTTTGGCGGTGGTTCACGGTACCGTCGCAACAGTTTCTGACCCGCATGAAATTGGCAATGTTTTGGGTAAAGCAGGCGTTGAATATATGATAGAAAATGGTCGTGAAACACCCTTTAAATTTTGTTTCGGAGCTCCACCGTGCGTTCCTGCTACTACGTTTGAAACCGCAGGAGCAACTATTACCCCCAACGATATTGAAGAATTATTTATTAATTATCCAGAAATTGGATATTTAGCTGAGGTCATGAATTTTCCTGGTGTTTTGAACCATGACCCTGATATGATGGCGAAAATCGCTTTGGCGAAACAATACAACAAACCCGTGGATGGACACGCCCCAGGCTTGCGGGGAGATAATGCTCGCAGGTATATAGAAGCAGGTTGCCAGACCGACCACGAGTGTTTCACGGCTGAAGAAGCACTGGATAAATTGAAATACGGTATGAAAATTTTGATTAGAGAAGGGTCAGCCGCCAAGAATTTTGAAGCCTTAATTGGCTTATTGCCAGAACATTACGAAAATATGATGTTCTGTTCCGACGATAAACATCCAGACAACTTGGTGGAAGGACACATTAATTTATTGGTAAAGCGAGCCTTAACAAAATATCCAAATTTACTGTTTGAAATACTCCAAATGGCGTGTGTAAATCCCGTTTTGCATTATCAAATACCCGTGGGCTTACTCAATGAAGGAAATTCTGCTGATTTTATTGTGATTGATAATCTACAAGATTTTAACGTCCTGCAAACCTATCTGAACGGTGAAATTGTGTCTGAAAATGGCGTATCGAATATCCCAAATCTGCCAAGTGAAATTGTTAATAATTTTACTTGTAGTTTCAAGAAAAAAGAAGATTTTACAGTTGAAGACAAAGGCTCATTAATTAAAGTTATTGAAGTTTTAGACGGTCAATTAATAACCTTAAAATCTGAGCATCTGCCAAAGATTTTAAACGGTTTTGTGGTATCGGATGTTGAGAGAGATATTCTGAAAATTGTGGTTGTGAATCGTTATCAAGACGCTCCTCCTGCGATTGCGTTCATCAAAAATTTTGGGTTACAACAAGGAGCAATTGCTTCGTCCGTTGCCCATGATTCACACAATATCATTGCCGTTGGGGTGGATGATGAATCAATTTGTGATGCCGTAAATATGATTATTGAAGCAAGAGGTGGTGTGTCGGCAATTAATGGAAAAGGACAAAAAAATATACTGAAATTACCAATTGCAGGAATCATGTCCGACCGTGACGGTTATGAGGTAGCCAAAGAATATTCTGCCATTGACCAATTTGCCAAACAATTAGGATGCACATTGAATTCTCCCTTTATGAGTCTATCGTTTATGGCACTTTTAGTGATTCCAAACCTAAAATTATCCGATTTGGGATTATTTGATGGAGAAAAATTTTCATTTACGAGTATTTTTGTAAAATAATTGTTAATTTTAGGTCTGAAACCTTTACTTAAACTTAACATCACTAACAAAATAGATAAAAAATCATCGACAAAAACCAAACACTTCCAAAAGAATCTCTATTTGCACGTTATCAGATAACACACTTTTAAGTATTCAAATAGACTGTTTCCTAATCTTTTTAAAGAACTTTTTAAGTTCAGAACTTATCTCTTCAATATTAATCAATTTTCACATTATCGATGATAAATTTATTTATCATCAAATTTAGGTGTGCTTTATTTTTCATACAAATACCCATTTTTAATTTTTTAATTTTTCATTAACTTTTTTTAAAATCACATGAGAAAAATTCTTCTATTATCAGTCTTGGCGGTGCTGGGACTTTGCGGGCAACTTTTTGCTCAAGACAGATTAGTAACTGGAAAGGTTACTGACTCCAAAGATGGCTCGCCTCTTCCTGGTGTAAGTATTGCAGTGAAAGGTACTTCAAAAGGTACAACTACTGATGCAACGGGTGGATATAAAGTAAATGCACCTGCCAACGGTATTATTTCTGTAAGTTTTGTAGGATATTCTTCGCAAGACATTAAAGTCGGAAGTCGTTCAGAAGTGAACATCCAAATGACTGAAAGTGTTAGTCAACTTTCTGAAGTGGTTGTAAGTGGTTTGGCAACGAGCGTAAAACGTTCAAATCTTGCCAATGCCGTTGGAACTGTTTCTGCAAGCCAATTGACTGGCACAACCACACCAATCACAACTGATGGTGCTTTATACGGTAAATTAGCGGGTGTAACTATCCAACAAAATACTTCAATGCCTGGCGGTGGTTTCAACGTTCAATTGCGTGGAGTGAGTACTTTGGGAGCATCAGGTTCGCAACCCTTATTTATTGTAGATGGTGTTTACATTGACAATAGTCAATCAGCAAATGGTCGTGGCGTTGCCAATAAGGCAACAAGTGGAAGTAATTCAGATGCTCAAGACAATAATCCAAATCGTTTAGCAGATTTAAACCCTGATGATATTGAATCAATGGAAGTTTTGAAAGGTGCTTCTGCGGCAGCTATTTATGGTACACGTGCCAATGCTGGGGTTGTTATTATCACAACAAAACGTGGAAAAGGTGGAAAGACAAAAATTTCATTTGGTCAAGATGTAGGTTTTAGTGAAGCCCAAAAATTCTTCGGGGGAGCTGAATGGGATGAAAAGAAAATCACTGATTGGTTCAATGCAGACGATATTCCTGCCTTCAAAGCGGCTAAGGCTTCTGGAAAATATTATGACTATGAAAAAGAATTATATGGAGAAAAAGGAGCTATCCGAAATACTCATTTGAGTTTGACAGGCGGTGATGATAGAACTAAGTTTTATGTGAACGGAAGTTTTGCCGATGAAAAAGGTATCATTAAAAATACTGGGTTCTCTCGTGCATCAGTTAGAGCAAACATTGATCACAAAATTACGAAATGGTTAGATTTTGGAATCAGCTCAAACTATGTTTTCACAAATACTGATCGTGGTTGGGCTGGTAATGATAATTCAAATATTAACTATGGATATTCAATTCCATATACCCATCCTTGGGTTGACTTACACCCAGATGCAAATGGTCGTTACCCAAACAATGATGATGCCGTTGGTGAAAATCCATTAGCAATTCGTGACCGTGCAACGAATAATCTGAAAGTAAATCGTTTTATTCAAGGATTCACTGCAAATGCTCGTATTTTAAACACAGCAACAACGGGTTTAACATTCCGTTTAAATGGTGGTTTCGATTATCAAAGTGGTTATTCTTTGGTTTATTTACCTGCTGATTTACAATCGCAAAAAGCGGAGAAAAATCCAGGACTTGCCCAGGATACTCGTAATGAAGTAACAAATACAAACTTTCAGGCTTCTTTGATTTTTACTAAGGCTTTAATGGATAATGGTTTAAATCTTACCACCTCGGCAGGTTTAGTTCGTTTGACAAGTACAGGAAGATATACTTTTACTCGTGGACAAGGACTTCCAGTTGGGGTTAATACTCCAGCAGCTGGTAGTGTTGTTACTTCGGTTCCTTTCTACTCAACGAATACAGATGTAGGCTTTTTCGCTCAACAAGAGGCTAATTATCAGGACAAAATTATTGCAACCGCAGGTATTCGTTTTGACAAATCAACGCTTAATGGTGAATTTGATAGATTCTACGCATTCCCAAGAGGTTCGGTTGCTGTCAATTTAGCCAAGTTTGGTAGCTGGGCAAGTGATAAAGTAAACCAAGTTAAGTTAAGAGTTGCTTATGGCGAAACAGGGGGTGTTCCAACATTCGGAACTCCATACACAAACCTTAACGTGATTGCAGTAAGTGGTTTGGGTGGTCTAACGGTTTCAACGGCAGGTGGTAATCCTAAAATTCAGCCAGAGAGAGCTACTGAATTAGAATATGGTGTAGATTTTGGTTTATTTGGTGGACGTTTAACGGGAGAGATTACTTTATACAATAAAAAAGTATTTGACCTAATTCAACCATTAGTGACTGCTCCAACGACTGGTTTATCTTCAGTACAAACAAATTTGGCTGATTTAGAAAACAAAGGTGTTGAATTGTCATTAGGTGGAACGCCAGTGAAAACAAAGAATTTCACATGGGCATTGAATGCAATTTATTATCAAAACCGCAGTTTAATAACTCGATTGGGCATTCCTACTCGTAACACAGGTGCATTCGGAGCAACATTTGGTTCATACCGTATCAAGCTTGACCGTTCTCCAACGGAAGTTGTTGGTAACCCAAAAACTGATCCAGCAGATGGAACTTCGTTTACCGTTTATGGAGATCATCAACCAAAATTCAATCTTTCGTTGAATAATACATTTTCTTATAAAAACTTTGACTTAACTGTTTTGGGTGAATACCGTCACCAATTTACCGTAATCAGTTTAGCTCGTGAATTATTTGACGAAGGTGGAACAACCAGTGATTGGAATAGTACAAGTTTATCAAAAGGATCAAATGGAAAACCCGCAACAGGCGGAGATATTGTACCAAACGGTATTGCTCGTCAAAATGCTAATGGTATAATTGATGGTGTTGTTCAAGAAGGATATAATCCATCAGTAGCAAGTTTCTTTAAATTGAGAGAAGTAGGTTTGTATTATAGAATACCTTCAGTAGTGATCAAGAAAGCATTCCGTAATGTTGTTGAAGGCATTAAATTTGGTTTCTCGGGTAGCAATGTATTCATGTGGACTGACTATAAGTCGGGTTATGACCCTGAAAACTCAAACTTCGGTACGCAAGCTATCAACGCTGGGGTTGATATTGGTTCAATTCCACCAGTTCGTCGTTTAATGTTCCGTGTAACGATTGATTTGTAGAATCATCTTTTTCAATTCATTCATAATTTAATTCAGAAAAATGAAAAAAATAATATATTCAATATCTTCAGCATTATTATTAACCACTGGGTTAATGTCTTGCGGGATTACTACCACTGAGGAGGTTATTAATCCAAACAATCCCAGTTTAAGTTCTGTAACTTCAAATGCAACAAAAGGGCAATTAGATGCCTTAGCGATTGGACAAATTGGTCGTGCGAGAGATGGCGTTGACACGTATCATCAAGTAGTTGGATCGGCTGGGAAAGAACTTTTCAACTTCAATTCAACTGAAAACCGTTGGATGACTGAATTGAACGGCACTAAACCATTGGACAACTCAAATTTTTACAACGGTGCAACTACGGCATTTGGTCCAGCAGTCAGACAAGCCAATACTTTGATTGCGGCTATTGCCAATACAAAATCTGTGACTGCTCAAGAAGCAAGTGCATATCAAGGTTTAGCGAATACTTTCAAAGGTTTAGCTTATTTGTATCAATTAAATGTGCAATACACCAATGGTGTTCGTTTGAACGTTGAAGATCCTTTGAAACCAAGTAAATTTGCTACTTACGATGAATCGTTGGTAGGAATTAAAAAGTTTTTGGATGATGGTGCGGCTCAATTAGACGCAGCAGGAGCAGCTTTCCCTTTTGCCATGCCAGCAACCTATGCGGGATTCAATACGCCCGCAACGTTCAAAAAATTCAACCGTGCGATTGCTTTAAGAGTTGCCATTTACCAAAAAGATTGGACAACTGCTGCGGCTTTGTTGCCACAAACTTTTTTAAGCGAAACGGGAAGTTTAGCAACAGGTCCTGCACACAGTTTCAATCCAACCAATCCAGATGTGGCTAATCCAATGATTAATACTTCATCTGTTCGTATTGTAGGTCTTGAAAAATTGTGGAATGATGCAGAAGCGGGAGATTTAAGATTGGCAAATAAAGTTAAAGTGGTAAGTCCTTCAATTTCTTTTACAAACGGAGTGGTTTATGCCACAAAATATTTGGCGAATATGTATAATTCTGCAAGTTCACCAGTGCCTATTATTCGTAATGAAGAATTGGTTTTGATTGCAGCGGAAGTGGCGGCTCAACAAGGAAAAACAGCTGATGCTACCAAATATATTAACATTGTTCGTAAAGCAGCAGGTTTAAAAGACTATGCAGGAGCAACTGACCAAGCTTCTCTAATTAACGCTATTTTGAAAGAACGTGTTTATTCATTATGGTATGAAGGACACCGTTGGGTTGATATGCGTCGTTATGGAAAATTAGGAGAAATTGCATTACCAGTTGCTGGAATGACAATTTACGATAAAATGGTTCGTCCATTAGCAGAAGTGAACTGGGATATTGCTAATCCGTAATAATAAAATATTCTGATTTTTATA
>JANXML010000295.1 GCA_025354645.1 Arcicella sp. | reverse complement strand
AGTACAGATGCTCAACGAAGTAGGTTTGGGTTATATCACCATCGGGCAGCAAGCTACTACACTGTCAGGCGGAGAAGCCCAACGGGTAAAATTAGCCGAAGAACTCTCGAAAAGAGACACGGGCAAAACGATGTACATCTTGGACGAACCCACGACGGGATTGCATTTTCAAGACATCAAAAAGCTCTTGGAAGTATTAAACCGATTGGCAGACAAAGGCAATACCGTGTTGATTATTGAGCATAATTTAGACGTAATCAAAGTTTCAGACCACGTAATCGACATCGGACCAGAAGGCGGACAAAAAGGCGGCAACATCATCGCAGAAGGCACACCAGAACAAGTAGCGAAGGTGAAAGGGAGTTATACGGCTGGGTTTTTGAAGGCGGAGTTGAAGGGGTAGGTTGGTGGATTGGAAATCCTTCTTATCTAAACTTCGAGACTATTCTACGGAACGTCTCGAAGTTTAAGTATACCGATGAGTAGATTTATATATTCACCATATTAATTATTTTATTTCTAATTTCTCTACTCTATCTTTTAAAGCCTTATTTTCTTTTTTTATTTCTATCATGTATAGAGTAAGCTCTTCTATTTTTTCTAAGAGCTTTGCGGTAATTTTTTCATTCTCAATGCCCTTTTCAATCATCTCTTTTGATGACGGAATATTGGGTAAATGCTTATTTAATTTTACAAACGTTTCAACTTCACTTAATGATTTAAGCAGATAATTTGCTTCAAAAACTTTATCTGACCATTCATCAAGAGAATTAAGTTTGATAATTGGTTTCTCTAAAACAACTTGACCTAAATTATTGACAGTCAAAAATTTGTTGAAACTACTTTGCTTCATATTACTAAAAACCATTCCACTTTCTCCGTCTTTTCCAGAAGCTAAATCTAAACGTGCAGTTGGTGATGATGTCCCGATACCAACTTTTACATCTTTACTTCCTAACACAAATCCATCGCTTACTGAAACACTTGCTCCATACCCAATGGCAGTAGCATTTGTAAGATTTGAATGATTAAGTATTGATTTTACTCCCAACAATAAATTTCCTTTACCTTTTATATCTTCGTCATGATTTGTTCCGAGAGCTATATTTTCTTGTTCATCTTGGTAAAGGAATCTACGATTTTGGTAAAATAATCCATCATTGTAGGCTACGAATGCAAAATTCCCTTTAACTGTTAAACGCTGAGTTGGCCAAGCTGTACCGATTCCAACTTGAATGTTTTTGGTAGTATCACCTAAAATCATGGTATTACTTTTCACAGCCTTTGCAAAAGCTCCAATAGCTGTCGTATTTGATAATGTCCCAATTGTGGCAGTGGCACTATTTCCTAAAAATAAATTATTTGTCCCTGACGTATTTGTATAACCAGCATTTTTACCAATGAATGTATTTCCTATACCATTTGAATTAGAATATCCAGATGAATTACCAACAAAAGTATTATCAGCTTCATAATTATTATATCCTGCATAATTGCCTAGCAAAACATTACTTCCACCAAATATCGTAGAGCTATTTGTACCATTACCATATCCAGCAAAATAACCCAAAATAACATTATTTGAACCATTTTGTTTGTAGGCAGAATTATATCCAATATATGTATTTGCATTACCAGAAATATTCGAATACCCAGCACCGTGTCCATTAATTAAATTATTTATTCCCGTAGTATTAGAGTATCCAGATCTGTATCCAATAAAAATATTATTAGCAGCACTTGCAGTGGTTTGAGAAATTCCAGCACCATTTCCAGTAAAAATGTTATCACTACTTGTTGTGATATTAGTACCTGCAGAACTACCAATAAAAATATTATTCGATGAAGAACTTATAACTCTACCAGCTGCGTCACCAATGGCAATATTACCAACCCCTGTCAAGGGATTAGTTGTTGAAGAAAAACCTGTTGATTGACCAATTAATATATTATTTGAACCAGTAGATAAATTATAACCGCTATTTGAACCCATTACAATATTAAATGACCCACTTAACTTATTCGTAAAATCAGCTTGCCCTGCCTGATAGCCTAAAAGTAAATTATCATGTCCAGTAGATAGATGATAACCTGTACTTTTACCTAACGCAACGTTATTGTAACCAGTTGTAATTGTATTCATACTAAATGTTCCAATTGCGGTATTTGAACTGCCAGCAGTATAAACACTTCCCCCAAAACCTTGACCTGTTAAGGCACCAATATATATATTATAGTTAGCAGTATTATTGTAAGAGCCGCTTCTATAACCCATAAAAGTGTTTGAAATCCCTGTTGAATGGTTGTTACCGGAATACGCTCCAAAAAATGAATTATAATTATTTTGATAATTTACCCCAGAATTAGATAGTTCTGCGGACAAATGTCCAACAAAACAGTTTCCACTATTGTAAACATTAGAACTTCCTGTCAAAGAATTACCAGCACCATATCCAATACGAGTATTCTCACTCCCTATTAGGCTACCATTATCGGTTACATAAACGACATTACTATTTTGTGAAAAAACGCAAAAGTTAAATTGTACTAAACTGAAAATGAGTAGGCAATATTTCTTCATTTGAATTTTTGGTTATGATGTAAAGTTTGTAAAGATAAACTTACTATTTTGATTATACACTCTTACATTGGTAGAATAATGCTATAATTTTAAGAAATTACTTATTTAAGAAATTACTTAGCAACGACATTCTGACCACCAGTCTCTAATTGTTGTTGCAGAGGAGAAAACCCAACAAAAATATCTTGATTAGCAACTCCTCTCTCAACGAGTTCTTGGCGAAGTTTTAAATCTGTCCAGTTTTGTTGAATCCAGATTTGCCCATTTTTTATATCGAAGTGAAAAACAACATCGTAGATAAATTTACCCTTTTGCCAGCCAACACTCACCAACTGAAAGTGATTTCTTTTAGTATCTACTAAAATCTGTTATTCCAAATCTGGGGCATTTGCATAAGTAATTTTAGCGTAGTCCTCTAAAAACGAAAGCAAAATTTTCTGGTATGTTTTTATCTTTTCCATATTATTGAATTTTCATTATCAGGTTGATATACACCTTTATGAATGAGTGCCTTTTACAACGTTGTAATATAAATACTTAGCTATTAATCTGATTTTTAGTAAAGTTATAAAATATTTCTTACAACAAGTCTTACAAAATCTAAGCACCTGATTCAGATTTTTAGATTGCAAATTTAGCTTTCAACCAAATTGAGTATATTTGGAAAAATAATTGGTAGAGTAATGACATAAAATTGTTCCATTGATGCAAACCATACAACAAAACCCAAAAACAATGAAAAATCCATTCAAAACTTCACAAGCAATTTTACTGTGTATTTTATGCTCAACGCTAACACTTTCAGCCCAAAGCATTGAAGGGCGTTGGGACATTACGGTTACCAAAGGAGATAAGAAATTTCCTTCTTGGTTAGAAATCAATCATTCTGGTGTCAAATACCTCAATGGGCGTTTTGTGGGTAGTGGTGGCAGTGCCAGACCTGTTTCTCGGGTCAATTTTAAGGATAATAAAATGTCTTTTGCCATCCCGCCACAGTGGGATAAAGAAGATAAAGACCTTGTGGTAGAAGCCGATTTGAAAGATGGTAAACTGGTGGGAACGATGAATCAACCAAACGGTGAAATTGTCAATTGGGTAGGAATAAAAGCTCCTAAATTAATCAATACAACAGAACCCACTTTCGGAAAACCAATGGCTATTTTTAATGGCAAAAACTTAGACGGCTGGCAAATTATTGGAAGAGAAGATCGTCCTGCCGCAGGCGAAAACCAATGGGTTGTGGAAAATGGCGTAATGAAAAGTCCAAAATCTGGAACAAATATTAAAACAACTCAGACCTATAATGACTTCAAATTACACGTGGAGTTCCGTGTGCCTGCGGGGAGCAATAGTGGCGTTTACTTGCGTGGACGTTATGAGGCTCAAATCACGGATGGTTATGGCGTGGAGCCAGCAGTGGGGGAATTAGGAGGAATTTACGGTTTTATTAAACCTTTGGAAATGACTGCAAAAAAACCGAGCGAATGGCAAAGTTTTGATATTACCTTGGTGGGAAGAATCGTAACGTTGATGCTAAATGGCAAGACGATAATTTATAAATCTGAAATACCAGGCATTACAGGAGGAGCAATAGATAGCAACGAATCTGAGTTAGGTCCAATTATGTTTCAAGGCGATCATGGACCAATTGAATTTAGAAATATCACAATCGCATTAGCAAAATAGAAAAGCAAACAGTAATTGGTATTTTGATAGGTATTTTACGGAAGTCGTAGTTTTAAACGACGACTTCCATTGAGTTTATTCTACCGATTTCTATTCGTAGTATCAGTTCTTGATAATTGAATTCGTTGCGTTCCTTGATAATTAATGGGGATATTAACAAAAATTCCTCCTCGCCCTGCTTTTGCATTACCTTGAACTCTCACCCGAACGTTTGGATTTAGAAAGATTTGGGCAGTATTTGCCAGTAAATCAGCAGCCGATGCCTCAACGGTAAAAGGCACTAAGGTTGTGTCTAAGGGAGGTAAGCTCACCATATTATTCATTGAGGTATGTCCTAATAACCTATCATTAAAATAAACATCCATTTCGGCTTGCTTCACATTCAACGCATACTTGTTGGGATTATAAAATTTTATATCCGACATGAGTACGTTGCTTTTTGCTCCGACTTTTCCTAATCTGATGTTTTGATACCCTAAATAAGTAGGTTGAATAGGCTTACTACAGCCAATTACGAAAAATAAAATAATAAGAAAATAGCCAAAAATTACGGTTTTGTTCTTCATTTTTTTTGATTTAATACTGAAAATTTATAATCTAAAAATATAACGAGAAACTATATTAAAAACTTATGCCAGTAAAACTTAACTCATAAAAGAACTTTTGTAATTTCAGGAGTTATCAACCAACTTATCTTTTACTTTATCCATGAATAAGAACCTTCAAAACCTTTACCAAATTGCTCAAAAACCCTCTCGAAAAATTATTGGTTTGATGTCTGGCACTTCCATGGATGGACTTGATGTGGCTCTTTGCGAGATTTCAGGGGTAGGAGAAAATACTGAAGTCGAATTAATATACTTTGATACTGTTGATTATTCCGAATATATTAAAACAGAAATTCGTAAAGTTTTTGCTAAACAAACCATTGATTTTCAGCACTTTGCCTTATTGAATGAGTGGATTGGCGTACTTCATGCTGACATGATTTTGGATTGTTTACAACGTTGGAATATACCCACGCACGAAGTTGATATCATAGCCTCACATGGGCAAACAGTCATGCACGCTCCTAAGATTTTACATCAACAGGAGAAATTCCCGAATGCCACTTTACAAATTGGTGATGGCGACCATATTGCGGTAAAAACGGGAATTATTACCATTTCCGATTTCCGACAAAAACACCTTGCCGCTGGCGGAGAAGGAGCTCCATTGGCGGTTTACGGTGATTATTTTATATTCGGTAAAAAAGGAGAAAACCGAATTATGCTCAATATGGGAGGCATTGCCAATTTTACGTATTTACCATCAACGATGAATCCAGAGGAGGTTTTTGTAACAGATACAGGAACGGGTAACACACTAATTGATGCTTTTACGAGACATTATTTTCCAGAAAAAGCCTACGATAAAAATGCTGAAATTGCCAAACAAGGTTCGGTAAATCAAGCACTTTTGAAAGAATTAAAAGCTGATAATTTTTTCAAAGGAGCCTTTCCAAAAACAACGGGTCCTGAATTATTTAGTATTGATTACGTCCAAAAAGCCCAAGCAAAAAGCAATACCGAACATATTTCAGTAAATGATTTATTGGCAACGCTCACCCGTTTTAGTGCCGAGACCATTGCGGAAGCAGTGAATTTTACAGTTAGTAATACCAATATTTCCATCAAAAATTTCAACGTATATATGTCGGGTGGAGGAATGCACAATCCTTTGTTGGTCAGTTGGTTAAAAGAATTATTGCCGTGTAATTTCCTTAAAACCAATGATTTAGGCATTTCGGGTGATGCAAAAGAGGCGGTGCTTTTCGCTATTCTTGCCAATGAAACTGTTTCAGGAGGTGACTCAGATTTTGGTTCTCGCCGTGGAATTCCTTCAGTTTCAATGGGGAAGATTTCGTTTCCGAATTAGTTTTATAGATATTATCGAACGTAGGCTGGGTTTTGAACCAAACCTACGTTAATTTCAGGATAACTATGCAACCTTTTAGCGTTTTATTGCATCATATATTCAAATCACAAACGTAAATCTAATAACTAAACAAAATCATGAAAACCTCAATCAAATCCACCGTCATTTTCTTTTTAACTATCTGTGCTTCAACCATCTATGCACAAAATACAGAAGAAACTCGAAACGTTTCCAACTTCAAAGGCATTCATATTTCGAGTGGTATTGATTTATACATCAAACAAGGAAACGTTGAATCCGTTAGAATTGTGGGTGATAAAGACAAGTTAGGGAAAGTTAAAACTGAAAAAGAAGGTGATGTTTTGAGAATCTACGCAGGGTCTTCAAAAGGCTGGTTCAACTTTGATTTTGATTGGAGTAATAAGAAAACCATCAAGGCATATGTAACCGTCAAAGACCTCAACAGCATTTGGGCAACGGGCGGTTCAGACGTATTTTCGGAAGGAAAATTGGATTTAATTAAACTTGAATTGAAAGCAACGGGCGGTTCAGATGTGAAATTAAATTTAGATACCGATGAATTAATCTGCGAAACTACGGGTGGTTCAGACGTAACTTTATCGGGAACAGCAACCGTTTTCAGAGCTTCCACAACGGGAGGTAGTGACTTGAAAGCCAAGGAATTACGCACAAATTTTTGCAGTGTTTCCTCAACGGGTGGGTCGGATGCTCATGTGTGGGCGGAAAAAGAAATCAGCATTTCAGCCACGGGTGGTAGCGACGTTTATTATAAAGGCGGGGCAAGATTGGTGCAATCAAATTCATCGGGTGGGTCGGATGTGCATAAGCAGTAATTTTTAAGTAGCACAGGTTTCCAACCTGTGCATTTTACATGAACAAACAGGACTATGCGTCTCAGACTATGCGTCTCAGTTAAAAACCTGTGCTACTCAATTATTCCTCATAATAATACCCAAAAATAATATTCATTTCATCATCCGAAGTTAATCCGAAAGCAAGTTTTTGGTTGGAAGTATTATTATAAGTAACCACCGAAGTCAAACCTTCACCTTTCTTTAAGGCAATTGGTGTTTTGAAATTTATAACCGCTGGATGTTCCCAATCTGTATTCTCATAAACTACTTCTCCATTTCTTGCTCCTCCAAAGATTTTAACGACATATTTCTCTCCGTATTTGTGCGTATGCGACGTTAAGGATACAATTTTTACGTTTGTTCCGAAAGTAAAATCTTTTGAAATCGTTGTTTTTGCATTGGGGAAAATAGTTAAATTAGTGTTATTAAAATCAATTGTTTTAACCACGTATTTTACGTTTGATTTTGCAGTCGTATATAAATTGACGTAATTCTCACCGTAAAGAATTGTGTTAGTTTTATTGAAATAATGCGGGTTCAAATCCATCGAATAATTGGCGGGTAACAACAAAGCCGTACCTTCTGGAAACACATATTCTTGATTCGATTGTGTACCTCCGCCCAAGAAAATATGGTTTTGCATTTGTAGTAATGTATTGATATTCAACCCATTATCAGAATTTCTCAAATCTCGAACCACATCAACCGCTGGCAAACCTACTAAATTTCTATAATCATACAAAACCATGTGGTGACTGTTTGGGCGAGACTGTAATTTAATGCGATTGACATAAATTTCAGAGGTATTTCCCACCATTCTTCTCACAAACAATTCACGCTCAAAATTGGGAGCAACTTCAAATTTATCCACCTTTAATTGGAAACCGTCAACGCCTTCTGTCTTGGGCGAATTCATGGCTTTAAAATCATCTATTACCGAGAAACTTGGCGTTTTATCATCCAATAATTTTGCATCAGCAACTTCGCCAGTTGCAGGAGCACCTGCTTCAATCCAGCGACGCACGAATTCGATTTGTCCAACGCTCAAAGCCGTGCCACCCAGAGGCATGGGTGAACCATACACTTTACCGCCGTGATGGACAGAATTCCACTCTAATTTATGAAATAAAAGGCTTTCTAAGGATTTGTAGGCTTTAACTCGCAAGTGTCCCTCCGCTTTTGAATCCGCATTCATAGGTGAAACTCCCACTAAATTTACGTAGGAAGTAGATTTTTCTAATATCAAGCCATGTTGTTTGTATGAATTATCGGATATAGAAGCATGACAACCCGAAGTGGCACAGGAAGGCGTAAGAATTTTATCTTGCATTAAACTGAAACTTGAAACTGTTGCAACATTAGCAGGACTTGGCGTGTCGATTGATTGTTTTGAACAAGCCGTTATGATTAAAAAAGCCCCTAAAATGATAATTGCTCCTTTCCGTAAATTATTTTTCATGGTTATTGATATTACTGAATTTTTATTTATGAATATTCTCTTGTAAATGGTTTAATTACAGACATTTAAAAGATTATTTACCCCTAAATTGTATAACAATATTAACGAAAATACTTGGTTAAATCTTGTCTTTGTGTCATTAATCAGACAAGTCCCTTCATAATACCCATTTCCAAACCTCGTAATTCTGCCAAACCTCGCAAACGTCCGATGGCTGTGTAACCAGGATTTGTTCTTTTTTCTGGATTAAGATCATCTAACATTCGATGTCCGTGGTCGGGGCGGAAAGGTAGGCGATAGTCTTTTCTGCCTGATTCTATTCTGTTTTTTTGTTCTAAAACTAAGGCTTTCATCACGCCATACATATCAACATCGCCATCCAAATGGTTGGCTTCGTGGAAGTTTCCTTCGGCATCTCGTTTTGTGGCTCTCAGATGAATAAAGTTGATTCTGTTGCCCATGCGTTCCACCATTCCAACCAAATCATTGTCTGGACGAACGCCATAACTGCCCGTACAGAAACACAAGCCATTATTCGGACTTTCGTATGCTTCAAGAATCTTTTTTGCATCTGATTCGGTGCTAACGACACGAGGTAAACCCAAAATTGGATAAGGAGGGTCATCGGGATGGATGGCTAAATTAATGCCCGCTTCTTCGGCGATTGGCGTTATTTCACGAAGAAATTCGTAGAGATTATGGCGTAATTCACGGTCTCCAATGCCTTCATATCCACGCAAAACGGTCGCAAATTCTTCTACTGTAAAACTCTCTTCACTGCCTGGCAAACCCGCAATAATATTCCGAATTAACTTATTTTTAGTGATTTCCGAAGACTTTATAAACCATTCTTTCGCTTTTGCTAATTGAATTTCCGTATAATTTTCTTCGGCGTTTGGTCTTTTCAGAATATGAATTTCAAAGGCGGCAAATTCTGTGGCATCAAAACGTAAGGCAGTTGAACCATCTGAAAGTGGAAAATCTAAATCAGTACGTGTCCAGTCCAAAACGGGCATGAAATTATAACAAACGGTATCAATCCCAGCTTTACCTAAATTCAATAGTGAAGTCTTATAATTTTCAATAAATTGACGATAATTACCCGACCGCTTTTTGATGTCTTCATGCACAGGCACACTCTCGACCACCGAGAATTTCAACCCTGCATTTTCAATTTCGAGTTTGCGTTTTTGGATTTCATCAAGACTCCAAATCACGCCATTGGGCAAATGATGCAGGGCAGTAACGATGCCAGTTGCACCCGCCTGACGTATATGAGATAAAGGAACTGGATCATTTGTTCCGAACCAACGGAAAGTTTGTTCTAAAGGCATGGGTTGGTTATTAGTTAATCATTGTTACAAAAGCCCGAAGGGCTTAAATGTGAATAACCGTAGGTACAACCTACGGAAATATAAAGTAAAAGAAATAACCCTGGAAGGGTTAAATAATTCTGAATAATCTATTTTACCCTTTCAGGGTATTGTCGATTCTTTAAGCGTTTACTCCGTAGGTTTTACCTACGGTTATTCACATTTAAGCCTTACAGGCTTATTTAGCATCATGTTATTATTCAAAGGTTTTTTCGTTATAATTTTACCCAAAATTTTCAAAACTTCATTTTAATTAACTACTTGATTTTCAATTAATTGACTGAATATCAAGCAATTAATTGCCGACAATTGATAAATATTAATAAGTAACTAAACGTAGAAATGCACAATTTTTGCTTTGAAAAATGTTAGATTTGAATCTTAATTCATTAACCAAACCCCTAAAATTTTATTTCGCATGACACAAGAATCTGTTAAAAGTAATCAATCTGCCCTATACACGCTCATGACCGTATGGTTTTTTTGGAGTTTTGTGGCAGCATCCAACGGAATTTTGATTCCACTATTTAAAGAAAAATTCGTCCTTTCCCAAACCCAAGCCCAATTAGTTGACTTTGCCTTTTATGCGGCATATTTTATCGGCTCAATTCTTTATTTGGCTTTCTCACGATTGATGGGCGGGGACATCCTCAACCGAATTGGTTATAAAAATGGTATCGTAATTGGGCTTCTAATCTCCGCATTTGGCACGTTATTATTCTATCCTGCGGCTCAAAATGCTTCTTATCCATTATTATTGGGTGGTTTATTTATTGTGGGTCTTGGTTTTTCCTTACAACAAACTGCCACTCAGCCTTTTATGATTGCTCTTGGACCTCCTGAAACGGGAGCTCAACGAATTAATTTGGGAGGTGCAGTCAATAATGTTGGAGGTACTATTGGACCTGCTTTGGTGTCATTTGCCATCTTCGGTTCGATTTCAAAAGATGCTGCTGCCAATGCTTCAATTGAGGACGTAAAAAGTCCCTATTTAATTCTTGGAGCATTATTTGCGTTGATGGCGTTGTTCTTCTGGCGTTCAAAATTGCCTCTTATTAAGAACGATGAAGACGTGCAAGTTAGCAACGAAGTGATTGGTTTACCGCTTGCTTTCCTGGCTCTTTGCGTAGGTGTTGCCGTAGCATTCTCCATTGAAACTGCCATTATGTTCACCTTCATTTTGATGGTAATTTTGATTGTGGGTTATGTGATTTATTCAATCGTAACGAAGTCTGGAGCAATTGAAAATGCAAAATCAGTTTTGAGTTATCCACAAGCCATTTTAGGAATGACCGCCATCTTCGTGTATGTGGGTGTGGAAGTAACGATTGGTTCAAATTTAGGGGAATATTTAAAGAAAACGGAAGGCTTAGATTCTTCTCAAATCTCAAAATTTGTTTCACTGTTTTGGGGTAGTATGATGATTGGTCGTTGGACAGCTTCCATCAGTAATTTCAGCCCTTCTGAATCACTCAAAAAGATATTAATTGTGATTGTTCCTTTCGTGGCTTTTTCAGTAGTTTTGATTGCTAATTCTTTGTACAGTGGTGATGTAAGCGATTTATTTCCTTATGCGGCTTATATCTTGGTAATGATTTTAGCCTACTTTGCCAGTAAAGAAAAACCAGTTCGTCTGTTATTAATTTTCACAGCTTTAGGAGCAATTATGACCATTATAGGTGTGATGGCAACTGGCAAAATTGCTTTATTCGCCTTAATTTCAGGCGGTTTATTCTGCTCAGTTTTGTGGCCCAGTATTTTCTCTTTGGGAACGGCAGGTTTAGGAAAATTTACCAATCAAGGGTCAGCTTTTTTAATTATGATGATTTTAGGGGGTTCAATTGTTCCAGTGGTTCAAGGCAAATTATCCGACTCATTTGGCATTCAACAATCGTATTTATTGGCAGCCGCTTGTTTTGCCTATCTATTCATTTTCGGAATCATCGTGCAAGGTGTTTTGCGGAAACAAGGCATTGATTTTGATAAGGAAGTGGTGAAAAGTGATGGGAAAGGGCATTGATAAATGTAAATTAAATATGCAGTTTGACGAAAATGGTTACTTACAACCGTATAAAATTACCGAAATAGACATTTATACATTTGAAAAAATATTTGTTTTTAATGATGATAGAAGAAGACTTTTCGATGAGTATCTCAATTACATAATTTTGCTAAAACAGTTTGAGTTAGGTAATTTCTTTCAATGGATTGATGGTAGTTTTATCTCTACTAAATCCAAACCAAATGATATTGACATTGTTACTTTCATCGACCATGAAAAACATGAGAAATATTTTAAAGAAATTACTAACTTGCAGAAACAATTTACAGGTTTAGATACTTATTTCGTTAAGGTTTTTCCAGAAAATCATCTCTCTGAATTTGTTTATAAATTAGACAGAACAGAATGGGATTTTCAGTTTTCTTTTTCACGAAAGAATCCTAAAACTGGGAAATCATCAAAAAAAGGATTTGTACAAATTAATTTTTAGTTTTATGGAAGGATATATCGTTAAATCATTAGAGGATATTCTGGAAAGAATAGATAGGCTCAATAATTTGATAAAAATTCATAAAAATCAAGCAAAGCCAGATACTTTGGCAATTGATGGTTATCAAAGACTTAAATTTCAATATTCAAATCAAATAAAGGATTTACTTCACGAGTTTGATATTGAAGTAGAAATTCATGGTCAAATTGCTTAAAATAATTTGAATTTACATTATCAAAAAATAGGAAAATCCGATAAAATCCTGCTCGCCTTTCATGGCATGGGGCAGGATTTTTCGTGTTTCCAAAAATTTGCCCAAACCTTTGATAATCAATATACTACTTATCTTTTTGACTTACCTTTTCATGGAGAAAGTGAAGTGAATAAACCGATTATTACCAAAGAAATTTGGCAAGAATTTCTAACCAAATTTTTACAAGAAAACCAAATTAAAAACTTCTCCGTAATTGGTTTTAGTATGGGCGGAAGATTCGCTTTGGCAACGATTGAAGCCTTTTCTGAAAGAATTAAAAACGTCCTACTTTTAGCCCCCGACGGCATCACCGAAGACCCGTTTTATTATGGAGCAACCCGTTTTAAGTTTACCCGAAATATTTTTAAAAAAGTTCTCAAAAATAACCGTAAATTTCACAGTTTTGCGGGTTTTCTTTCACATATAGGTATCGTGCATGAAAGCGTATTGAAATTTGCTAAAATGATGGTGGATACGCCCGAAAAACAAAAGCAATTGTATCAATCTTGGGTAGGCTTTCGAACGTTGAGATTTGACCTTAGAAAATTATCCCAACTCATTAATAATCAAGAGATTAACATTAAAATATTTATGGGTAAATATGATAAATTATTGCCCGTTCAGAACGTTTATCCTCTGACAAAATACCTAAAAAATGTTGAATTACTTACACTTGAATCTACACATGGAAGATTGATTGAAAAGACCATAGAATACCTAAAAAGTAATCCGACTTTTTTACAACTATTACCTTGATTACTTCGTATATTATATACTGGCACACTTTTTTAATTATTCCATGTTTATTCTTTAACCATCAATTCAAATATGAGTTATATTACAGCCATTGGCACAGCCGTTCCCAAAAATTGTTTTCCTCAAATGCAGATTGCTGAGTTTATGGCTTCGGCATTGCAGATGAATGATTACGACCAACGGAGGCTAAAAGCTCTTTACCGTACCACTAAAATTAATCAACGACATTCTGTTTTAACTGACTATGGTAAACACTTTTCTGAACATCAATTTTATCCACAAAGTGCTGATTTAGAGCCATTTCCGAGTATTTCTCAACGTATGATGGCGTATCAAGAATATGCTTTGCCACTCTGTTTAGAAGCTATTGAGAATCTAAAACAAGATATTCCGAACAAAGAAATTACGCACATCATTACGGTGAGTTGCACGGGTATGTATGCCCCAGGACTGGACATTGAAATTATTGCTGAATTGAGTTTAAAGACAACAATCCAAAGAACTGCCATCAATTTTATGGGTTGCTACGGTGCTTTTAACGGCTTGAAAATGGCAGATACTATTTGTAAAGCTGATCCAAAAGCAAAGGTTTTGATGCTTTCCGTGGAATTATGTACGATTCATTTTCAGAAAAAAATGGATGAAGATTTTTTACTATCCAACGCACTTTTTGCTGATGGTGCCGCTGCCGTTTTGATCGAATCGGAAGGTAAAGAAAACAGTCTTGAAATGCGTTCGTTTTTCTGTGATTTATACTTTGAAGGTAAGCAAGATATGGCTTGGAAAGTGGCAGATTTTGGCTTTGAAATGACGTTAACTTCGTATATTCCGAAATTAGTAAAAACGGGCATTAAATCATTGATTGACAGGTTGTTAGATAATGCAGGTATGACGAATCAGGATATTGATTTATACGCTATGCACCCAGGAGGAAAAGCAATTTTGGAAGCCATTGAAACCGCCTTAGAAATTACGAAAGAAGACAATAAATATTCGTACGAAGTTTTGAGAGATTATGGAAATATGTCATCCTGCACCGTCCTTTTTGTGCTGAATGAAATACTGAAAAATACGTCTGAAGCAGACAAGAATAAGAACATTCTAAGTTGTGCTTTCGGACCAGGACTGACGTTGGAATCTATGGTTTTGAGAGTTAATTGATTTTCGTTGTTCGATTTTTGTTATTCGATTTTCGATTTTTGTTGTTACGAACATCGAACAACAAAAATCGAACATCGAAAATTAAAAACTGTATTTTGTCGAAAATAACAAACCGCTACTGTATAAATTAACCCCACCACGACCTACATTTTTCAATGGAGTTTTCAAATAAGGCTCAACTTGCAGGCTAAAACGTGTTGAAATTTGTCTTTCCAACCCTACTGAAAAATTTAGTACACTGAAATAATATTTTGAATTATCGCTCCAATCTACTGTCTTAGGTAGCGACCATCCGTATAAATACGTATAGCTTTCGTTCAACATCCAATACGATGAAACGCCTGAACTGATGAACCAAGTTTGCTTTGGTTTTTGAAATAAGTTTAACCTTAAATTAATGGGTATATCAATTACTTTGCAACCACCATCCACTTCTGTGGGTTTTGAAGGATGATAACCTTTCCAATCTGTCCAGTTATGATAATCATCGAAACTTCCAATGTAGCTTTTCTTTGAGTAAATCATGCCTGTCTGTAAACTCAATTTTTTACTAATTTTATATTCAAATAATAAGCCTATTGACCCTCCCAAGGCAACTTTACCTAAATTTTCAATGGAATTCATATCAGGAGAAAGCACCAAGCGAAGCCCAAATTTCGAGAATTTGAGGGGTTTAGTCGTTCTCGGTAAACTGTCAATATAATAAGGTAATTCCGCATGAATGTCGGTTAAAATCAATTTTAAATCTTTATTTTTCAAGAAATTTACATCATAAAAGTTGGTTTTATCAACCGTTTCTTCGGATAAAATTTCCTGTGGAATAACACTTAAATGTTCTACGATTGGTGAAGTGTTTTGTCCAATAATGGGAGGATTAATAGGATAATTTTTTCCTTCTCTATCTTTATTATTTTTTGAATTATTGAATCTATATAACTGTTTTTTATTGTTTTTGGAATTATAGTAAACACTTTCAATCGCTTTATTAAGTTCTTCTGAAGTTGTTTGACTTTGCGTTTCAGTGTTTGCAGACGGCTTAGCCAAATTTTCTTCCTCCGTTGTTGTCTGTGTCTCCACAGACAACGGCTTCATCGTTTTGTGAGTTGTCTGTGAAGACACAGACAACAACGTGGAAGACATTGACTTGTTAACTTGTTTATTTTCAGTAGTTTTTTCTAATGTACTGAGTAATTCACCCTCAATCTTGGTATGTTCAATAGCCTTCGTTTCTGACTCGGTTATTATCTGTGTTTTCACAGATAACCTATTTGAATTTGGTTTTTGAGTTGTCTCTGGCGACACAGACAACAGCGATTTTCTGACTTTATTTACAGATAAAGGAGACGTAGATTTTTCAACGATATTTTCTTTTTGTATAGTCGAAATCGCTCCTTTATTCGTCATGATTTCAGATTTCAATAATTTCGAGTCCTTATTTTTAATTATTTCTAATTGGACAGAAGATGACACATTTGAAGGTTTTAATTTATTGTTACGCTCAATTTTTCCTCCAATTTTAGTTAATTTATTCTCATTAGTATCAACCTTTAAACCTTCGTCTTTATTACCAAAACGATATACCAATCCCACGCCAACCATTAAAAACAGTCCAACAAAGAGCAACAACCATCTTTTTTTGAATCCTTTAGAAGACTCAGACTTGGGTTGTTCGGTTATTTTCTGTCTGAGTTTGTTGTATGCAGACGATTCAAACGGGACCTCAACCTTATCAGAGGCTTCTCTGAAAAGGTCATCCAGTTCATCATCGGACATATCCCACCACTTTTCTGACATTTTGTTTTTTATTTTTATACTCGTTAATGGTTTTCTTCAGTAGAGACAAGGCATTGCCATGATTCTACTATTCTTTACTCAACATTTCTCTTAAATTAATCCTCGCCCTTGCCAAATTTGATTTTGATGTGCCGATTGAAATATTCAGCATATCCCCAATTTCTTCGTGGGAATATCCATCAATAACAAAAAGGCTAAAAACGGTTCTGTAAGCGGGCGAGAGTTTTTGTACTAATCCTAAAAGTTCTTCATAAGATAAATCGGAGGAAGCATCTTTATTGTCACTAATCAAATACTCAGTTTCCTGAATATCGTCGTGATTGTAATGTTTATGGTTTTGGCGATAATAATCCAACGCTGTATTTACCATTATTCTCCTTAACCAATTTTTAAAAGATTTAGTTAAATCAATTTTTTCAACATGGTTAAAAACCTTGATAAACCCATCATTGACAATCTCAACGGCTTCATCACGGGTTCGGGTATAACGCAAGCACACACTCATAGCATATCCATAGAACTGCCTGTAAAGCAATTCTTGGCTTTTCGGGTTGCCAGTTCGGCAGCCTTCCAGCAGGGCTTCAAGTGTATGATTTCGATCTATAGTAATGGACATTTTGACGGTACTGTGGCTAAAATTAAACTATTTTCCCAAGTTGCACTATCAATATTTGATTTCAATACGAATAATATCAGTAAAAGGTTGCGTTAAGAATAAAGTGAAATTAGAATTTTTTAGGTTTGACTTGTATCATGACTTTGAGTCCTACGATGAGTTTCTGAATACTTACTATGCCTTCCCGTTCTCAAATTCAGAGATTTTCTGTAACTTTGTGTAAAATAATATTTTCCAAAAACAATGACGATTCATAGAGAAAGCAAAGGAACTATCTTGGTAACCACCCTATTTTTGATACTTCTAAACGGTGCAACGGCTTATTTTTTTCCCGAGAACGATACGCTTCGTAAAATTGTAGTAGTTTTGAGTGTGATTTTAGCTATAATCGTGCTTCAATTTTTCCGTGTACCTAAGCGTACAACTATTCAGAATTCAAAGCATATTATTGCTCCTGCGGACGGCAAAGTGGTTGTAATTGAAGAAGTTGTGGAATCTGAATATTTCAAAGATGCTCGTCGTCAGGTTTCAATTTTTATGTCGCCAATTAATGTACATATCAATTTTAATCCAATTTCTGGCATTGTTTCATACTTCAAATATCACCCAGGAAAATTCTTGGTGGCATGGCATCCAAAATCAAGTACGGATAATGAAAGAACAACCATCGTGACAAAACACGCCGACGGAACGGAAATACTTTTCAGGCAAGTGGCAGGAGCAATGGCTCGTAGAATTTGTTGGTATGTGGAAATAGGAACGGCAGTTGAGCAAGGAAAAGAGTTCGGTTTCATCAAATTTGGATCAAGAGTAGATATTTATTTGCCTTTAAGTGCCAAGATTTTGGTAAAATTAAATGATATTCCTGTTGGCGGGGAGACGGTAATTGCAGAATTGGTTTAACCATGTAATCCGATACTTCTGCATCGGTTTTGAAAGAAAAAAACAGTGCTAAATTAATTTTAGTCCTTTTTTTTGTATAACTTTTAACCTTGTCTTAAAGTCGAAATTGCGTATAACGGAAACACTATTATTGGTGGATAGGTAGAAAAGTTTTCCAATGAAAGCCTAACGCCATAATCACTCTTTTTTTCCTTTAAAAACTGAAACATACTCTGCATAGCTCCTTTATTTGAAGCCTTGATTTCCAAGGGAATAACCTTATCATCTTGTTGAATTATGTAATCAATTTCTGCATTGCTATTGGCACTCTCACGATGCCAGTAATATAAATTCTCGTGCTGTAATGGACTTCCATATTTTAAATATTCTAAGCCCACAAACATTTCTGCAATTGCTCCTTTATTGATAGAATCAAAATCATTTTGAGCTAATAACTTCCCCGCATTTAAGCCCAGTATTCTCTGGTAAAGTCCTGTATCTAAGAGTATTAACTTTCTTTTTTTTTCGTCTATTTCAGCCCCAAGCGGTATTCCATTGGCGGAGGTATGCGTGATGGGGATTACTAAACCAGACATAATTAACAGTTCAACAGCCTCTTTTATTTGCGAAAGGTTAGTTTGAACAGCCGCCTTCGTGTAAATAAATTTCCCCCCATTTTGCTGAATTATTGAGTCGAATACTTCCGAAATTCTCATGGATGGTACTTTCTTTTTATATTTTGCAAAATCAGCTCTAATTGAAATTAATAAATCATCTAAAACGGCTTGAACTTCTAATAAATCACTTCCATTAACATACTTAGCAACGACCTCGGGCATACCACCAATGATGAGAAACTTTTTAAAATATTCAATTAATTTTTGATGGAAAGGTAAGGCTAATGGTTTTTCAAAATTAGATTCTTTCTTCAAATTGACCAATTTTTGTTCTCCCAAACTCACCAAAAATTCATCAAAAGAAAGTGGATAAACAAAGACGGAACCCACCCGACCAACGCCAAAAGAGGGGAGTTGCTCTAAGGCAAATTCTAATAATGAACCTGCCGAAATTAGATGAAGTTCTGGCATTTTTTCGTAAAAAAAACGAAGGGAAGAAATGGCGGGTAAACACGATTGTATTTCGTCAAAAAACAACAATGTTTTATTAGGAATAATAGGAGTATCAAAATAAATTGACAGATTTTCACAAATAGTTTTTGGATCCAAATTTCCCTCAAAAAATGCTCGAACTTCTATTTGAGCTTCAAAATTTATTTCAACGAAATGATGAAAGTAATTTGATAATTCTTGTACGGCAGTAGATTTGCCTACTCTACCCGATGATTTTTATTAAGTATTGATAATGAGAGAGTTGTATTTGAATCCACCGAGTAAACGTATTCAAAAATTCATCCCAAATTTTTATA
>JANXML010000291.1 GCA_025354645.1 Arcicella sp. | reverse complement strand
TCTTAGCCAATGGGATTTCTGAAAATAAATTTCTAATTTTACTACTGATGATATTTTTCATTAAAGGCTGTTTTTGTTGCTTGAGAACTACAAATTTCAGCCTTTTTTTATTAATTCTAATTTTTCATCGGGTAGAGTACTTTAACCGTTTACCGTAAACAACCGTTCACTGTATATTATGAATTTAAACTTACAACATAAAAATGCCATCGTTTGTGGCAGTACCCAAGGACTTGGGCGTGCTTCTGCTATTGAATTGGCTTTGCTTGGAGCAAATGTAACACTTGTGGCTCGCAATGAAGATACGCTTAATGAAACCCTCCACCGTTTGGATCGTTCACAGGGGCAAAAACATGCTTATTTTGTGGCAGACTTCTCAAAACCCGAAGAAGTAAAATCTGGAATTGAGAATCATTTAAAAGATAATCCAATTGTGCATATTTTGGTCAATAATACGGGCGGACCAGCGGGTGGACCAATGCTGAATGCAAGCGTGGAAGAATTCACCTCCGCATTTTCCAATCATTTGATTTGTAATCACATCCTTGTGCAAGCCTGCGTTCCAAGCATGAAAGCGGAACAATTTGGACGGATTATTAACATCATTTCTACTTCCGTAAAACAACCAATTACGGGTTTGGGCGTATCAAACACCACTCGTGGGGCAGTGGCTTCGTGGTCGAAAACGTTGGCAAACGAGTTGGGTGAATTTGGAATAACAGTCAATAATGTATTGCCAGGTTATACCAAAACAGCACGTTTAGATTTTGTTATAAATTCGAGAGCAAAAATGGCAAACACCTCCGTAGAACAAATGGAAGAGGTTTTTCAATCAGATATTCCCGCAGGAAGATTTGGCGAAGCCCACGAATTTGCAGCAGCCGTGGCATTTTTATGCAGTCCAGCGGCAGCGTATATCAATGGTGTAAATTTGCCAGTGGATGGTGGGCGATTGAGTTCGATGTAGGTGGCTCAAAACCACCGTTGCCCAATCTTTCCCATGTAGTCAATTCCACGCCCTTTCAAATAAAATCGTTGTAATTCCGCCCCAACATTTGGGTACATTTCCAATTCGTGCAAGTCCACCAAAGGCATCCAAATCACTGCCAAAGCTGAGGTTTGTTTAGCATTAAGAACGGGTTTTCCTTTAATGATTTTTCCTTCAAAAACGCAATGAAGCACATCTTCTTTGCCTTCGGGCATGATGACATCGCCCGATAAAATCATTGTTTCTACTTCCACTTCAATGCCCAATTCTTCCATCAATTCACGCACAACCGTCTCCGTGAGCGTTTCGCCTTTATCAACGTTTCCGCCTGGAAGATTATAAACATCGGTATTTCCATAACGATACTGCATTAATAATAAATGGTTGTTTTCAACAATGGCTATGCTTGGACGTACTTTCATAAATTATTTTCTGGTAATTAATACTGTCTAATTTACAGGTACTTCTTGAATTTCCGTTAATTTCGGTAAATTTTATTTTACCGAATTCTCCGAAAATGACCATCAAAGATATTACCAATTATTTAGAAAAACTTGCTCCTCTATCTTATCAAGCCAGTTATGATAATGCGGGTTTACTCGTGGGCTACCCACAAACGGAAGTCACGGGCGTACTCGCAACGCTTGATTGCACCGAAGAAATTATCCACGAAGCCATTGCTCAAAATTGTAATCTCATTGTGGCTCATCATCCCATTATTTTCAAAGGTTTGAAGCGTTTTAATGGTAAAAATTACGTGGAACGTGCCGTGATGCTTGCCATTAAAAATGACATTGCGATTTATGCAACGCACACTAATTTAGACAGTGTGAAAGGAGGCGTAAACTATATGATTGCCGAGAAATTAGGACTCCAAAATCCTAAAATTCTTTCTCCCCAAAAACAAATTTTAAAAAAATTAGTCGCTTTCGTTCCGCTTGAAAATACCCAAAAAGTGCTTGATGCGTTGTATGAGGCAGGTGCAGGACAAATTGGGCAGTATAAAAATTGTAGTTTTCAAGTAGAAGGCACAGGAACATTTACGCCCACGGGCAAGGCAAATCCTTACATTGGAAGTTTAGATGTAACTGAAAAAGTGGCGGAAAATCGTATTGAAGTAATCTTTGATTCATACCTTGAAAATCAAATTTTGAGAGCTTTGAAAACCTCACATCCTTACGAGGAAGTCGCTTATTATTTGAGTCTATTAGAAAACGAAAATCAAGAAGTTGGTTCGGGTGTAATTGCTTCATTATCAGAGCCTTTATCTGAAAATAAATTTCTGCAATATTTAAAAGAAAAAATGAACTTACAAACTTTTCGACACACGCCTTTGTTGAATAAGTATGTGCAGAAAGTTGCTCTTTGCGGTGGAGCGGGTGGTTTTTTACTGAATGATGCCATTCGACAAGGTGCGGACGTGTTTATTACTTCCGATTATAAATACCACGAGTTTTTTGATGCCGACAAACAGATAATTATTTGTGATATAGGACATTATGAATCAGAAGTTTTCACAAAGGACTTAATTGTTAGGTATTTGTCCGAAAAATTCACTAATTTTGCGGTTCTCAAAAGTCAGGTGAATACCAATCCTGTACTCTTTTTTAGTTAAAGCAATTATAAAGTTAAAGTAGTTTAATAGTTACGCAAATATGCGTGTAAACATTAAACCGATAAACAACCAAATTACAACCAAATGGCAGCAGTAGCAACCGAAACAACCATTGCTCAGAGATTAGAGTCTCTTTTGAAACTTCAAAATATAGATTCAGCCTTAGATAATATCAAAAAAATGCGTGGCGATTTGCCCGAAGAAGTACGTGATTTGGAGGATGAAGTGGCTGGCGTTGAAACTCGTATTGGCAAATTCAACCGTGAAATTGCTGTTTTGGATGAAGAAATTTCAAAAAATCGTAACGCAAAAAAAGACGCTGAAAAGTTGGTAAATAAATACAAAGACCAACAGATGAACGTCCGCAACAACCGTGAATATGATGCAATTTCAAAGGAAATCGAATTGCAACAATTGGAAGGTGAATTGGCAGATAAGCGTGTTCGTGAATTTGAATTCAAGATTTTGAATAAAAAAGACGAAGTTTCATCGACTGAAACACGTTTAAATCTTCGTAAAAAAGACCTTGACGCCAAGAAAAAAGAGTTAGACGTTTTGATTTCTGAGAGCGAAGATGACGAAGTGAAATTGAACAAAGACCGTGACAAAGCCACAAAGCACGTGGACGAGCGTTTATTGCGTCCTTATGACAAATTACGTGGCAATTATCCAAACGGTTTAGCCGTGGTGATGGTGAAACGGGGTGCTTGTGGCGGATGTTTCAGTGCGGTTCCACCACAACGTCAGGCAGATATTAAAGATAAGAAAAGAATCATCGTTTGCGAACACTGCGGACGTATTTTAGCCGATGTTGAAGATGTGATTATCGTTGAGAAAGTAAAAAAATAGGGTAGTGTTTCAGAATGTATGCTGTTGCTATGTAGCGTTTTTAAGCCATATGTAAGCCTTTATAAATCCAAAGTGCATATCATCTTTTTTAGAAAAACAGATGGTTTTACGACATAATCTCTTTAAATGAGTTCTGAAATT
>JANXML010000279.1 GCA_025354645.1 Arcicella sp. | reverse complement strand
CTTCATAACCCGATGGTGAGAAAAAAGTCAGCACAATTTTATAGTCTGAAAAAGTCTCTTTAAATTTTTCAATAACGGGTCGTCCTTGTTCAAATTCACCGAGGGAAGCACAGTGGAACCAAGCGGTTTTCGTTGCTCGATGTTCGTTTTTCGATGTTTGTTGCTCGAACATCGAAAAACGGACATCGAGCATCGAAGAACGTCCATCAATCCATAATTTTGCCTTTTTATTGAAAGGACTAACCAGCCAAATAATGATTTGGTAACAATAAATGGAGAGATTGTACAGGATTATTGGCAAGTTTGTTTTGGATTTATTTTACCGTAAAATTAACCCAAAACAAACTATTAATTATTCACTATCAATTATTAATTCCTTACAAATTCAACCAGTACGTCATTTTTAAAACCACTGAACGATTTTTTATCGTTAAACTGCCTGGAATGTAATTATCCGAATAAACCAAGAAAATATCAGAAGCGGGTTTATATCGCCATTGCACACGGCTGTTGATGTTGGTATTTTGACGTTGTTCATTATACTGAATGAAGGTTGTCCAGAATAATTTATTGGTAAACGTGACATCAATTTTGGGGCTTATTAAGAAAAAATGGGAATTCACAATTTTATTAGGTTGTCCAGCTACGGGGATTTTTATATCAGAAATATCTACATAATTAATATTAGCAGAAATATTTACATAAGGTTGAAAACGATAGCCGAGCGTTGTTGAAAGGTTTAACAGTTGCCCATCGCCAAAATATCCACCGAAAGAACCCGAGAAAATAGACGTAAATTTTTTCCGAGGGGAAGAATAATATTCAAGTGTAAAAGTGTTGTATTTATGTTCACTTCCAAATTTCAATACGTCCGCACTTCGCTTGTTAGTGGGATCGAACTCTCCTTGTAATTTATAATAATTAAACTGATAATTAACGCTAAGTAAACTATAACTTTTCGTTAAAAATTGATAGGCAACCGCATTAATGGCATCGGTTAATTCACCATTTGAGTTCCAATAATAATCCCCTAAGTATGTGGGAGCGTGATATTGGATTTTATTATCAGGATTTTTTGTGTAATAAAGGTAAGAGATTTCATTTGCCGCAAAACGATAATAACCCGCTCGTTGAATGTAGCCTACTTCTGGGTTATAATTAATACCTACGTTTTCGTGCTGTAAATCTATGATCCAGTGCAAAGGAGTATATTTTAAATTATAGGCTTGCATAAAATCTTTTCCATCCGTGTTTGGGCTAAACGATTTTGAAACCATCGCTTTTCCAGTCCACAGATTATTGGCAGACGCTAAATTGTACTCAATACCGAGGTTTCTGTTAAAATTAGTAAACCCCTCGTTTTTTTTCTCGTTAAAGTTTAAAGATTCTTTATTCAGAAACATCAATCCAATGCTTGAACGCTTAAAGATTTTTTGTTGCAACACCAAAGCCGTAAAATTTTGACTGGGTTGTGAAATTATTGTTTTACTATCAGCATTAAAATCAACACTATCAATTAATCTTGTTTGAATATTCATCGCTCCAATCCGAAGATTATTATTCAATTTTCCACTTACTTTTGCTCCATAAGTAATGGGTACGCCCAAGCCTATTCGCCTTGAAAAAAAAGGTCGCAGATTAGCTAATCCAAAATTATTGAACAGATCGGCGTTCTCTAAAAAGAACTGACGACGCTCTGGAAAGAATAGTTCAAAACGACTCAGATTGGTTACTTGTCTATCAACATCCACTTGTGAAAAATCAGGATTTACGGTTAAATCCAAGTTCAAAGCCGATGAAAGAGCAATTTTTGCATCTCCTCCAAAATCTTTTCTAAATGTACTTTCAGTATTCTTTTGAAAATCTTTGTTAATACCTCCAAGAACAAAAGGGATCACTGAAATATTGGCTTTGGGAGATGGAGGAGACGATTCCCATACAAACACACCCGTATGAGCAAGTGAGTTTTGGCTCAATTGTACTGGTATTTTTGCCCAAACAGATGTTTCTTTTTGATTTGGATAGTTACGAGTAAAATTAATCCCCCAAGTTGAAATATCTTTTTTATAACGTAAAGTCTTGAAAGGAATCGCCATTTCCACAATCCATCGGTCGGCAAGATATTTGGTTTGGGAACTCCATTTATTATCCCAATTCAAATTGGAAATCTGCCCTTCCGAAATAAGCCCTTCTAATTGGGCACCCGCTGCATTCACACCAAAAATAAACCCGTTTGTTAAATCATTGAATGGCTCGATGATAAGTTGGAAACATTCATTACTTCCAATACTGTAATCTCTTTTCATCGACTCAACCGTTCCAGATTTTCCATCATTGGCTTTAAAACAAATGGCAGACACATACAGAAAATCATCATCGTAAGTTAATCTGACTTCGGTTTGATGCTTTGCACGAATGGTATCAGTTGGGAATTTTAACCAAAAATCTTTTGCAACGTCCGTAGTTTTCCATGCCTCATCGTCCAAAATTCCGTCGATGTTTATTTTGGAAGTTGTGGGCTTGATATGAAATTGGTAAGACTCATTTATTTTCTGTGCAGAGGCGGTAAAAGCTAAAAAAGTGAAAATGAGGGGTAGTATTTTTTTCATGTGTTGATTTTTATGAGTGTTGATAAGTAGTTACAAAGATAGATTAAAAAAGAATAATTAACGAAAATGAGTGTTGATGTTTTTAAAATATATTTTACAGTAATTTGTGTTATACAATGAAGTGATTTTGGGATTGAGAATAATAGGGTTTAGAGAAAGCACTATAAATCATAGCTTAAATTCGATGTTTTAAGGCATTTGTTTTGTTAAGCAACTTAACAAAATGTATATTTACGGACAAACCCTAATCATTAAAAAATGAAAGCATTACAATTATTACTAATTGACATTAAAATGGAATACGCAATATTTGAAAGGAATTATCCAATAGTTTTACAAAGTCCAGACATTACAGAAAAACAGATTAATTTATTGCTTGATTATAAACTTGAATTAGAAAGTAGAATTCAAAAAGTAGAATTATTAATAGAACAATTAAAAAATCAATAATAAAATGGAAAATCAAATTAATATCACGCCCCAGGAACTTCTCAATAATACTAAAAATGTGATTAGTCGCATTGATGATACCCTGAAAATAAATGGATTTGAATACATTTTAACTGAATGGCTAACCCCTAAAGAATATGCAAAACAATATAATTTGGCATCCATAAGTGTAATTTCAAATTGGATGAAAAGGGGAATAATTCCAAAAGAAGACATTGTTGAATCAAAATCATTAAATGGATTAAAATTAATTCGTAATAAAGTTTATAAACAAAAGTGAGGTAACAAAACCACTATAAATTTCTTTTCTAACCATTTACAAATTTTCACTCCACTTTATGCCAAAATCTTCTGAAAATCAAGGAACATTAGTTCGTTCCATTGGATTAACCTCCGCCATTGTTCTGATCGTTAGCTCCGTGATTGGCACGGGCGTTTTCAAAAAAGTCGCTGCCATGTCGGCGGAATTGCAATCCCCTATTTTGGTGTTAATTGCTTGGTTATTAGCGGGTTTAATCAGTTTAGCAGGCACACTTTCAAACGCAGAAGTTGCCAGTATGCTCGCAGATTCGGGTGGGGAGTTTGTTTATTTTCGTAAAATCTACAACCGATTCTTTGCCTTTCTTTTTGGTTGGACAAATTTTGCCGTCATCAGAACTGCTTCCATTGCTTCAATCGCTTATGTTTTTGCACAGTCGTTAAATAGTTTAATTGCCTTTCCAGAAACACCTAAATCATTTACCGATTTCAGCTTTTTAGGCTTACACCTTTTTGATAACATAAGTGTTAAACTTGTTGCCATTTCTCTAATTATGTTCCTGACCTATTTCAATTACAGAGGATTGAAATTAGGGGAGAATCTTAGTAGAATCTTAACGGCTCTAATGGTGCTTACGATGCTGATTATCATTGTGTTAGGCTTAACATCCAGTATTGGAAGTATGGATAACATCACCACCAATAGTGTTAGATACGACCCAAATTCCATGAACGGCTCCACACTTTTTAAGGCGTTGGCATTGGCTTGTTTGAGTGCTTTTTGGGGTTATGAAGGTTGGGCGAGTGTGGGTTTTATTGGCGGCGAGATGAAAAACCCACAGCGAAATTTACCGTTAGCACTACTTTTTGGAACGTTGGGCGTGATGGCAATTTACTTATTAATGAATTTTGTTTATCTCTATATTATGCCAATTGATGAATTTATCAAAATTCATGAATCAAAGAATGGTATTGCTGCGGTTGCCGTTGTGAACCACTTTTTGGGTTCGTCGGGTGGGCTTTTGATATCTTGTTTGATCTTGGTGGCTACCTTTAATTGCACGAGTACAACCATTCTTTTAGCATCAAGATTATTCTATGCAATGGCGAATGATAAGATGTTTTTCAAGAGCGTTGATTATATTCACCCAACCTACAATACGCCATCAAAAGCCTTGTTTGTTCAAGCCATTTGGACTTCCCTTTTAGTGCTTTCAGGAACATTCGATCAATTGACAGATATGTTAATTTTTGCGGCATTTATCTTTTATGGAGCAACCGCTTTTGGCGTTTTTGTGTTGCGTAAGAAAATGCCAGATGCACATCGTCCCTACAAAGTAATTGGGTATCCTGTGGTTCCTGCCATCTTTATTTTATTCTGTATTGCTCTGATTGTTAATACTTTAATACAAAAACCGTACGAAGCATTGAGTGGATTAGGGTTGATGGCAACGGGCTTGCCTTTCTATTTTTACTGGCGGAGTAAGGATAAAAAGGATTAAAGGGAATTTCTTTGAATGAACAAAAATGGGTTGCGGATATGTTCTTTTTTGCCATTTAGAATCAAATCAGCAGCGGTTTTTCCTAATTGGAAATGGTCAGTGGTAACGACTGTGATTCCTCCCGAAAGTACCTCTTTAACTGGGGTTTCATTGTAAGATAGAATACCAACATCGAGTCCAATCTGCAAATTTTTAGTATTACAATTTTTTAGAATTTCAGCCAAGAATCTTTCCGATAGAACCAAATAAGCCTCATTTTTACGAATAATCTCTTCGTTTACTTCCGTATAAATATTGTATGTCAAGTTATTTTCAAGAGCAAAAAGGGTTACTCCTTCCATAATGGCAAGGGAATAAAAATATTTTTCTTGAATTACAAAATTCAAGGTTTTATACTTGGTAATTAAGTTTTTCGCCTTTGTAAGTGCTTCATAAATGTCTGCTTCAAAATCTTGATAAACGCAGGCATAATTTCCCCTAATAAATTCATTTCGTTTATCTAAAATCAGTAATTTTTCTTTGGGAATACTGTTGACAGTTTTCAAAATATCCTCGTTGAGGTGCGATGCGTGAAGCATAATTGCGAAGTAATCATAACTGTCCACCTTTTCATGAATAACCTCCTCAAAATGGCGTGAATTGTGATTAGAAATTGAATGAATATATAAATCCACCGATGCCCTACCGTTAATTTGTGATAAAAATCCATCGTAAATTTCATTTTTAAAATCACTGAGTTTATTGAAAATGAGAAGCACTTTCAAATCTATTTTTTTAGAATTTATGATAGAAATGGATAATGGATTATTCACAGATTTTTATATTTTATGACTAAGTAACAATTTGTAGTTATCATAAATATCCTGTGCTATACAGGGATAACACATCAGGGTATAACAGGACAGTGAAAGCAAAATAATGGCATTTTTGTTGGAATCGTACCAATATTTGCAAGAATTATCCTAACAATTACACCACATATGGAGGTAATTTTACAGAATAAATAAATGTATTATTTCAATATTTAATTTAATAAAACAAATGAAATATACAGAACATTTTAATAAAGATAAAATCAAGAAAATGATTCAGAATAAGAGTAATCTTTACGAATTTTCAATCATGACAATTATTTTTTTATTGATTTTAGTTCTTATAAAAATTGTTATTTAATACTGTTATTCAAAACACAACCCATTAAGATATGATCTCAACATTCAGAAGTTTTGCTCAGGCAAAACAAGACTCTAAAACCCCAAAATATCAACAATTAGTGAATTCACTGCTTATTGACATTGAAAAAGGTGACTTGAAAACGGGCGAAAGATTGCCTTCCATCAACGAAGCCAGCGAAGAATGCTACCTCTCACGTGACACCGTTGAGCGGGCATATTCAGAACTTCATCGCCTTGGAGTAATTACCTCAATTTTTAGAAAGGGGTATTTTATCTCTGGGAAATCAGCAAAAACGAAGACCAAAATTTTCTTTTTAGTTGGTAAAATTACGGAGAACAACAAAGCTATTTTCAACGCATTTGTTAATTATGCTGGGAAAGAAGTGGCAGTAGATATTTTTACGTATAATTACAAAAGCGATAATTTCAGAGACATCATCAACAACCATTTGGGCAATTACCATTATTACGTAGTGATGCCTCATTTGATTGAAGAAACCGAAGAAAACATCAAATGTTTAAAGAAAATTACGGGCGAAAGATTGATATTTCTTGAACATTCAATGCCTTCTTTATCGAATAATAATTCTTCAATTTTGTGTAATTCAGGAGAGGAAATATTTAATATTTTGCAACAAAATGCTAAATATTTCAAGAAATATAAAACCCTGAATTTAGTATTAACGGAAGAGGAATACTTTGATTCAGAATTAATCACGGGTTTTAGAAATTTTTGTGAAATTAATCATTATGATTTCCAAGTTTTAGATGGTTTGGAAAATGAAGAAGTGGAAGAAGGTCATGTTTATTTGACCATGGACGATGCTGACTTGGTTTCTGCCATCAAATCTTTACAGAATCAAGGGTTGGAATTGGGAAAACAAGTGGGAATTATTTCGTTAAATGATTCGTGTTACAAAGAAATCTTGGCGGGTGGTATTAGCATTATTTCTTCAAAACCAAAAGAAATTGGAAAATTGGCAGCTGAAATGATTCAAGGTGGAAAACGTCAAAATATCAATGTTTCAATGGAAATGATATTGCGTAAATCATTATAACATTTGTTTTTACTTCGTCGTATGAAGCCAGTGTCTAAAGCATTGGCTTCTTTTTTTGCGTATATTTGAAAAATATTCGGTAAAATTTCCTTAAAGATTAAGTATGAATTCAATTACTTTACAGAAAGATAAAAAAATATATTTCGCCTCAGATTTTCATTTGGGCTATCCCGACCACCAAACAAGTCTTGCCCGTGAACGCAAAGTTGTTGCCTGGCTCGATTCCATAAAACACGATGCACAAATAGTTTTTTTAGTAGGAGATATTTTTGATTTTTGGTTTGAATATAAAAATGTAGTTCCAAAAGGCTTTGTTAGATTATTGGGTAAATTGGCTGAATTATCCGATTTAGGCATTGAAATCATCGTTTTCGCAGGAAATCACGACATTTGGATGTTCGATTATTTTACAAAAGAATTAGGAATTAAGGTCTATCGAAAATTTCAAGAATATTCAATAATCAGTAATCAGTTAGCAGTTATTAGTGAAAAGTTATCATTTGGCAATTCACAATTCATAACTCACAATTCACAAATCATAACTCACAATTCACAAATTACAAATTTCTACATCGTTCACGGAGATGGACTCGGTCCTGGTGATTATGGGTATAAATATTTGAAAAAAGTGTTTGAAAGTAAACTGTCACAATGGGCTTTTGGGTGGATTCATCCTCACGCAGGAATGACTTTAGCAACTTGGTGGTCGGGTAGTCGGAAAGATGAGGAACGAATTAAGCGAGAATTGCAATTTAGAGGCGAAAATGAATGGCTTTGGAGTTTTGCTAAAGAACAGGAAGCTAAAAAACATCACGATTATTACATTTTTGGGCATAGGCATTTGTTATTAGATTTACCCGTAAATGAAAATAGTCGATACATAAACCTCGGTCAGTGGGCGTATGATGATGAAAATAGCTATCATTTTGCGATTTTTGATGGGGTAGAATTGGTTGTTAAAAAATATAGGTGAAATTACCCTAAAACGATTCATGGCATGATCCAATATGTTTCTAACTAAATTTCATTACTTCCCGAAAGGTTTTTCTACTTTCGGGAAGTTCAGTCCGAATTAACTTCCCGAAAGTAGAAAAAAATTTCGGGAAGTTTAACAGTAAATAATTCCTTATAAAAATTAAGATTATTTACTTAACCGTATATTCAAAGCCATGCCATAAATTAAGAATCAACATGAAAAAACTATTAATCTTACTTCTTTTTCCAGTATTTATATACGCCCAAACGCAAAAAGAAACCCCTCAATGGCGACCAAATTATCATTTTTCTCCTCCTAAAAACTGGACGAATGACCCTAATGGGCTAATTTATTATCAAGGGCAGTATCATCTTTTTTATCAGCACAATCCCTACGAAAATAAGTGGGGACACATGAGTTGGGGACACGCCGTAAGCAAAAATTTGGTTGATTGGGAACATCTTCCGCTCGCAATTCCAGAAGATTCGGTTTGGATTTTTTCGGGAAGTGTGGTGGTCGATAAAACAAATTCAAGTGGCTTTCAAACAGGTACTAACCCTTGCATGGTTGCCCTCTATACCGCTGATTATCACGATGGGAAGAAAGAAGCTCAATACTTGGCATATTCTAATGACAACGGCACAACTTGGACAAAATATGCGGGTAATCCAGTGATTGATTTACAGATGAAAGACTTTCGTGACCCACACGTAATTTGGCACGAAAAAACGCAAAATTGGGTGATGTCAGTGGTCTTCCCGAAAGAATATAAAGTGGTTTTTTACACCTCAAAAAACCTCAAAAATTGGACTCGGGCTGGCGAATTTGGTAATCAAGGAGAGATGCGTAAAATTTGGGAATGCCCTGCCTTGGTTGAGATGCCCGTTGATGGTAACATTCAGAATACCAAATGGTTACTGTTTGTTTCAACGAATGGACCGTATGATAAATTTGAAGGAATGCAATATTTTGTGGGAGAATTTGACGGAACAACTTTTAAAAATAATAATCCGCCCGAAACAAAATTATACGTGGATTATGGCAAAGATTTTTATGCTGCCATTCCTTATACAGATACCCCCGAAAATAAGAAAATTTTGTTAGGTTGGATGTCTTCTTGGCAATATGCGGGCGAGATGCCAACGTTTCCGTGGAAAGGACAAATGGCAATTCCTCGGGACATAACTTTACGCTCGACACCAAGTGGTTTAAGGCTTTTTCAAGAACCTATTTCAACCCTAAAAGCGAAGAAAGATTACTTAACTTTTGAAAAGGAAAATTTTGTATTATCCAAAGAAAAGCAAATTAGTGGCTCATCACTTTTTGCCAATAATTCATTCATGGTTGAAGTAGAATTTAGCATAAAATCTGCCAAAGATTTTGGGTTAAAAATCGCTCAAAAGAAAGATGAAAAGGATGATAAAAAGACTTTGCAAGAAACGATTGTTGGATATGATGTGATAGGTAAGCAATTATACATCAATAGAAAAAAATCTGGACAAATCATTAAAGAAAATTTTCCTTCAATTGAAAAAGCTTCGTTAAAATTTGAAGATAAAACCTTGAAATTGAAAGTATTAGTGGATAAATCTTCTGTAGAAGTTTTTGCAAACGACGGTCAAATTGCGATAACAAGTTTAATTTATCCAGATGAAAAAGCAAATATATTTTCGTTATTTACGAATGGTGGGAAAGTGAAAGTAAAGTATTTGAAGATTACGGATTTATCGAAATAAGTTTGTTTGAGGACTGAGGTTACGCAGAGAGCCACAGAGTAAAAAGACGAGAACCACAGAGAGAATATAAGGATTACTCTGTGGTTCTTATTTTAAAACTCTGTGGCTCTCTGCGTAACCTTAACCCCTTAATAATAAAATATTCTTGGCGTGAATTTTGTTCTATTTATTTATTATTCACGAGTTGTAAATTGATAATACTATGCGTATAATCTCATTAATTGCAATTGCCATTATCGCTTCAAGTGTTCTGATTACATTCAAGAAGAAATCGTCTTCGGATGATAGTTTGGGGATTTGATGGTCGATGTTTGGTATTCGATGCTCGATGTATGTTTCTGAACATCGAGCATCGAAAATCAAACATCGAAATCTAAGCATTCCATCAATAATAAATCTCCTTCTTCGTACGTGACTTTTATCATTCCATCTTCCGCTACTTCATTACTACTTCCTGTTCTATAACCCATCGTAAGGCTCTCATTTTCAAGCGAATACTTTAAATTTTTTGTTGTAATTCCATCAACTTTTCCAATCGGAATCAATGAAATTGGTGTGCCTTTTGGATACCATTTCTCGTAGGTTTTTGGTAGCAAAAATACCTTGGAATAATCATCTAAAATCACAATTTTAAGTTGATTTCTAAAACGAACTATGTTAGTAATATTCGTGATGGTATGATCGGCTCGTTTACCAGTTGCCCAAACTACATTTACGGCTGGAAAACCTCTTCCGATGAGATAATCAAAGGCTTTTTCTAAGTCCGTTTTGTCTTGGTCGGGTGTATGGACGATTTCGATGGGATATTGTTGTTCTCGGATTTTCTCGGCATTAAAATCTCTATCAAAATCACCGAGAAGCACATCTACCTTAATATTTAACGCCAAAACTCGTTGAATTGCAGCGTCTAAAACAACCACCAAAGGTGACCATTCTAACAATTCGCCCATCAATTCAAAACTGCATGATTCACCGTTAGCAATGATTAAGGCAGGCTCCTGTTCGTCTCTGATAACGTGATGTGATGACATTTTCGATGTTCGATATTCGGTTTTCGATGTTTGGTTTTCGATGTTTGATGTTCGGCTTTCGGATTTCAATGTTCGTTTTTCGATGTTTGATGTTCGTTATTCGATGTCAGTTTTCCGAACATCGAACATCGAAAAACGAACAACTAATCTACCATATTCAATTCCCCTTCCCACTTCGCTACAACTGCCGTTGCCACTGCATTTCCTGCCACAGAAGTTGCTGAACGTCCCATGTCTAATAACCAATCCACGGCAAAAAGTAAGATTAAACCTTCCGCAGGAAGATTAAACATCGACATTGTTCCTGCAATAACCACTAACGATGCACGAGGTACGCCCGCAATTCCTTTACTCGTAACTAAGAGCGTGAGCATCATCGTCACCTGTTGAGCAAGCGTTAATTCAATCCCATAAGCCTGGGCAATAAAACCCACTGCAAAGGTCATATACATCATCGAACCGTCCAAATTGAAGGAATATCCCAAAGGTAAAACGAAACTTACAATCCGTTCAGATACGCCAAATTTCTTCAATTGCTCAATCTGCAAAGGCATTGAAGCCTCTGAACTTGCGGTACTGAATGATAAGAAAAGGGCATCTTTTACATAAGATAACAATTTCCAATAAGGCACTTTTACAACCAAACATATGGTTGGCAAGACGACCAGAATAAAAAATGCCAAAGTGGCAAAAAAGCAAACTATTAAATATAAATATCCTCCCAAAATTCCTAATCCTTTTTGAGCAATAACCGCTGCCACAGCCCCAAAAACGCCATAAGGAGCAAATCCCATTACATAAGAAACGATTTTAAACAT
>JANXML010000271.1 GCA_025354645.1 Arcicella sp. | reverse complement strand
TTGGAGTTCCGATTCATACAACTCACAGATGTGGGTGTATAATTTGATAAGTTTGAGTGATTTTTCCATAATTCTCAAACAATTTTATACCTCACTCTGTCTTTTTTTTATAAAAGTTTAACCCGTAATTCGCATAAGTTTATTGTCCTTACAAATAAGAAGGCTATGAATATTTGGAAAAGTGTCTTTAAGAATTAATTTAGTAAGCTCAATAATTTTGTTGCTGTCAATGTTTACTTTATATATTTCGTCAACAAAAATGCTGTCATTTAAGTTTGCAGGTTGTTTGTAGGAATAGTTTGTATCTCTTGTATGAGTTTGGCTGCAACCTGTTAACCAAATTGTACAGATAGTAAACACTAAAAAGTATTTGCGTAAATATTTTGTACCTGTCATAATTTTTATGGTTGTTTTAATAGTGATGTCTCTTTTGCTTACCGCTAACGTCTGGGGCTTGTGGTCAGGTGGGGAAATTGAAACTCGTCTGCCCAAACGTCCGACGATATAAATCACTGATGCTGAGTTAGTTACAAAAGTTCAAAAGGTTTCCGTCAGCCGAAAACAAATGTACAAAAGAATTACCAATGTTCAATAACTTCCGTCCGCCCCAATTGCCACAAACCCATGTTGGTGGCAGTGTTTTTGTCGTCCGATGATGCGTCCACGGGCAGATGAAAGTCCGTTTAATGTCGTCCGAAGTTGCAAAAAAAACTGTCCACTGTTGAAAAAATGAGCTTCAAAAGTTGTCGCAACGCTGTAAAATTGTCTGCTTTATTTTCGGGGTAACATTGCTATAATTCTCTGTTAATGGTAATTTTTTACTCTCGGGAAATATTTATTTTATTATCTATTATGCTTTTCAATTCTCTGGCTTCGGTCATGTCTATTCCACTTGTTGCAACGATTGTCTCATAGCCATAAGTAAAAGTAATTTTTATTTTGTCTATAATTTTTAGAATTTGATACATTGCTAATGGACCTTCGGATAATGTTTCGTCCTTGATTTCAATTGTTTTGACTTCTGAAAGTCTGTATGTTTTTGTCTTTGTCCAAAGTGGGGATAGCTTGCTTAATTTCAGCTCATTGCTACTTATATTTATTTCTCTCACTCCTTTTATTTGCCATAATATTCCCTTTAAAGTGATATAGATTACAATAGTAGAAATTATAAAAATTATGATTCGTTCCAGCCAATGTAAATCGTCCGCAAAAAATAAGGTTTGAATAATCCCATTTGTAAATTGAAGTGTTATTATTGACAAGAAAATTATTAATACCCAGCTTTTCCTTTTCGGAGTTGAGATAATGGTTTCAGTTGTAGTTTCTAAAATTGTAGAGGTCATTTTTTTAGGTTCTTCCATTTTGTCAGACTGTCGTTTTAACATTGCCACCAACGTCGGGGGCTTGTGGCAGGTGGGGAATTTGAAACACCTTTGCCCGAACGTCCGCCGATATAAATTACTGATGCTGAATTACTTACAAATGTTCAAAAGATTTCCGTCAGCCGAAACAAATGTACAAAAGAATTACCAATGTTCAATAACTTCCGTCAGCCCCACTTGCCACAAACCCATGTTGGGTGCCGTATTTTTGTCCGTCAAAGTTTGATAGAAAGTTGTAAGTGTCCACCGAAACCAAGTTCTACTATTTTCTGTAAAGTCGATATACGAACTTCTTTAATATTATTTTCAATTCTTGAAATGTACGATTTTGTCGTGCCACATTTTTCTGCAAGTTGTTCTTGTGTCAAACCTTTTTCAAGTCGTGCCTCATGAATTAAAGCCCCAAGTTTGAACTGTTCAAAACCTGCTTCTAATTCATTACGTTTTGCTGTTCCAACTTTACCATATTGTTCGTCCTTGAACGCAGCAAGTGTCATTATATTATTACTTTTCGTTTTCATATTCCTCCTTAATTTTAAGTGCTTTGTTTATTTCTTTTTGGGGCGTTTTCTGAGTTTTCTTTTGAAATCCGTTTGCTAAAACGACTAATTGTCCCTCGTCAAAGAAACAGAAAATACGAAAAATGTCGCTACCAAGTTGTACTCGGATTTCATAAAGTCCGTCAGTCCCCTCAATATGTTTTAGGTACGTTTCGGGTACTTTTGGAATCGCTTCAATCAAATCAAAAGTCCAGATGATTTTATCTTTGACTTTGTCACGCTGTTTTTCAAAGAACTCTCGAAAGTAGTTTTTGTAAACAATTATTGTCCGTATTGTTTGATTTTCGTCCATTGAACAAATGTACGAAAGTTGTATTAAAGTACAACAAATAATTTCATTTTTTTGATTTGTCTGTCAGTTGATGTCGTGTTTGGTTGTCGTAATAATATGGCACCCAACGGATAAGGGCTTGTGGTCAGGTGGGGAATTTGAAACACCTCTGCCCGAACGTCCGCCGATATAAATTACTGATGTTGAGTTACTTACTAATGATAATTAGGTTTCCGTCAGCCGAAAAAAATGTACAAAAGAATTACCAATGTTCAATTACTTCCGTCAGCCCCCACTTGCCACAAACCCATGTTGGCGGTAGTGGTTTTTGCCGTGTCAAAGTAAATCTCTCAGCTTTTGAGTTAATTCGTCCGCCTTATTTACTGTCATAAAGTGTCCACCGCCCAAAACTGTAAAGTCGCACTCAACAAAATGGTAGGGTAAAACTTTGTCGGCTGTCCCATGAATGTGCTGCAAGTTTTTATGCTTCACTTGATTCGTCCAATTTACGATTTTGTCGATTGCCCATTTCAAAAATTTTGGGTCAGTGTCGTGTAAAATATCTGCCAATAATTTTTTATCCGTTTTGCTCTGTACTCCGAAAAACCAATTTCCTAAAAAGTTCGGCTGTTTCAAAAATCTTGTCGGCAGAAGTTTATGTAAATTTAGTTGTCCTGCAAAACGGTAATAAAATGGAATTTCTTGTCGTGTTTTAGCCGAAGCAATAAGTACGATTTTTTCTGTTTCTATGAATTTTGCAACCTCTGTCGCCATAATTCCACCAAATGAAAGTCCGATTAAAGTTGGTCTTTCTGTCGGAATTTGAATTGTCAGTCGCTTTGCATAATTTTCTATTGTTTCATTGTCGTTTGGAATTGTCCACTGAATAAAAGTTACGTCAAAACCTGAAAAATCTAAATTTTTAAAAACTCTCTCGTCCGCACCAAGTCCACTAAAAATATAGATTTTTTTCATTGATGTTTAGTCGTTGTGTCGTGCTTTTACCATTACCGCCAACGTTGGGGGCTTGTGGCAGGTGGGGAATTTGAAACACCTCTGCCCGAACGTCCGCCGAAATAAATTACTGATTTTCAATTACTTACAAATGATAATTAGGTTTCCGTCAGCCGAAACAAAAGTACAATAAAATTACCAATGTTCAATAACTTCCGTCAGCCCCAATTGCCACAAACCCATGTTGGTGGCAGTATTTTTACTTCCGTTTAAATGTTT
>JANXML010000258.1 GCA_025354645.1 Arcicella sp. | reverse complement strand
TAACCCCAATATCTTGGTCCTGATGAAGAAACCATAATGGGTTCAAACCTTTCATTAAAAGATTTTAATGCACTGATTGTGCCAATTCCATTTTTATGTAATTTGTCATTGAGTTCTACTTTATGTGTTGTAGATGTTGGTCTATTATCTAAATTTTTTAAATAGTCTAATCCTTGAAGTTTTACAATTTCAAGTAATGTGTCTATTTGTATGAGGTCATTTTGTAATTGTTCATTCATAATATTGCAGAATTACGATTTACTTGTACATAACGGATAGGGCTTTGTGCAGGTCGAGAAATAGTAGTCCTTATGCCCAGAACAAATGCTGGGTAAAGATACAAAAGATGACGATATCAACAAAAAGCTAAATGGCATTCAGTCAAGCTGGAATAAAAGTTAAATAGAACTACAAATGCTCATTGTTATTCCGTCAGCCCCACTTTTGCTAAACCCCGTGTTAGCGGCTGCCTTTATTGTCTTTTCGTTCATATCCCAATGTTTCAAACCACGCTTTTTGAGGTCTGCTTTTTGGATAACCGTTTTCAGTGCGAAACCTTTTTCGTTCTTCGGTAAAGTCCCACCACGTTTTTTTCGTGTCATTTGTGTTTGCAAAATTCACGACTAATCTAAATTGGTCTTCAACGCAAGGATCAATCCAATAGCCCTTTTTCTGTTCGTATTCGTCTGTCAATTTAGCACCGTCCTTTTGTTTCAATTCGTTGAGTGAATAATAACCTAAAAACACAAGGTCTTCGGCAAACTTTATTCCGACTGACGGAACAGTTTGAAATTCTGCTAACGCATAAACTTCTTTTGCTCGTTCAGTTGTAGCGTTTAACAACGCTTCTAATTCGTCAGTTGCGAAGTCAAGAATGTTAGCAATTTTGATTTTGTTCTTTCTCAAATTTGCTTTTTCAATGTCCGACAGCGGAAGTTTTATGTTTTTCTTACTTTTCATCTTCGGCAAAAGTCAGCAAATAACCGTTATTATCCTCAATCGAAAATTCTGTTGCACCGTAAAATATTTTTTCAAGTCCTTTAATCACTTTTACGTTATCTTTTATTTGGTCAAAGAATTTTCGAATTGCTGTTGTCTGGATATACAAAAGCAATGAGCCACCGTTTTGTCTTGAAATCATTGGCAAGTCGTTGTCTAAACTTTCAAAAGTTTGAAACATAAAAGTTACGTTTCCACAAGTCATCATCGCAAAAATAAAGTTGCCTTGTTCGGGAACTGTTGTTATAACGTTAAAGCCTAATTGTTTGTAAAAGTCAATCGTCTTATTGATGTCTTTTACGAAAATGTTTGGTGATATTGAATCCATATCTTATTGATTTTATTGTTTGTTTAAGTTTGCAGAGTTTGTTGTACTGTCAAGATTGCTACTAACAAGAGGGGCTTGTGGAAAATGAGGAATTTGAAAATCTTTTGTCCGAACTTTGGCTCTTATAAATTACTGATGTTCAATTACTTACAAAAGTTCAGTAGGTTTTCGTCAGCCGAAACAAATGTACAAAAGAATTACTAATGTTCAATCTCTTCCGTCCGCCCCCACTTGCCACAAACCCATGTTGGCGGTTCGTTGTTTTTATCGCAGTTCTAAGTCAGTCCTTTCGTAAATGTGTCTGCCAAGAGGTAAACTTCTTTTAAGTTTCCAATACTCTCTTGCTTGTTGAACTGTCATACTGGGATTATCAGCAAAAAAGTCCCTGAGATATTTATTATACTGATTTCCTGCTGGAATTTCACTTTTGAAATTTTTGTCTTTACCCTTTTCGTTCAATTTATGCCATTCATTTACAGCGTCATGCAATGTTTTGTCACAATTATTTTTCATAAAGTCCATGAATGGAATACTAAAATGGAATTTGTCGCCACAATGTTCTTTGAAAAATTTTCTTGTATTTTGTCCATTTGTATAACTGTCCGTAATGACTGTTTCTAAATTTAATTGAGATTTTGACCAAAGAAAATTTGATGTCGGCTTAACTTTTAGTGTAGCTTTCTTGGGTTTGATAATTCCTTTGTATAGTGCTTCTGCAATTCTGTCTAAAATATCAAACTTCGAGCCAACATAACTAATTTGAGTGAGTTTACAGAAATCCACTAATTCCTGTTTCAACCAATACCAAAGTTTTAATTCATCGCCTGTTTCAATGTTTTTAATGTCAGGTCGTGTCATTTTATTATGTCTAAGGTTAGTATAAATTTAGTATTTTTTTACCGAGCAAAAGTCTGTCGGTTGTATTTTTACAATGACCGCCAACGTCGGGGCTTGTGGTCAGGTGGGGAATTTGAAACACCTCAGCCCGAACGTCCGCCGATGTAAATTACTAATTTTCAATTAATTACAAATGATAATTAGGTTTCCGTCAGCCCGAACAAATGTACAAAAGAACTACTGATGTTCAATCTATTCCGTCCGCCCCACTTGCCACAAACCCATGTTGGTGGCAGTGCATTTTGTCCGTCAAATTGTCAAACTACTACATTTGGGCGAATGTTTGTCCCAACTTGCTGTCTAACAGCTGTCCTTGCTGATAATTTTCGACTTTTGAAAAAGTCGCTGAGTTCCTTTTCTTCTATTTTTGTTAGAGAACCTTGTCCACCGATAAAGTCTAAATCCAAGTCAATTTTGTTAGTTTTCATATCTTTTAATTTTGAAAATATTTGTTGATAAGTCTGAGTGCTGCCTGCGTGTCAATTATCATAACTCGTCCTCCGAAATGAAATGCCCCAAGTGTCTTTTCGTAATGTTCAATTAGTTGTGTTTTTGAAAGAAATGATACATTTCCTTCGTGTCCACGCTGAAAAGAAAATTTACAAGCAAAAGCTACTAAATTTCCTGCAACTCCTGAATATACTTTTGTTTTGCCTTTGTTGAATGGTGAACTCTCCACTAAGTGCATATAAACATGGTCTTCTTTTACTTCTAAACTCACAAGTCCTTGAATTATAGCTGAATTGTTCGCAATCGTTAGCTTGTAAACATCTCGGGATGGTTCTTTGAATTCGTCTTTCCAACTGAAAAGCCAACCATTCTTTTTGGTAACAGTTTTCAAGTCTGAGTTAGTCAAAATTGAGATTTCTGTTGCAAAACTGTCGCCAGTAATGACATTCTCAATGCTGTTTGTCAGTTTGTCAATGATAAAATCAAGTCCTATTTCTTCGGAATTTTCCATGTGTCAAATGTACGAAAAATTACAATTTGATGGTGAAAAATGTCGATTTTTTGGCGTTTTAGCATAGCCGCCAACGGAAAGGGATTGTGTTGCAGGTGGGGAATTTGAAACTCCTCTGCTCGAACGTCCGCCGATATAAATTACTGATGTTGAGTTACTTAAAAATGTTAAAAAGATTTCCGTCAGCCGAAACAAAAGTACAAAAGAATTACCAAAGTTCAATAACTTCCGTCCGCCCCACTTGCCACAAACCCATGTTGGTAGCAGGTTTTCTTCTCGCTCGTCCAGTTTTTCTACGGCTTCGCCATGGTCAGTAACATTTTCTGTCCTAACGATGACTTGTCTGTCCGAAAAGTGTTGCTTTTTTGTCAGTCTGCAAAACGTTTCTTACAATATTTTTTGTCTATCTCAACACTCGCAAAACAATTCAAGTCTGCGAAGTAAAGTCTCAATTTACTTTTGTTATCGGTCGTTGTCAAAGTGCCAATAAACCCTAAAAACTGTCCTTCAATAATTTCAACTTCTTGACCAATTTCAAAAGAGTTGTCTGAGATTTGGACTTCTCCGTCGAATTTGCAAAGTCGTTTTACTCGTTCAACTTCTTGGTCTGTCAGCACGGAAACTTGTCCGCAGTTGCTCAAATATTTCAAAACTCCACCAACTTGAAAAACCTTATTTCGGTTTTTGTTTTCTGTCCTAACGAAAATGTATGAGTTAAAAAGAGGTGTTTCTACCCATTTTTTTCTGTCATGCCATTGTTTAAGTTGTCGATGTAGGGGTACGAAATTTTCAATTTCTAATTCTGTCAACCGTTTGCCAGCTTGTTTTTCAGCCCTTGATTTTGTCAAAATCACAAACCATTTTCTATCGTCCGCAGTCATCGGTTTATGTCTTTGAATGTGTCGTATTAAACTTGCCGCCAACGAAAAGGGCTTGTGGCAGGTGGGGAATTTGAAACACCTCTGCCCAAACGTCCGCCGACATAAATTACTGATGTTCAATTAGTTACTAATGTTTCTTTGGTTTCCGTCAAACGGAACAAAAGTACAATAAAATTACTAATGTTCAATCTCTTCCGTCCGCCCCAATTGCCACAAACCCATGTTGATGGCAGTGTTTTTTGTTCGTCCGATATGCGTCCACGTGCGAAAAACTGTCCGTCCAAAGTCGTCGAAAGCTGCGAAAAACTCTCTAACGAAGCAACATAACTAATTTTTAAAAGTCATTCGATGTTGCAAAAAATTGTCCACGGGCAACGAAACCAAATTTTAAAAGTCGTCCGAAGATACAAAAAGTTGTCCACGAGCAACGAAAGTAAATCTTAAAAGTCGTTCGAAGTTGCAAAAAATCGTCCACGGGTAACGAAAGTAAATCTTAAAAGTCGTCCGAAGTCGCAAAAAGTCGTCCACGGGTAACGAAAGTAAATCTTAAAAGTCGTCCGAAGTTGCAAAAAGTCGTCTACGGGTAACGAAAGTAAATCTTAAAAGTCGTCCGAAGATACAAAAAGACTGCCGTAGTAGAACTGTCCAACGAAGCGATAAAATAAACTTTTAAAAGTCGTCCAAAATGCTAAAATCTGTCTGCTAAATTGTCGTGACAACATTGCCATCAACGTAATCGGGCTTGTGGTCAGGTGGGGAATTTGAAACTCACCTGCCCGAACGTCCGCCGATATAAATTACTGACTTTCAATTACTTATCAATGTTCAAAGGCGTTCCGTAGGACGGAACAAAAGATAAAATATGTTACAAAGCTCAATTATTTCCGTCAGCCCCCACTTGCCACAAATCCATGTTGGCGGTGGTGCTTTTGTGTCCCAGTTGGCTTGGTTCAGTTGCGGTATAACGTCGGCTGTTGCTTGCAAATTAGCAATTGAATCTAATCCAAACACTGAAATATACTATATTGAAATTAAGTCTGCACATCCTGACAACGAAAGATTTATCAAAGATTGTGAAAAATGGTATGGACAAAAAATTAATCGAATTAAAAGTTTTAAATATAGCGACCAATTTGATGTAATAAGAAAAACGAGATTCATTAACGGTCCTTCGGGTGCAAGATGCACAAAAGAACTTAAAAAAAATGTTCGTTTCGATTTTGAAAATTCATTAAAACCGAACTTATTTAATGTTGATGGTAGCGAATTTACTCATCAAATTCACGGTTTTGAGTACAAAATAAGTGAGATAACGAGAGCAATTGATTATTTGATGGATTTCCCATACACAAATGCCAAATTTCCACTTATTGAAAAAAAACTTACAAAACCAAATTGTGCTAAAATGTTAATTGATGCAGGTATAAGCCTTCCTGTAATGTATATTTTAGGATATTCAAACAACAATTGTATAGGCTGTGTCAAGGGTGGAAAAGGCTATTGGAACAAAATACGTGTTGATTTTCCTGAAGTGTTTTGGGAAATGGCTACTTTGGAAAGAATTATTGGACATTCTTGTATTAATGGTTGTTTTTTAGATGAATTAGACCCACTGGACGGATTTACTCCAAAACCTGTTTTACCAAGTTGTAGTGTCGTTTGTGAGGATATTATGCCCCCACAAATAAATTTATCGAAAGCCAAAAAAGTATTTTACGGTCAAATGTCTTTGAATGTGTCGTATTAAACTTGCCGCCAACGGAAGGGGCTTGTGGAAGTTGGGGAATTGAAACTCCTCTGCCCGAACTTCCGCCGATATAAATTACTGATATTCAATTACTTACTAATGTTCAGTTAGTTTCTGTCAGACGGAACAAAAGTACAAAATAATTACCAATGTTTAATAACTTCCGTCCGCCCCACTTGCCACAAACCCATGTTAGCGGCTGCTACTTCTGTAAGCAAACCAAGTTTGTACGAGTCAAAAATAAAACTATCCACCCCAACCAACTGTCCACGAAGCAACAAGTTTAGTGAACTGAAAAGTCCATCAAAAATGTTTCATCGTCAATTTTGTGAAAATCTACATCTGTTCGACCATATCTAAGTAAATCGTCTTTGGTTATAAACGCACCATTAGGAAGTCCCAAACGATACCTAAAATATTCTCCCATTCGAGAATTATCTAATGTCGTATGAATTGCTTTACCGTTGTCCTGAGCTCTAACACAAATCAACTCTTTATTGTCATCAGTTAAAACCATAAACTGCTCAAACCTTTCGGGAAAAAATCCAGAGCTACCAATTTTGGCTGGAATATTCAGATATGCTTGATTTGGGTTTCTGCCATGTTCGGGGCGTTGTCCCCAATTTAATCCAGAACGTGCTGGAACTTCGCCTGTCCGTTTTTCGAGTAAAGTTAGCGTAACTTTGTCTAAATTACTTTCTGTCGTGATTGAGGTTTCAAGTTCACTTTCAATAATTAGATTTCCTTTCGCTCTCCTTTGGTCAAACAAGTTGATAAAATCAGGAACATCGTCAGAAAGGCAATCTATTGTTTTGTCAATCAAACTTTGATAATATCCAAAACAATCCAAAGCACTTTTTTCTGTCAATACCTCTCTCATTGACTTACTGAACGCATTTTGAGTATAATTTGCCGAACCCATAAAGCCTAAAATTGGCTCACCATTTCTGAGCCAAGTGTAAACTTTTGAATGAATAGGCGGACGGTCTGTTACATAACCACACTTAAAGTCAGTATTAAATTCACCTTGTGATAGTTTTTGAAAGCCTAAATGCTGGCTTTTTTGGATGCCGTCCTGCGAACACATTCCGACAATTACCCTTATTGCAATGTCTTGTTTTAATTCTCTACGCACTGCTTCAATATGCCTTGAAACTCCTTACGAATTATTTCGTTTTTTTAACAAAACAATCTCGTTTTCTCTGCTATTTGGTTGGTCTTCTTGTTCAGAAAGGCAATTATTACATACAGCTTCAGAAACATGGTGTATATAATCATCCTTGCATTCACAATCCCAATATGAATTATTTATTATTATGCCGCCAAAATTTTCTATAATTTCGCCAAATTCGTTTATTGAATCTACCATTTTAAACTTGAACTATGATAATATATTTGACTACTAATGATTTCTTTTCGTTCTAATTTTAAATTTTTTAAGGGGTTTTCTATTGGGGTAATTTTAGGAATATTTTCTAAATTTGAGATGATAACTAAAAAGTAATCATTCTTGTATTCTTCTGCTTTCTTATATTCATTGTGAGTTAAGCGAATCGCCCCACTTGCTTTTCTAACGCCTTTTACCTCGGTTAAAAAATATTTTGGTGCTAATTCTATTTGAAAGTCATACCCATCGCCCAAAAGTCGTGCATCTTGAATAATTCCGTCTTTGAACTCTGTAATTTGATTGTAATTATTCAGAAAAAATAACTCTGCTTCAAGCCCAGTTTGTTGTAATTGTTTAAATTTAGAAACTATAATCGGTGAAGTTTTTAAAATAATATTTTGGAAAGAATCAAAGTTTTCGTTGATATAAATTTTGACAATTTGAGCGTAGTTTGAGCAATCTAAATCACCAAATAATGAATCTATCAGAAGTTTTCGATGAATATAAGCATCACCTTTTTGCCACCACCCTTTTCGTCCATTATCAAAAAAAGGGTCAAATAAATCTTGTCTATTCTTTACAGTACCTATTGTATCCGCTATTTTTTTTTGCACTAAAAATTCATAAAACTGAGATTTTGATTTTAGACCAAATTGATTTACAAACAAAGTGTCGAACTTTGCTAAACCGTATCCGATAAGATTTAGAATTTCATAATTTATATGTTTATTTTCATTCATGCCACTAATTTGTGGCTTTCTTTTGAGCCACAAAAAGTAAAATCATCAGGAAACGTTTGTAATCTCGCCCTCTCACGATTGGTTAAAGCCCTATTTTCTTCCCAATGGTAAACGTGTGTCCCGCCACCACCGCTTCCAGTAACTGTATAAGCTGGCTTATTAGGGTCAAGTCTTTTGTAAATTTGAGAGATTTGAGCACCTTTCACGTTTAATTTCAAATGTTCAGGCAAGTTAGCATTAAAGGCGTTTTCCCCCGCTTTTATGTGTTTCAGCCGTTCGACAACTGCTTCCGATTGCTTGGTTAAATCGTTGTTCGTTGCATCATGCGGAATAGGTGGGTTTTCGATAGCCTCTTTCGAAGTTATCATTTTCGCATTTTTGATTACTGGGACTTTGAAATTAAATGGTAAATCATTTCTAATTCCAACAATAATAATTCTATGTCGTGCCTGTGGAACTTCGTAGTTTTCAAATTTGTATAAATGTGGCACAACTCTGTAACCAACTCTGGTAAGTTCTTCTAATATAGTTTGAAAAGCGTTGCCTTCATTTGAGTTTCTAAGTCCTCCAACATTTTCAGCTAAAAACCATTTTGGTTGAAACTTTTTTAATACATTAACACCGTAAGAATACAGAGGTCCATAAACGCCATCAATTCCTTTTTGTTCTCCAACTATACTAAAATCGTTACAAGGAAATCCAAAAGCTAAGGCATCAATAGGGGATAGTTTATTAATATCCAACTTTCTTACATCTTTACATATTACTGATTGTGGCGAATCAGGGCATATATTTTTTGTATATGTATCGCAAGTATCTTTGTCGTAATCATTAGCCCAACCATGTGATACAGAAAATAAATCACCATCATCATTCAAGATTTTTGAAGATAACGCTCCAACGGCTATTCCGCCAGGTCCACAAAATAATTCTCCAAGTTTGAAGTCCATAATAGCTATTTTTATTGTAAATTTAACTGTGCAAAGTTATCAGCAATTTGTCAAAAAACCTAAATGCGTAGCTATAAATTTTTAAAGATATTATTTAACTTTTCTAATATTTTTGATTCGTAATTGTCCTATGGGATTTTTTGTCTTGTTCCAAAATAGGTTGACCATTTTTTGTTGAAAATTTGATTAAAAATGGTAGGTTTTTTTAGTTTTTTCTTACGTCCAAAAATAAATATTAAAATTGAGATTGCATTTTTTTATCGTTACAATCTCGCATTTATTTTTGTCCGAATTATGGTTTTGGCACTGGCGAGTTGCACCCCTGCATTGCTCGTTTCTATCCTCACATAACTACGATAAAATTAGGTTTTTAAATTTGAATTTACTTCATTTTTCTTTTCTTTTTTATAGTTTTTGTTGGGTTGTAAATTGTATTCCAAATGCACTTCTTGTGGCTTTTTGAAGTCCAAACTCCAATGCATTCTTTCGTTGTTATACAATTCTACCGCTTCGGCTGTTACTTTTTTGGCAAGCTCTACTGATTTTAGGGTGTTTTTCAAGCCAAACTCATACTTTAAAATTCCGTTTATTCGTTCTGCAATCGCATTTTCATAAGGGTCATATTGCTGGGTTGTACTTAGGATAAACCCTTTATTTTCAACGAATTGCGTGTAATCAGGACAACAATACTGAATACCTCTATCCGAATGGTGAATGATATATTCATGCTCAAACGAACAATTTTTATGAGCCATTGCCAGAGCATCTTTTACCATGGAAACTTTCATACGGAACGCCGCCCGATTATTCTCCAAGCTCCATCCCATTATTTTTCGAGAATAAGCGTCCGTAACAAGTGCTAAATAAGCGTGTCCTTCATCTGTTTTTACATAGGTTATGTCGCTTACAAATACTTGTTCACTATGAGTTATCTCTTTGTCTGTCAATAGATTAGGTGATTTATAGTAGAAATGTTTTGAGTCGGTAGTGATATGAAAACGTTTGGTTTTCTTAACTAACATACCTCTATTTCTAAGCAAATCATTTAAGCCATTTCTCCCCATCTTTATGTGGTTTTCTTTTAGGATAGGGGCTAAGTGTTCATAAAGTTTGCAAGTACCCGTCTTAGGTAGTTTTTTTCGATACTCAATGACCCAAGCGATGACTTTTTCTTTCTCTGAATTTCGTATCAGATCTGCTTTAAGTCGCTGACTGTAAGCCTGTTTGCTAATCCCGATTGACTGATAAACCCATCTTACTTTGAAAGCTTTTTTTTCTTTCTTTGAATTTCGTTCGTCAACCAATCGGGTAAGAACTTTTTTGAGAGTTCCTCCCCAGTAACTTTTTCAAACTCGACAATGAGGTCTTGCTGAAACTCTTTTATACCTTCCAAATCCTCGATTTTTTCTTTGAGTTTTCGGATTTGCTCGTCTTTTGAGATGCCAGTTTTTTGTCCAGAATAATTGCTCATTTTTTTCATCCAATAGTGAATTGTTGCTCTTGAAATGTTGTACTTCTTGGATGCAAAGTTAGCGGAAATTTGACCATTGTTGATTTGGTCAATGACGAAAAGTTTATGCTCAAAAGTTACTTTTTGGTAGTCGTTTTTTCGACAGGTTGGATTTTGTGTCTCTTCCATAAGGTCACTAAATTGTTGAAATTTTAGTCAACCTATTTTGGTACGAGGCACGTTATTTGGTTGCACATAACGTCGAGGGCTTGTGGAAGTTGGGGAATTGAAACACCTCTGCCCGAACGTCCGCCGATATAAATTACTGTTTTTCAATTACTTACTAATGTTCAAAACCGTTCCGTCAGCCGAAACAAATGTACAATAAAATTACTAATGTTCAATCTCTTCCGTCCGCCCCAATTGCCACAAACCCATGTTGGCGGCTGTGCTTTTATCGTCAAAGTTGGAGTGTCAATTTGAGATGTCCGCCAAGTCCTTGCTGAATAATTTTCATCAATGTCGAAAGTCTAATGTCTGATGCGTTGTTCTCAATTCTTGAAATATAAGATTTGTTAGTCCCACATTTTTCTGCAAGTTGTTGTTGTGTCAAACCCATTTTGTTACGAGCTTCTTCAAGTAAAACACCAAGTCTGAAAGATTCAAATTGTTGTTCCCATTCTTCTCGTTTCGGTTGACCCTTTGTGCCATATTTTTTATCTAAAATTTGGTCAAGTGTCGTGATATTGTTGTTTTCGTTGCTCATTTTTTTGCTTTTTTAGTTTCCTTTTCTTTCTCCTCTTGTTCTAATTTGTACTCTTCCATTATTTTGAGAGCCATTTTTATTTCCTGTTTTGGAGTTTTTTGACTTTTCTTCTGAAATCCATTTCCAAGAACTACCACGTTTCCTTTGTCGAAGAATGAAAAAATGCGAAAAATGTTACTCCCAACTTCTACTCTCACTTCGTAAAGTCCTTTTGTCCCCGTCAAATGCTTGAAATACTTTTCAGGCACTTTTTGAGTCACTTGGATAAGATTTAAAGTCCACTCTATTTTTGCTTGTATATTGTCGTCCAACTCACTGTAAAAGTCGAGAAAGTAGTTTTTGTATGCAATTACTTGTCTGTCAATATCCATGTAACAAAGTTATCTGTTCAGACAACAAAAAGCAAGCGTTTTGTTGAGTTTTTAGGTCGATTATCGGTCTCGTAGCATAGCCGCCAACGAAAAGGGCTTGTGGTCAGGTGTGGAATTTGAAACTCCTCTGCTCGAACGTCCTCCGATATAAATTACTGATTTTGAGTTACTTACCAATGTTCAAAAGGTTTCCGTCCGCCGAAACGAAAGTACAAAAGAATTACCAAAGTTCAATAACTTCCGTCAGCCCCCACTTGCCACAAACCCATGTTGGCAGAAGTTTTTATTCGGTCGTTATGATGTTAATTC
>JANXML010000254.1 GCA_025354645.1 Arcicella sp. | reverse complement strand
GGGGAGGACAAGCCGAAGAAGTGGCAGATGCTTGTGTTTTCTTAGCCTCAGATATGTCAAAATACATCACTGGGCAGGTTCTTCAAGTGGATGGTGGAATGCTGACCTAAGAGTTGACAGTTATCAGTAAACAGTTATCAGATTTGCTAATGACTGTATATTGATTTTTTTACTGTTTACTGATAATTGTTTACTGATAACTGTACTTATGAAATTTGATTTTCTCTTTCAAACCTCACCTTGGTTTATTCCTTTATGTTTATTGGCGGGAGGCTTGTATGCTTTTACATTATATCAAAAAAGTACAAATTGGAGCAAGACTCAAAACCTTTTGATGAGTGCCTTTCGGTTCTTATCGGTGAGTTTGCTGTGCCTCTTGCTTTTGAATTTTTTGATACGGCAAATTACGCAAACCATTCAGAAAAAAACGGTTGTTTTAGCGATTGATAATTCACAATCCATGAACGTTTCTGGACAAAAGAATTTAGCTGATTTAACCGTAAATCTTAATAAGCTAAAAGAAGAGTTAACGGAACTGGAATACAATATTTCGTTTTCATCTTTGAACGAAGAAACTAATCAAAACCTCGAAGGAATTAAATTTGATAGGAAAACCACTAATTTATCGGGCTTGCTTTCGGGTGTAAAAAATGCTTTTGAGGGTGAAAATCTGACGGACGTAGTGTTGATATCAGATGGTATTGCTAATCAAGGGATTTCGCCCGCTTCCGAAAATTTTAATTTTGCTGTTCACACTATTGGTTTAGGCGATACAATTCCTAAAAAAGACATTGCTGTCAAATCTGTTTTTGCCAATAAGGTGGCTTATTTAGCCAATAAATTTCCTGTGCAAGCCGATATATCTTCATTTGGTTTTTCTGGGAAAAGTGCAAATGTTTATTTAAAGCAAGGTGGAAAAATATTGGATAAACAAAATTTAGTTTTTAAGCAAAATGATGAAGTAAAAACCGTTTCATTCAACACAACAGCCACTCAAATTGGCGTTCAGCACTTAGTGGTAGAGGTAGATGTTTTAAGTGGAGAATTTTCTGCTAAAAACAATCGCCAAGATGTTTACGTAGAAGTAATTGATGGTAAAGAAAAAATACTTTTGCTTGCACTTTCGCCACATCCTGACATTAAGGCTTTGAAAAGTATTATTGAAAAAAATGAAAACTATGAATTGGACATTAAGGTTTTAACGGAAAATCCGAATCCAGATGTTTTGTCAAAATCTTATGATTTATTGATTCTTCATCAATTACCCGATTATTTCAATTCTTATGCCAACGTTTTCAAACCAATTATTGATAGAGGAACGCCCACGATGTTTGTGTTGGGAAATCAATCTGGCACAACTTATTTGAACCAGATTAATCAAATAATGCAAATTAGTTCGCAAGCTGGGCAAAGTGATAAGGTTACGGGAATCTATAATCAATCCTTTAAATCGTTGAATTTTGAGGTTGAAAAAATGCAGTTAATCAATAAATTACCTCAAATTTCGGTGCCTTTTGGGGAGTTCAAATTATTACCAAATTCTGAGGTTTTATTGTATCAAAAAGTAGGTTCTGTTCAAACACAAAAACCGCTTTTTGTAGTAAATACAGGAGCCAAAAAATCAGCTATTTTCACGGGTGAAGGACTTTGGTCTTGGCGATTAGAAGAATATCAACTTACTGAAAAACAAGAAGTTGTGGATGATTTAGTATTGAAAGTACTGCAATTCATCTCAGCCAATGATGATAAAAGAAAACTTCGGGTTTATCCAATCAATACAGAATTTACATTAGGCGAAAAAGTGATTTTTGAAACGGAGATTTATAATGCTATTTATGAGAAACTATACAATCTTCCTGTTAAATTAGAAGTAAAAGATGAGAAAGGAGTAACTCGAAATTTTAGTTATTCAACCAGTCCTGATAATTCAAAATTTGAAATAAGTTTCTTGCCTGCGGGTGTGTATCGTTATCGTGCCAGCACTACGGTTTTGGGTAAATCAGAGTTATCATCGGGAGAATTTGTGATTAGAGATATTCAATTAGAAAACTTAAATCTCACGGCAGATTTTGATGTTTTGCGACAACTTTCTACAAAAACAGGCGGGAAGTTTTTTAAGAATAATCAATTTGAAAATATCAAGCAAACCATCCTAAACCATAAAGTCCCAGAGAAAATTGATGCTACCGAAGATTTGAAGGAAATGATAAATCTACGTTGGATTTTCTTTTTGATTTTGGCTTTATTATCAGCAGAATGGGTGATGCGGAAGTATTTGGGGGGGTATTGACAGTAAAAATCTCAAACACATAATGTTTGAGATTTTCTTTATTTTTTTAATTCAATTTGAAGATGATTTTATCCGACTCACATATTCTTCAACTTTTTGGATAGGCAATTTGAAAGCATCAGCAATAAAACTTGCATCTAATCCCTTGTCAATCAGTGCTTTGACGTAATTGAAAGTTGTTCTTTCAAAAGTTAATTGACTTTCTTCTTCTCTTATTCTATCTGCAATTGTCATGGCAATGTTGTTTACGTTTGTTGAAACTTCTGTAAATATAGGAGTTAAATCTTTTTGAGTCAAATTTAAAGTTGTTTCAATATAATAGAAAACGGTTTTGATGAATTCTAATTGTTTTTCAGCATCTAAGCGATTCAGTTTCTCAGCCCAAAATGATGACAATTTTAAAAATTCATCTTCTTTATCATGACTGTGTTTTAGTAACATTGTAGTCATACTCAACAATAAATTTTGAAAATTAGCAATCTGACTATCTTCAATTTTGTCGAGTGTAAACAACAAATAATCAAAATCAGGGATAAATTTTTCCAAAGATGGGTGTAAGCCTTTGAAGTAACTTTTCATGGATTTATATTTCCAAGTTCCTTCACCGTGATGAATTATGATGGGGATAACAACCGATAGCTTCTTTTTTTGTTTACGCTCTTCTTTCCAAATATTCAAAATATATTGCAATAACTGTAAATGCGGATATTTTTGAATATAAGACTTATGTTCAAACAAAAGTGTTACTAAGGTCTTCTGTCCTGCAAAATCTGTCTGATAAACTACATCAGCCAAATATTCTTCCAGTTCCTCATCCATAAAAGAGTCTGTTACTCTTTTGAGTCCTGCAATATTGAGTCTCTCACGCAAATCAGATGGAAAAACCTCTTCAATAAAACTTTTAGCAACTTCCAAACGTGAAAAGGTCTCCTTGAAAAATTTATCGTGTGGATTATTAATTGGGTTCATATTGTGGTTTTATTTCTCTCAAATTTAGTAAATATTTCCTTAATTTTGTCGTAGCATTACACATATACATACATGAACATAGGAGACCGAGTACGCCTCATGCGAGGAAAAGAAGAAGGTATTGTTACTAAATTATTAGGTAATAATATCATAGAAATAGAAATTGAGGATGGTTTTACGATTCCCGTGAAAGCCAACGAAGTGGTTGTTATCAGTGAGTTGGAACAAAAAATATTTAATCCAACGCCCGCTTCACGAATTGAGCCACAATCAACTACTGACAGAAGACAAGCCGTTAATGAGATTCTGGCAAATCGTGGGGTTTACATGGCTTTTGTGCCTGTCAATGACCGTGAACTCTCACAACATCTTATTAACAATACCGATTGGGATTTGCCGTTTATGCTTTCGTCGGGATCAGATCCGCATCATAAGGGATTAGCTTCGGGCGTATTAAAACCTAAAACTTCAATCAAAGTTCAAACGCTTTTAATTAAGGATTTTGATGAATGGGGAATGTTTGTTTTTCAGGCTTTTTTCTTTCGATTGGCATTCATGAAATTGCCAGAAGCCTTGATAAAACGATTAAGATTTAGAGTAAATACGTTCTTTAAAAATCAATCAAAAGCCCCTTTGTTGAATGTGGATGCTCATTTGTTTCAGATGGATGCGGAAGATTCAGTCACGCCCGTAAATTTAAAACTTGACCCAGCAAAAATTGTAGAACAAATGTTTGAAAAACAGGCTCCCGAACCAATGCAATTGCCTTTAAGACCTTCATTAACCATTGATTTGCACATTGAAGTCCTAACAAAAGACTCGTGGTCAATGTCAAATACTGAAATGATAACCTTACAAATGGGAACGTTCGAAAGACAATTTGAAGCGGCGATTGTCAATGGAATGGACGAAATTATCTTTATTCACGGAGTAGGAAATGGCGTGTTGCGTGAGGCTATTCATAAGCGGTTGTCGGGTAATAAAAACGTACAATATTTTGAAGATGCTCAGAAAGAAAAATTTGGGTATGGAGCTACTAAAATTAAAATTAAATAAGATGAAACAAACCATAATAATCATCATATCAGCTATTATTTTACAAGGCTGTTCAAGCTCAAAACAAAGTTCAAGTGCAGTTAAAACGGGAGGAAGTTCAACTTCAACAACCGTAACGCAGTCAAACCCCGAAGCTCCCAAAGAATCATATCTTTACAAAGGAAAACAAGTGGAAAAAAATATTTCGACCATCGGAATTCCTTTTGAAATTACGATGGCTGACGTTGAACGTCAAATCAATGCAACGGTCAAAGACTTGGTTTTTGAGGATAATTCAATGGACGATAATAATTACGACAACTTTATGTGTAAGGTTTATAAACGTGATAATATCGTTGTTACTACTCAGAATGAGGCTTTTACTTTCAATGTCCCCCTCAAAGTTTGGGCGAAAGTTGGGTATAAAGTTATGGGTATGAGCATTCCTCCGCAAGAATTAAATTTTGAGTTTAATGTGAAATTTGGCTCTAAATTCTCCATTGCCCCAAACTGGGAAGCTAACGTTCAGAGTTTTCCGATTGGTTATGATTGGGTGAAAAAACCAACCGTTCGTCTGGCAGGATTTGATATTTCAGTGGCTGGATTAGTCGAAAAAGCCTTAAATTCTAAACAAGATGCAATTTTGAAAGCATTAGATGATGCTGTTCGCAAAAATGTAGAAATCAAAAAGTACATTGTTCAGGCTTGGAATACTGCTATGCAACCGTACTTACTTTCTGAAAAATATCGCACTTGGTTGAAAATCACGCCCACAGAATTGCAAATGACTCCGTTGACATCAATTAATAATAAAGTGAAGGCAACGATTGGAATAAAGGCAATTACTGAGACAATAACAGGAATAAAACCTACGTATTTACCTGTTGTCAATGTCCCAGATTTGAAATTAGTAACTTCCATTCCTGATGATTTTCAAGTAGGAATTATGGCTGAAATACCACTAAGTGAAGCAACAAAATTAACAGGTGATACTTTAATTGGACAAAACTTCTCTTTTAAAGATGGAAAATATAATGTGCAAGTAACAGATATAGATATTTACGGAGATAATGAAAAATTAGTCATTAAATCTGGTTTGAAAGGAAATATTAATGGCAAAATTTATTTCAAAGGAACTCCTGCCTATGACCCAATCAAGAAAACAGTTTACTTGGATAATTTTGATTATGACCTAAAAACCAAAAACTTCTTAATTGGAACCGCCAATTGGTTATTTCAAGGCGTTTTTGCTAAGAATATGAAAGAATCAATGACTTTTAATATTGGTGGACAAATTGATGAAATGAAAAAACAAGTGCAAGCAAGTTTGAATAAACAAGTTTCAAAAGGCGTGAGTTTGAATGGAAATGTGATTGATTTATCTCCTGATAAAGTCTATTTAACTCCTAATTCAATTATTTGCGTGATTAATGCTAAGGGAAAATTAGACATTAAAATTGACGGTCTTTAAAAAACAATAGTGAAATTAATTAAAACCAAAACGGCTCCGAGGAAATCCTCAGAGCCGTTTTGATAAAAATAAGTCTGTAAGCCGCATTCTGTCAGTTATTTAGTTATTAGTTATCGGTTATTAATTATTAAATAATTGTTGTCGATTACCGAGTATCGGTTAACGATAATATTAAATTTGATTTTCAAACTAAATATTACCTAATTCCTAATAACCTTTAACCAATTCCCAAAAACTAATAATGAGTAACCAATAACTAATAACCAATAACCGTCTTATCATTTATCTCGACGCACCGTCACCGATACGCTCTATCAACCTACCCACTGACATCAGGCGAGCAACCCCTTTTCAGTTAACAGTTATCAATTATCAGTTACCATCATTACGGAATCCGTTTTAATGTTTACTGCTAAATGTTTACTGCCAACTGTCCCGTCAGCCTATTTGGTCTTTCAACTCATGAGGTTTACCGATGCCTTCGTTGTCACCAACGAAGCGGTAGGCTCTTACTCTACCTTTTCACCCTTACTATTTTAGGTTTTAGGTTTTAGGAGTTAGGTTTTAGTTCTTGCAATAAATACTAAAACCTAACTCCCAACCCCTAAACCCTAAAAAGCGGTAATTTTCTGTGGCACTTGCTGTTACGGATTTGTCACCAAATCTGTACCTTCCCGTTAGGAAGCATGATGCTCTACGTTGTGCGGACTTTCCTCCCCCGAATAAACGAAGGCGATAAGACGACTTATTTTCATGACAAAGTTACGTTGAATCAGCAATCACTTATTACTATTCACTAAATAAAACCAAATTATTTAAAACTACACCTTGTTAAATCCTTATAATTCACTATCTTTGCACTCCAATTTACAAATACCATAACCGAAGGACGGGTTCCTTCA
>JANXML010000242.1 GCA_025354645.1 Arcicella sp. | reverse complement strand
TTCGATAACTATGAATCTGACTTGTTTTGAAGTCATGTTCTAAGGCTAATTTAGCCGATTCGCTTAATATTGGAGTATTGACTCGTCCCATGGAACGAAGTTAATAAAAATAACATAAACTATTTTCAAACGGGTACTTACCAAAATTTAAGTTCCAATAAACATCATTTATGCACAGTATTTCCCAACCCGAAAATATCAAAATTGCCATTATTGGACTTGGTTACGTTGGTTTGCCGCTTGCAGTTGAATTTGGAAAAAAATATTCTGTTTTAGGTTTTGACATCAATCAAACACGTATTGATGAACTTGCAAATGGTTACGATAGGACGCAAGAAATGACATCAGAAGAGTTAAAATCACTCAAACAGTTGTCATTTTCAACAGATGAAAAGCAATTGAAAACTTGCAATATATTCATCGTCACCGTTCCGACGCCGATTGACAAGTATAAAAAACCCGATTTAATTCCTCTCCTTTCTGCCAGTAAAACAGTGGGGAAATATCTTAGAAAAGATAATTTGGAACGTTACCCGATAGTTATTTACGAATCAACTGTTTACCCAGGTTGTACGGAAGAAGATTGTGTACCCGTTTTAGAGCGAGAAAGCGGTTTAGTGTTCAATCAAGATTTCTTTTGTGGCTATTCTCCCGAAAGAATTAATCCAGGTGATAAAGTAAATACGCTCACAAAAATCAAAAAAGTAACTTCTGGTTCAACGCCCGAAATTGCTGATTTTGTGGATGACTTATACAGTTCAATTATTACAGCTGGTACGTATAAAGCCACTTCGTTGAAAGTAGCTGAAGCAAGTAAAGCCATTGAAAATGCACAGAGAGATGTAAATATTTCATTTGTAAACGAGTTGTCGTTGATATTTGATAAAATGGGCATTGACACTTCTGAAGTTTTAGAAGCCGCAGGAACGAAATGGAATTTTCTCAAATTTAAGCCTGGACTGGTCGGCGGACATTGCATTGGCGTTGACCCTTACTATTTACTTCATAAATCGGAAAGTTTGGGATATTATCCACAAGTCATTCTTTCTGGCAGACGAGTAAATGACAACATGGGTATTTTTGTGGCGAATAAATTGATTAAATTACTTATCAAAAAAGGACATAAAATTGAAGGTAGTAAGGTTTTAATTTTAGGGATTACTTTCAAAGAAAACTGCCCTGACATTCGTAATTCAAGAGTTATTGATGTCTATCAAGAATTAAAAGAGTTTGGCGTTGAAATTGATGTTTATGATCCATGGGCAAATAAACAGGACGTTCATGAAGAGTATGGGATTCACTTGATTGAAAACTTATCACAAAAATACGATGGAATTCTTTTAGCCGTTTCCCATGATGAATATAAGGCGTTGAACTTAGAAAACTTCAAAAATAACAATGCAGTAGTTTTTGATATTAAGGGCATTTATGATAAAAATGTGGTTGATGCAAGGCTGTAACAACTTGCCGTTTAATAGATTTGGATAAATTTAAAATACACACATAGTTCTAAAAATCAATGTTTTACAAACTATACTGTTTGTTGATTGAAAATATTGTTTCGCTTAAAAGATTTACTTTGCTATATTTGTGAACATTTAGATGTATTTTCAACACAATACATCACATAAGCGAATTGCTATCCAGACTTAAGATATAGCGGTAAGAATTAAAAAATTACAATGATTAAAAAAGCACTAATTACAGGAGTTACAGGACAAGATGGAGCTTATCTATCCGAGTTATTACTTTCAAAAGGTTACGAAGTACACGGAATTAAACGGAGAAGTTCTTTAATAAATACTCAAAGAATAGACCACCTATACGAAGATTTACACGAAGATGATGTTAAGTTTATCCTTCACTACGGTGATTTAAGTGATTCAACGAATATTATCAGAATTATCCAAGAAGTTCAACCAGATGAAATTTATAACCTTGGGGCAATGTCCCACGTGAAAGTTTCTTTTGATGAACCTGAATATACCGCCCAAGTAGATGGGATTGGAACATTAAGAATTTTAGAAGCGGTTCGTTTGTTAGGTTTAACACAAAAAACCAAAATATATCAAGCCTCAACTTCTGAATTATACGGTTTAGTGCAGGAAGTACCACAATCAGAAACAACGCCATTTTATCCACGTTCTCCTTATGCAGTAGCAAAGTTATACGCTTATTGGATAACAGTCAATTACCGTGAGGCGTACAATATGTTTGCGACTAACGGGATTTTATTTAATCATGAGTCACCGCTTCGTGGAGAAACCTTTGTAACTCGCAAGATTACCCGTGCTGTTTGTCAAATTGCTTTAGGACAACAAGACAAATTATATCTCGGAAACTTAGATGCCCAAAGAGACTGGGGACACGCTAAAGATTATGTAGAAGCGATGTGGTTAATCTTGCAACAAGATGTGGCTGAAGATTACGTAATTGCTACTGGCGTTACCACTCGTGTACGGGAGTTTGTGAGAATGGCATTTGAATTTTTAGGCATTGAAGTGACATTTGAAGGAGAGGATGTTCATGAGGTTGGAAAAGTCGTTGCTTGTCATAATCCATCTTATCAAATAGAAATTGGCAAAGTCGTAGTTTCAGTAGATGAAAGGTATTTCCGTCCAACCGAAGTAGAACTATTAATTGGTGATCCAACTAAATCAATGACAAAATTAGGCTGGAAACCGAAATACGATTTAAAAGCCTTAGTGGACGATATGATGCAGGGAGATTTAGCGATTTTTGAGAAGTAATTTCACTAATTGTTTCGGCGGATTGTCATCCCGACGAAGGAGGGAACTGATTTCAAATTGATTGTGAACGTTTAACTTACATATCTTTTCATAGTCTATGAGATTTACAGTTACGATATTTTTTTTCCTGAAGATTTTTAATCTCTTTGCCCAAAGTAATGAGATTAAAAGAGAAATTAAATACACTGTCGAAGCAGGAACAATAATTTCTACCAACGGCGAAACTCCTTTTTGGCTTAGAGCCAATCAATACGGAACCGTTCCAAATCAATCGCCCATTTTCACGTTGAAAGGTTCGGTTAGTTCAGATTACAAAAAAGCTATTATCAAAGAAGACCAATACAAACTCTCAAAATTTGACTGGGGATATGGTTTAAATATTGTTGGAAACGTAGGAAAAGAAAATCAGTTTTTGATACCCGAAGCATACATCAAAGCAAAATACGGAGCTTTTGAAATTTACGCAGGCAGACGAAAAGAAATATTTGGTTTAGTAGATAGTATGCTTTCATCGGGTTCATATATTTGGTCAGGAAACGCTTTACCGATGCCCAAGATACAGATTTCAACGCCTAATTTTGTTCCTTTAGGATTTACAAAAGGCTTTTTATCTTTCAAAGGAAATTACGCTCACGGCTGGTTTGAAAATTCTCGTACAGATGTAAAAAACTTTTATCTACACCAAAAGAGTTTATATTTTAGATTAGGTAAGCCAGATTGGAAATTTCATTTTTATGGAGGGTTTAATCATCAAGTGCAATGGGGTGGAGAATTGCTGTATCCAGATCCAAAGAATGAATTTTCAATTAATGGTAAAGTAGGATCAAGTTTAACTGATTATATAAATGTTGTAACAGGAAGAAGTTTAGCGGGAGTGGGTGATACAACTAAAAATGGCGTAAATGACGCTCTAAACCGTTCAGGAAATCATTTAGGAACAATTGACTTTGGTTTTGACATAAATACTACTGACTTTTCCTTTTTACTTTATAGACAAAGTATTTATGAAGATGGTTCTTTGGCTTATTTGAGTAATATTACAGACGGTTTAAATGGAATTTCTATAAGTGTAAAAAAAACATCGAATGCTAAAATTAGAATACGTAAAATTGTTTTCGAATATTTGAATACTTCAAGCCAAGGAGGAGTTGGAGGATCTGATAATACGTATTCAAGACTTAGAGGACAGGACAATTATTTTAATAATGGTGTTTATAGAAACGGCTGGTCTTATAATCAAGTTTCCTTAGGTACACCCTTTATAAATAATGTTTCAAGTGTTACGAATAATACAGGTTTATTTTTTAATAATAATCGAGTTGAGGCATTTTATTTGGGAGTTTCAGGAATAATTAATAATAATGTAAATACAGAAATTAGAATCTCAAATAGTAAAAATGTAGGAACTTATACATATCCATTTGCAAAAATAAAGAATCAATTTTCTGGTTTGGTAAGTCTAAATTACTCTCCATCATTTTTAGAAAAAGCAGTAATTAAATTGTCAGTTGCAATGGATAGTGGAGAATTATATAATAATAATTTTGGTTTTTATTTAGGGTTGAAAAAGAATTGGTAAATAATTGTTTGATCCAAGAAAATTGTTATCTAAAATTAAAAATATAAAAACAGTTCAAAACTTCTTCTATCTTGGGCTATCACAAGGAATTAATCTTTTAGTGCCAGTTGTAATTGTTCCTTATTTAATTAAAAATGTCGGTATTGAAAAATTTGGTGTAATTGCACTCGTACAGACAATAAGTTCTTTCTTTTATATATTTACAGATTATGGATTTAATATAACAGCTGTTAGATCCTTATCTATAAATCGTTATAATGATTTGAAAGTTATAGAGATAGTAAACCAAGTTCTATCTACTAAGTTGTTTTTAACGGTTATATCTTTACCAATTTTTATTGGTGTTAGTTGGTATTTTTTGAGAGAAAATGCTTCTTTAAGTTTTATTCTAATGAATTTTATGCTTGTCTTAGGGCAAGCATTTTTTCCAATATGGCTGTTTCAAGGACTTGAGCGAAACCAATATATTGCATCAATTAATTTAATCTCTAAACTATCTTTTTTATTCTTTTTACTATTATTTGTACAAAAAGAGCAAGATTTTATTTGGTGTAACTTTATTCTCGGACTTACCAATTTCATATCTGGAATTGCAATGACAGTTTATTTCATGAATAAACACAACAGACAAGACCTTAAATTTTTTATCTCTTTTTCATCAATAAAACATCAACTTAGAGAAGGAAAAGAGATTTTCATATCTAATTTTTCTGTTAATATTTATATAAATAGTAATATCCTAATCTTAGCTTTATTTGCATCACCACGTTTAGTTGGGGTTTACAGTATTGTTGAGAAGTTGATTTTTCTTATCAGATCTTTATTAAGTGTTTACATACAAGCCATATATTCAAGTGCTTGTCAAATAGCTGAAGAAAATAACTATCAAATCTTCACAGAGTTCATCAAGAGATACACTTTTGTTTTATTAATGACCATTGGTGGAGCATTGTTGTTACTTAATTTTTATTCATTAGAAATTGTTAGTTTGTTATCGAAACAAAACACCAATGAGCTATCTCATTATGTAAAGATATTAAGTGTTGTTCCCTTTATTGTTGCTTTGAACATACCCTCTTACGTAACACTATTAGCTTACAATTATAAAATATATAATGCTCGAATTTTAATTGTAGGAGCAATATTGAGTCTAATTTTAAATTTTGCATTAGTACCCCTACTTCTAATAGATGGAACAGCAATCTCAATAATTATTACAGAATTATTTATTACTATATCATTAAAGATGGCAGTAATGCATTTAACTAAAAAAGGTAAATTTGATGAAGCATATATACGAAAATAAAGATAGTTCTTATTATTACGTTCAAATACGTGAGGATTTAATATCTCTTCTTCCTAATAATAATAATCAAAAAATTTTAGAAATTGGAGCTGGAAGTGGTAACACATTAGTTGAAATTAAAGAGCGAAAATTGGCTAAAGAAGTGATAGGAGTTGATTTATTTGAGTTAGAAAATACTAATCAAAAAAACCCCGCTATTGATAATTTTATTATTGCTAATTTAGAGACGGAAGAATTAAACCTCCCTGTAGAATATTTTGACGTAATCTTAGCAGGAGATGTTTTAGAACACTTAGTTGACCCTTGGAAAGTTGTAGAAAAGTTAACCAAATTTTTAAAAAAAGGTGGTATATTTATTATCAGCGTTCCGAATATTAGAGAAATTTCAACAATGTCCAAAATATTAGTCGGAGGTAGTTTTAACTATGATCCCGAAGGTGGAATAATGGATAAAACTCATCTACGTTTTTTCTGCAAAAAAAATGTACCAGATTTGTTTGATAAAAATGATTATAAACTAATTAGTGTTCAACCAATACTTGATGTTACTACGAAAAGTAGTGGTAGAAAATCTTTCAATAAGGTGACCTTTAATATATTCGAAGAATTTTTAACTTCCCAATATATAGGAAGTTTTCAAAAAAAATAGCCTTCCTAACTTTCTGTTAGACTATCTAACAGTATTATATAAATTATTCAAACAGCAATCTTCACTAGTAATGTTTAAATTAATTGATAAAGTAAAACTTATAATTGAATGTGAAGGGATATCGGGCCTTTTTTGGAGAGGAAGACGTTTTCTTCTACCAAGTACTACAAATTCGAAAATTTTTCGACAATATAAATATTTATTTGAGCATAGATTAGCACTTGAAATAGGTGGACCGAGTCCCGCTTTTAGACACAATAATATATTTCCAATTTATGAAGTTTTAGCTGGTGTAGATGGTTGTAATTTTAGTGCAAACACGGTGTGGGAAGGTCAAATAATTGCGGGTTTAGGTAACTATAAATATGCAGAATCACTCACAGGTTTGCAATATATCAATGAGGGAAGCGACTTATCTACTATCCCAAATGAACATTTTGATATGGTTTTATCGTGTCATAGTCTGGAACATATTGCAAACCCGCTTAAAGCATTAAAAGAGTGGATGAGAGTTTTAAAACATGAAGGGCATATTTTATTAATTTTACCACACCCAGATTACACATTTGACCATAAACGCCCAATCACAAAATTTGAACATTTTCTTGAAGATTATCAAAATGGCATTGATGAAACTGATACAGAATGTATAGAAGAAGTATTAACTTTTCATGATATGAAAAGAGATCCACTGGGACCAAGTATTTTAGCTGAATTGAAAGAACGGAGTTTAGAAAATTATGAAAATAGATGTTTGCATCACCATGTTTTTAACGTTGATTTGATTAAGGAAATGTTCAAATTTGCAGAAATAAAATTTATTGAAAGCGAGTTTGTTAGTCCTTGCAATATTATCACAATTGGGCAAAAGATATAGTTAAAATAGAATTTTGCTTGTATAAAATATTTTAGTAAAATTGAGGTAATGGAAGATTTTTTAGATACTTTATTAATAATTATTGTTACTTACAAAGAGAATTTCAATAAGTGTAAATCCTTCGAGTCATTGTTAAAAGGAATCGAGAAAAAGCACCACTCCAAAATGTGTTTTTTTATTTACGATAACAGCCCATCTCAGTTTAAGGATTCATTGGAAGAGTTAAATACTACTAACAATCATATCAATATCACTTATTTTCATGATTCATCAAACCCAGGATTAGGGATTGCCTACAATAAAGGTGCAAAATTAGCAGATACTTTAGGTAAAAAATGGTTGTTGTTACTTGATCAAGATACTTCCTTTTCAAATAATATACTTCAAGAATATTATAAAGCTGTTCGTAACAATGTGCCTATCGAAGTTTTTGCACCAATATTATTTTCTCAAAAAGGAGACCTTATTTCTCCTTCAAAATATTTATTTAAAAGAGGGTTTAAACTATCTTACATCCCTCAAGGCTTAACTTCTTTAAAAAGAATAACCCCTATAAATAGTGGCATTTTAATTACTACCCAACTTTTTAACTTAGTGGGAGGATATAATGAACGAATAAGGCTTGATTTTAGTGACCACGCATTTATGGATAAAATTAGAAGTGTTAGAGAATATTTTTTTGTAATAAATTCAAATTCAACCCATAACTTATCATCTGAAAGTGTTAATTCAATTGAAAAAGAATTAATACGTTTTAGTTTTCTTTGTGAAGGAGCTAAAGTAGCAGCAAAAGATTCTCATAGTTATATTAATTATTTTATTATCACTTTTTTGAGAGGGATAAAATTATCGTTAAAATTTGGGAAGAACACTTTTTTCATTATCCTGTTTAGGAACTGGTTTTATTCATGATTTATGCACTTTCCAAGAAATATAAAATTTAATATAGAGTACCTTTTTAAGGTTTACTTTTACGTAATGCTGTTGGAATTATTTATTGGAGGAGCTGGAAGATTAATTAATATAGGTAGTCTTACGCTTAGAATGTACCTTTTTATTGGGGCATTTTTATTATTGCCAATCTTAATTTTTAAAGGATACATTTTAAACCCAATATCAAAAATAGTTCTAATTTTTTTTACAATTTTATTTTCATGGAGTATTATAAATGGCCTAATTCATAATGCAGAAACGACAAGAATTATTGATGATGCCAAGATGGCATCTTTCTTTTTCATACTTCCCTTTTTTGATTTTTTAATAAATGATAGAAAAACAGTTAATATAATTGTCAAATTATTGAAATTTTCTTCTTTATTAATGGCATTAATGTATATTTCTATCCTTATAGCTTTATTAGTAGGATTAACTAATTTTCAAGAATTATATATGATAACCTCAAAAGAAGATTATGCTGATGAGATTGCATTCAGGGGTGAAGGAGCAATCATGTATAAAGGTTTTGCTTACATGTGCATAGGTTTTTTCTTTTTTCTTTTTGAAAAGAAATCTATTTGGAAATTTTTATCTTGTGCTGTAATATTAATTGCTATTATTCTAACTTTAACACGTGGATTAATTGTAACTATTGGACTAATAACCATACCATATTTTATCTATCAAAATATTTACAAGAGAAAAAATATAGTATTGGGGGTGATGAGCCTATTAATAATACTGATAAGTTTACTATATTCTTTACCTCTATACTTAGAAACTTTAGGTGATAAGGCAGAGTCGGATATTGTCAGAACTATACAAATAACTCAAGTTGTAGAAAGGATAGATTGGAATAGTTGGTTAATTGGTCATGGATATGGTATTGGCGTACCGATTGGTGTAGGGCATTTAGAAATAACATACTTAGAAGTTTTCCATAAGCAAGGACTGTTTGGATTAATATATTGGTTTTCATTACTTGTTTTACTTTTTTTCTTGTACATGAGAACGTCCGTAATTGATAGAAATTTCACAACCCCACTATTTTTTTCGGTGCTATTTTTATATATTGAGTCTGCTACAAATCCGTTTTTAATTAATTCAATTGGTTTGACTCTTATATTTATTGCATTAATAACATTTTATAAAATTCCTATATTCGGACAATAACTAAACGGAACTATATACTTAAAAATGCAGAACCGCTGACGGGGTAAAAACCGCCGTCAGCGGTCTGAATCTCAGTCCCTGACGGTGGCTTTTCGCCCCGTCAGCGGTTAATAAGGCTAAATCTTCAACTTGCATTTTTAAGTATATAATTCCGTAACTAAATATATTATGCCTCTCATATCCGTTTGCATAGCCACATATAATGGAGAAAAGTATATTAAAGAACAGTTGGATTCTATTTTATGTCAATTGGGAACAAGTGATGAAATTATTATTTCAGATGATTGTTCAACAGATAAGACTGTTTCAATTATTGAATCTTTAAATGATGAAAGAATTTATCTTTTTGAAAATAGTATAAAATTTAAAAATCATAATTTTAATTTTGAAAATGCATTGAGAAAAGCTACAGGAGAAATTATCTTTTTGGCGGATCAAGATGACATTTGGACAAAAAATAAGGTTAGTCGATTTTTAGAAACATTTACAAAAACAAATGCAAATTTAATTACTAGTGATTGCTTTTTAGTGAATTCTCAAAAACAGCTTATTTCGGATTCATTTTTTGAAATCAGACATTCTCGAAGTGGCTTTTTGAAAAATTTTTATAAAAATTCATTTGTAGGATGCTGTATGGCTTTTAATCGTAAAGTGTTAGAAGCAAGTCTACCTTTCCCAAATGATATTTTTTCTCATGATACTTGGATTGGTTTAATCGGAGAAATGATTGGCAGAACCTACTTTCTTAGGGAACAGTTAATTTATTTTAGAAGACATGGGGAAAACTTTTCTGCTCACAATTTAGGAGATGCTTTTTTAACTAATAAAAGTTCTTATTCTTTAATTGGCAGTATTCTGCTAAGATTTACATTATTAAAGATGCTCATTTTGAGATTTATAAAACTTCAAATTAAAAGCTAAATGCTTAAAAATAAAATTCTTCTTATTACAGGTGGCACAGGATCATTCGGTAATGCGGTTTTAAATCGCTTTTTACATACAGACCATTTCAAAGAAATCCGAATTTTTAGTCGAGATGAAAAAAAACAAGATGATTTACGTAAGCGTATCAATCATCCGAAAGTAAAGTTTTATATTGGCGATGTTAGGGATTTGGCAAGTATTGAAACGGCAATAAAAGGTGTTGATTATATTTTTCATGCTGCCGCACTTAAACAAGTGCCATCATGTGAATTTTTCCCGATGGAAGCTGTGAAAACTAATGTTATTGGAACGGATAATGTATTGACTGCCGCTGAAAAATATGAAGTTAAAAAAGTAATAGTTCTAAGTACAGACAAAGCCGCTTATCCAATTAATGCTATGGGAATATCCAAAGCAATGATGGAGAAAGTAACCATTGCAAAATCAAGAAATTTGGATGGTTCAAAGACCATTTTCTGTGCAACTCGTTATGGTAATGTGATGGCTTCCAGAGGTTCAGTTATTCCTTTGTTTATTGACCAAATAAAATTAGGTAATCCACTCACCTTAACCGACCCTAACATGACTCGGTTTATGATGACTTTGGAGGATGCAGTAGATTTGGTTTTATTTGCTTTTGAAAATGGAAAACAAGGAGATTTATTTGTTCAAAAATCACCTGCGGCAACTATTGAGGTGTTAGCTAAGGCACTATTAGAACTATATGATTCGAAAAGCGAAATTAAGGTTATTGGGACACGTCATGGTGAAAAACTTTATGAAACATTGGTCAATAGAGAAGATATGGTAAAAGCAGAAGATATGGGTGATTATTATAGAATTCCAGCCGATAACCGTGATTTGAATTATGCTCAGTATTTCTCAGAAGGTGAACCAGATGTATCTAATTACGATGAATATCATTCACATAATACTGAGAGATTAGATATTGAGGGGATGAAAAAACTACTTCATAAATTACCCATCATTAAGAAAGAAATATTAGGCGAAATTAATACTGTTCGATATCCTGATTAGTTGTTGGTGATTAGTTATTTGTAACTGGTGATCAGTTTTTAACACTTCACAGTTGCTTGATTATCAGCAACTTACATAATATTGTTTGTTAAAAATTTAAACATCATTTTGGTTTTATATAAGTGATGAAAATTTAGAACTTTTAAACACTAATTACAATTCAGTATTTACCGATTACAATCTACCAATCACAATTTACTAATAACTAATCGAAGAATTAAATTAATGTTGAAAATAGGTATTACAGGACAAGAAGGTTTTGTCGGGAAGCATCTTTATAACACGCTCGGACTTTATCCTGATACATTTGAAAGAATTCATTTCAATAAATCATTTTTTGAAACTGACATTCTACTTGATACATTTGTTGGTGAATGTAATGTGATTGTTCATTTAGCGGCCATGAATCGTCATTCAGACGCTCAGGTCATTTATGACACAAACATTGACTTAGTTAAAAAACTCATTGCTTCACTTTCCAGAACTCAAAGTACGGCTTATGTACTGATGTCTTCTTCAACCCAAGAAGAACAAGATAATTTATACGGAAAATCAAAAAAAGAAGGTAGAGAATTATTGAAAAACTGGGCAAATACCTCGGAAGGTCATTTTACTGGTTTAATAATTCCTAATGTTTTTGGTCCATTTGGTCGTCCAAATTATAATTCAGTAGTAGCGACTTTTTGCCATAAACTTACTCATAATGAAACGCCCGTCATCAATGTAGATGGTAATATGAAACTCATCTATGTAGGCGAGTTAGTTGAGGCAATCATTAAGATAATCAACGAATCTTCTATATCATCTGCAACCGTAACTATTGCTCATACGCAGGAATGCACGGTATCAAATTTGCTCGAATCCTTGCATACCTACAAAGAGCAATATCAAGATAATGGGATTATTCCATCATTAAACAATTCTTTTGAAGTAAATTTGTTCAATACTTTTCGATGTTACATAGATATTGCTAATCATTTTCCAGTAAAATTTAAGCAGAATCCTGACTCCAGAGGTTCGTTTGTAGAAGTGATTAGATTAAATGTCGGTGGGCAAGTGTCTTTCTCAACCACTGTTCCTGACATTACAAGAGGCAACCATTTCCACACCAGAAAAATTGAACGTTTTGCAGTTATCAAAGGAAAGGCTTTAATTCAATTGAGACAAATCGGAACAGATGAAATTATGAATTATGAGTTAGATGGAAATGAACCCGCTTACGTAGATATGCCAATATGGTTTACGCACAATATCAAGAACACAGGTACGGAAGAATTATATACTATTTTTTGGATTAATGAATTTTATAATCCAAACGACCCAGACACTTATTTTGAAAATGTTTAGTTGGTGATTGGTAAGTGGTGATTAGTGATTAGTTGTTTATGATTATAGAATATTTTGGGCTTAAATAATAACTAATGACACACAAAGATTTGGATGTTTGGAAAAAAAGTATTGAATTTGTCACCTGTATGTATAGTCTAACCAAAGAATATCCAAGAGAGGAATTATTTGGATTAGTTTCACAAATGCGAAGAGTAGCAGTTTCAATTCCTTCTAACATTGCAGAAGGAGCTTGTAGAAAAGGAAAAATAGAGTTTAAACATTTTTTATATATAGCATTAGCAAGTGGAGCGGAGTTAGAAACACAAATAATTATTTCAGGCAATCTGAATTACATTCAAAAAGATAAGCAAACGAAAATCTTAGACGAATTAAATACAATTTCAAGGATGATTCAAGGTTTGATTAAATCTTTAAATTAATAGAATTAAGATGGGAATACCAATTACAAATAACCAATTACCAGTCACCAAATTAAAAGTAGTAACCGTTGTCGGAACAAGACCTGAAATTATTAGATTGGCAAGGGTAATTGCTGCCTTAGATGCCTCGGAAGTAATTGAGCATATACTTGTACATACAGGTCAGAATTATGACTTTGAATTAAATCAAGTTTTTTTTGATGATTTAGGAATTCGTAAACCAGACCACTTTTTGAATGCCGCAGGGCAAACTGCGACTGAAACTATCGGATTAATTTTAATTAAAATTGACCCCGTTTTGGAAGCTGAAAAGCCCGATGCTTTTTTAGTTTTAGGGGATACAAATAGCTGTTTATGTGCTATCGTTGCCAAGAAACGCCACATTCCTATTTTTCACATGGAAGCTGGAAATCGCTGTTTCGATCAACGAGTACCAGAAGAAACTAATCGTAAAATTGTTGATCATGTTTCAGATATTAATTTGACATACAGTGACATCGCTCGTGAATATTTATTGAGAGAGGGACTATCTGCTGACAGAATCATTAAAACTGGTTCGCCAATGTCAGAAGTTTTACATTATTATCAACCACAGATTGAAGCCTCTCCTATTCTGGAAAAATTACAACTGAAAGAGCGTGAATTTTTTGTGGTTTCTGCCCATCGAGAGGAAAATATTAATAGTGAGAAAAATTTTGTGGGATTAATGCAAGTTTTAAATTTAATTGCTGAAACCTACAATTTTCCAATCATTATGACGACTCATCCAAGAACTCGTAAAATGATTGAGGCGAAGCAAATTACTATGAATCCCTTAATTCAGTTTTTGAAACCAATGGGATATTTTGATTATAATGCCTTGCAGATGAAATCTTATGCAGTTTTATCGGACAGTGGTAGTATTTCGGAGGAATCGTCAACTTTCAATTTTCATGCTTTGAATTTACGTGAAGCCCATGAACGTCCAGAAGCAATGGAAGAGACATCAGTAATGATGGTAGGATTAAATCCTGAAAGAATCATGCAGGGATTAGTTCAATTACAACATCAAAAAAGAGGAGAAAATCCAAATTTTAGAAAGGTAGCTGATTATTCAATGCCTAATGTTTCTGAGAAAGTGGTTAGGATTATTATTTCTTACGTGGATTATATAAAAAGAGTTGTTTGGTCCGAGTAATTATGGAGAACAAAGAAAAGTTATGGATAGTATCAGAAGTGTTTTATCCAGATGAGACTGCTACAAGTTTTTACCTTACTGGCATAGCAAAGCACATTGCTCAATATCAGGATATAAATATTATATGTGGATCAGATACTTACGAGAAAAAAACTAATCTAATTTCTCGAGAAAAAGAACTATCTAATAACATACATGTTTTTAGAATTAAGGCATTATCACTTGATAAAAATAAATTAGTCTCTCGTATTTTAAGGTTTCTCTACCTCACACTCGCTCTCGCTTATCAAATAATAAAAAGGGTAAAAAAGGGTGATGATGTGTGGTTAGTAACTAATCCTGCATTTTTAATACCAATTGTTGCCTTATTTTCTAAATTTAAAAAAATCAAATTAACTATTTTGGTACATGATGTTTTTCCAGAGAACTTAATTCCTATTAATTTACTAAATTCTCAAAGTCTTGTTTATAGAGCTTTAAAGTATATTTTTAAAAAAGCCTATGTATCTGCAAATCGAATAATAGTTTGTGGTAGAGATATGGGACTTTTATTTGAACAAAAATTAGGAACCAATGAGAAAATTGTGCTTATTGAGAATTGGGCTGACATTGATACTGTTTATCCAAACCTTGAAAATCAACAGAGTATTTATGAAAACTTAGGATTGAGAAACAAGATTGTGTTTCAATATGCTGGAAACATTGGTAGATGTCAAGGTTTGGAGGAATTATTAGATATTATTGCTCTTTGTTCAAATCCTAACTTGCATTTTGTTTTTATTGGAGAAGGAGCATTGAAGAGTACTTTAATAGCAAAAGCTAAATCTTATAAAATAACCAATGTGTCTTTTATGGATTCTTTTCATAGAAGCCAACAAAATATTTTTTTGAATTCCTGTGATGTTGCTATTGTATCACTTTATGATGGAATGTTAGGTTTGGGGGTTCCATCAAAATCTTATAATATTATGGCAGCTGGAAAACCAATCTTATATATAGGCAATAAAAATGGAGAAATAGGTTTGGTTGTTGAAGAAAATGAAATTGGCTGGCAATTTGAATCATCTCAAACTGATAAAATCCTTGATTTTTTTAACCACTTTGATAAATTTTCTATTAGAGAAAAAGGTGTGAATGCACGTATTTCCGCAGAACAAAGGTTTGCTAAAAATCATATTTTATCAAAATATAAAAAACTCCTGATATGACTTTCCTTTTTCTTACACCAATACTTGTACTCATAGAGCTTTCTTATTTTCAGATTGCTAAGTATTATAATATTACGGACAAACCAAATAATAGAAGTTCACATACCGAGATTACCATCCGAGGAGGAGGTATTATTTTTTGGGTATCATCTTTCTTATACTTTATCTATTCAGACTATAATTACACTTTCTTTTTTATTGGTCTTAGCTTAGTTACTTTTATAAGTTTTTTAGATGATATTTTTACACTTTCAAACCGATATCGACTACCTTTTCAATTCATGGCAATCGGCTTAATTTTATATCAACTACATTTTTTTGAAAATAATTTATGGCTTTACTTAATGGTAATGATTGTTGGGGTGGGCATCGTTAATGCTTATAATTTTATGGATGGTATTAATGGTATTACAAGTGGATATAGCACAATTGTGATACTGGCATTAGCGTATGTAAACAATTATCATACTAATTTTATAGAAAATGATTTGTTAACTTTTATTTTTTTAGGTTTAGTGGTGTTCAGCTATTTTAATTTTAGGACAAAAGCACGTTGTTTTGCAGGAGATGTTGGTAGTATATCAATAGCAATGATTATTTTATTTTTAGTATTAAAATTAATTATACAAGAACAAAATTTGATTTATATATTGTTTTTATCGGTTTACGGAGTTGATAGTGTATTGACTATTATTCATAGATTGTTCTTAAAAGAAAATATTTTTAAAGCTCATAGACTTCATTTATTTCAAGTAATTGTAAATAATCTAAAAATTTCTCATTTACTGATGTCATCTATTTATATGTCAATACAGTTCATGATTTGTTACACAGTAATTTTTAACTTACGGTACACAATAGATATACAATTGGCGGTTGGTTTTTTCATAATAGTTCTGTTGATAGTGCTTTATATTTTCACGAAACGTAGAGCTATGACTCTAACCGTTTAATAAGTTTGAAGCATTACAGTTAGGAAAAGTCTTAAATTGTGGGTAAAATTGGACTTTAATACAATTTTACCTAAAAATAAACTCGTTATAAAATTTATAATTATACCTTCATGTCAGAACATTTACTTTCAAAGTATTCTAATAAGTTTGTTTCTCGGTGGCTTATTTTAGCGGTTGATATGATGATTGTTTCTGTCTCATTCATTGTAGCAAATATACTGAGACACAATTTTCATGTTAGTAATATTAGTTGGCAATCCATTGAGAGGCAGTACTTTTTTATACTGTACATAAGATTAGGATGCTTTTTTTACTTTCGTTCTTACACGGGTATTATTCGCCATACGAGCATTGAAGATGCTATTTTATTATTCAAAACGGTTACGCTTAGTACCTTTGTAGCAGGTTCATTTTCCTTGGGAATTCGTTATTTATCTGGATATGATACTCCCTATTATGTTCCTTTATCAATTTTAAGCATTGATTATTTCATTTGTCTCTTTTTGTTAATATCAAGTCGTTTTTTAGTAAAAGCCGTTTATGAATCTTTGATTTTGGAATTCAAATCTGCCAAAAGTGTTTTGATTTATGGGGCGGGTTATTCTGGTTTAATCACAAAAAATGTATTATTGAATGATAAAATTAGAGGATACCATATTTTGGGTTTTATTGATGATAATCCTGCTAAACTCAATAAAACAATTGAGGGAATAAGGGTATATAGTAGAGAAGATGCGGTGAATAAGTTTTTGGATAAAGTAGATGATTCTAATGAAGTTATTGTTGCGATTAAGAAGATTACGCCATCGGCTAAAAGAGAAATAAGTGACTATTTTTTAGAAAAAGGAATTGTGGTGAAGACTTTGCCTCCAGTAGAGAAGTGGGTAAATGGGGAGTTCTCGGTTAATCAAATTCATAATGTGAAGATTGAAGATTTATTGGAGAGAGATTCTATCGAAATGAATAACTTATTGATTAGTAAGGAAGTAGATGGAAAGGTAATTATGGTTACGGGTGCAGCTGGATCGATTGGCAGTGAGATTGTAAGACAATTATTGAATTATTTTCCTACTAAGATAATTTTGGTAGATCAAGCTGAATCCGCTTTGTATGATTTAGAGTTTGAAATCAAAAAATTAATTCCCGACAATACGAGTATCCAAATTGCAATTGGGAATGTGTCGGACAAGACAAGAATGAGTAGGATATTCAGAAGTTCGAGACCACATCTTGTTTTTCACGCAGCCGCTTATAAACACGTGCCGATGATGGAGAATAATCCTTATGAAGCAGTGAAAGTAAACATCATGGGGACAAGAATTGTTGCTGAGCTTTCGGCAGAATATGGTGTCGCTAAATTTGTGATGGTTTCGACGGATAAAGCGGTAAATCCGACCAATGTGATGGGGGCTACGAAAAGAGTTTCGGAGATGTATACTCAGAGTATGAATAATGTGTCAGGTGTAAATACAAAATATATTGCAACACGTTTTGGGAATGTGTTGGGATCAAATGGGTCAGTGATTCCATTATTTAAAAGACAAATAGAACAAGGAGGACCGATAACAGTGACTCACCCTGAAATTACTCGTTATTTTATGACAATTCCAGAAGCCTGCCAATTGGTATTAGAAGCAGGAACAATGGGAAAAGGTGGTGAGGTATTTGTTTTTGATATGGGTGAACCTATAAAAATAACGGATTTGGCGAAGAAAATGATCACGCTTTCGGGATTACGAGAAGGCAAAGACATTCAGATAGAGTATTCAGGCCTGAGACCAGGTGAAAAATTGTACGAAGAGCTACTAAATGACAACGAAAATACGATGCCTACCCATCACCCAAAGATTATGTGTGCGAAAGTAGTTACGCCAAGTTTTGGGGTTATGGAAGTGGTATTGGATGAATTGGAAAGATTATTGTATGAAGGGAATAATAGGGAATTGATTGGACAGATAAAGAGCATTGTACCCGAATATATTAGTAATAATTCGGTTTATGAAGAGTTAGACAAGGTAAGAGTTAGATAAAAACCCGAATAATAAATTATATGAAATATATAATGGTATAGTATTGTTAATTTGAAATAAAATAAGGAATTTCGTCATAGAAAAAAATAACATTTAAAATTTTAAACATTGAAAATCATGAAAACAAAAATACTTTCTGGACTTATATGCTGTTTAGGGATATTTTCAGCAAATGCTCAAACGATTACTGCTCCAGTTGGGCAATCATTGTCAGTAACTAATCCTATTGACGTAACTGTAGCAGGTGGGTCAGTAAATGTTCCTGCAGACGGATCATACAATTTTGGGGCTACTAAGGTTCTTAGTATTAAAGGAACAAGTAATTTATTTTTAGGTGCTAATGCAGGTCCGTCTAACACAGGTAACAATAACCTTTTTTTAGGTGCTAATGCTGGATTTAGTAATATTTCAGGATTTGCTAATACATTTATGGGAGAAAGTTCTGGTTCATCAAATACATCTGGAACAAACAATATGTTTTTAGGTACTGCATCTGGAGCTGGTAATGTTGTTGGAAATTCTGGAACTTTTATTGGAGTAAATGCGGGAAGATTTAGTAATGCTGATGGGAATTCATTTGTTGGAGCAGCCGCTGGTTATAGTACTACATCTGGAACTGGTAATGCAGGATTTGGTTCTGGATCTGGTTATTTGAACACTACAGGTTCGCAAAATGTATTTTTAGGAGTTAATGCTGGTTTTAATGTTACAACTGGCAGTAGTAATGTATTTATTGGAAATGGAGCAAATACCTCTTCGGCAATAGTAACAAATTCGGTTGCTATTGGTTCAAATGCAATAGTAGGGGCAAGTAACACTATAGTTTTAGGAAGTGGTGCAACAACAATCACTGGTGCAGGTTTAGGCTCTGGTTCTGGTTTAAGATTTGCTAATCTTACTTCTGCAAGTACTGCTGGTACTGGTGGTGCTAATAAAGCGTTAAGTGTTGATGCAGCGGGTAATGTGATTTTAGTAGGCATTGTTGGAGCAACTACTACAGCAACAGGTGGTCCAGTAGCTGAAAATTGGAAAGAATCGGATGGTTATTTGTATAATAATAGTACTAATGGTGTGGTTATCAAAGGATCTGGTTTAGATGGTAATTCATTAATCGTTAAGGGTGGTGTATTATCTAAAGAGGTAAACGTGAAAGTTGAAGGTTCTGAGTCTTGGCCTGATTATGTTTTTAAACCAAATTACAAACGTTTGACGTTGGGAGAAGTTGAGAAATTCATTGCAATCAATGGTCACTTGCCAAACGTACCAAGTGCAACTGAAATGGCAGCAACTGGAAATAACTTAGGAAAGACGGATGTTAAGTTATTGGAAAAAGTTGAAGAATTGACTTTGTATTTGTTGGATATGAAGAAAGCAAATGATGCTCAAGCAGCAGAATTGAAGATCCTTAAACAACAGGTTAGTAAATTGAGAAAAAAGTAACCACATAGAGACTTAAGTAACATAGAATGCAATAGAAATGAAAATTTGAGTTACTTAATTATCTAAAATTATTTAGTTATTTTCAATTACTAAAAAGACTGATTAGAGATATAATAGTAATGTTATCTATGTTTACTATATTCTCTATATAGTTGCAAAAAAAAGAAAACAAATGAAAAATTATTTCAGAATAGTTGGAATGTTTCTTTTCGTGATGTCAGTGAGAGTTGCTTCTGCCCAAGATGCTTCTTTAAAAATTACTGATAACATTAATAGAGCTACCAAACACGAAGTAGCAACTGAGACAATCAGTGCTTCGAACGTGATTAGCGAGGATTCAAAAGTGCATTACGAGGCTGGAAAATCTGTGAAATTATTGCCTGGATTTACGGCAAAAAGTGGAGCAAATTTTAAAGCAAGTATTGGCAAAATCGAATCTTCAGCAAGAATTGCAGGTGCTGAAACGAGTGAGAAAGTAAGTATGTACGCATACCCAAATCCATTTGAAACATCAGTAGAAATTCAATATTATGTACCTAAAGCTGGAAAAGTAACCTTATCAATAACAAACATTATTGGAATGACGATGGCAACTTTGGTTGACAATCAAGATATGTCTGAAGGAGACCATTCTGTAACTTTTACCAAAGGAAGCATTTTAACTGAAGGTACTTATCTTTATACATTGAAAACTGATACTGGTGCAATATCAAAAAAGTTATCTAAGAAATAAGGTAAATATTGAAAGATTAATAAAAATGACGAACTCAAAAGGTTCGTCATTTTTGTTTTGGAATATTCTTAGATACATTTGTGTAAAAACCACCATTAATTTGATTTTATGTCCAAAATTTTAATAACAGGAGGTGCAGGTTTTGTTGGTAGTACTTTAGCCGATAAATTAATCAGTGATAAAAATAATTTTGTTCTTTGCGTTGATAACTTTTTAACGGGAAAAAGAGGAAATCTACCTCCTGACGAAACTGAAAATTACCTTTTTATTAAATGTGATGTGAACGACATTACTCAAATATCAGACATTATGTTGAAATATAGGTTTGATTATGTTTTTCATTATGCGGCTTTCGTAGGCGTAAAAAGAACATTGGAAAATCCTTTGATGGTTTTGCAAGATATTGATGGTATCAAAAATGTCTTGAAATTATGTAATGAAACAAAAGTGAAACGATTATTCTTTTCTTCGTCCTCGGAAGTATATGGAGAACCCGTCGAATTTCCACAAAATGAAGAAACTACACCACTAAATTCAAAATTACCGTATGCAGTTGTTAAAAATATTGGGGAGGCATTTATAAAAGCCTATCATAAAGAATATGGATTAGACTACACGATTCTTAGGTTTTTTAACACTTATGGTAATCGTCAAAGTGAGGATTTTGTGGTGGCTAAGTTTTTGAATTTAGCATTAAATCATGAGGCTATTACCATCTATGGTGAAGGTTCTCAAACAAGAACATTTTGTCATATTGATGATAATTTGGATGTTACACTTAAAATATTGAAAGAGAATTTAGCCATAAATCAAGTTATAAATATAGGCTCGAATTCTGAAATCAGTATTTTGGAATTAGCAAAATTAATCATTAAAATAACTAATTCTGATTCAAGCATTGTTCATTTACCCGCCCTCAAAGAAGGAGATATGACTCGGAGGATGCCTGATATTTCTAAGATGAAAGCAATTTTAGGGAAGGAGTTGATAGGATTGGAAGAAGGAATAAATGATATAATTCACGCAAAGTTGCAGAGACGCAGAGAGTAAAAATGTTTGGAACAATATGCTTATTGCGTATTTTTAAAATCAGTATAAGTTAAACATAAACTACTAAATATGAATCCCGCCAATTTTCCATTTTTATTAATCGTTTTGATATTTTTGATTTCGATAATTATAACTTTTATCGTTAATTATAAATTTTTAAAGAAAGAACTACCCAAAAACTACATTTCCCAGGTTGAACAAATAAGATGGGCAACAAATTTAAAACCAAAATTTGGCGGATTTACTTTCTTTATTACCTTCCTAATGCTGTGTATTTTCACAGTTATTGCTCGAGGATTTTACCCCTATCTTATTCTTTCTTTAACAATTGCAATTACTTTTGGCTTTCTTGACGACTTTTTTTTTACTTCTCCATTTACAAAAGTTATAGGACAATTAATGGTTTCGGTTTGTTTTATATTAAGCGGAGCAATTATTCAAATATCTGATTATCAATTACTTAATATTATTTTTACAACAATTTGGGTAGTTGGAATGATGAATTCAATAAATATGTTAGACAATATGGATGGCATTGTTACGAGTGTATCCATCATTACTTTAGGCGTTGCTTTAATGATAATTTGGCAATCTGGTGATGTCAATTTAACGGATGTAATTCTGATTGCTGGAACTTTAGGAGCTTTAATTGGTTTTTTGTTTTACAATTGGAACCCAGCGAAAATTTATATGGGGGATACTGGTAGTCAGTTCTTGGGAGCGTTTTTAGCTTGGGTTAGCATTCAATATTTTTGGACTTTTAGGGATAGTCTTGAAGGAGGTTTTCAGATTAGACAGTTTTTAGTTCCCGCTTTGGCTTTTATTGTTCCATTGATTGATACAACAACCGTTACATTTAGAAGATTAGCCCGTAAAGTATCACCATTTGTAGGTGGGCGTGATCATACAACACATCATTTAGCTTACTTGGGAATTGCAGATAAAAATGTTGTGAGAATTATGATTTTCATTTCTTTATCTGCCGTTTTTGTGATTTATCAGATAGTAGATGATTTAAAAGTTAATCAATGGAATTTTTACAAAACATTGGCAGTAGTTGTTTACTATTTGACCGTTTTCTTTGTCGTTCAATATTTTTATGAAGTGGCAAAAAGGAAGATAAATAGTTTGGATGTTGTTGAAAATGAGGAAATTGCAACTATATAGGTGTTATAGTTTACATAGAAAATAGTCGATATAAGATTTTGCATAGAAATAAAATGAGTCCTCAATTTTGAAATTGGGACTCATTTTTTTGTTTTATATCGGCAAAATCTTCCAATAAAACTTCACAATTCTACGTCTTGCATCAGTGGTATTGTATTTAATTTTATTGTCGGGTAACTCCTCTCCTTTTCCTTCCTTTTGCAAATCTACAAAGATTGACTTTACGCCTGTGATGTAATTAAGTTTATCGAAAGTTATGGTGTTTACTAATTCGCCTACTTCTTCTGCTCTTAATCTGGATAATTCTTGATTTAATCTTGGTGAAATGGTCAATAATGAACTATCAATTGTTTCATGGTAGAGACTTCGAGCAATTTCATCATAAAGTCTTGATTTTGTGTTTATGGGGTCGGAGTCTGCGTAACCGTACACGACGATTTTAACCCTAAGTTTTTTATTGATATATTTATTGGCTGAAACGACTATAGAATCCAGAATAGGCTCAAAAAACTGTTGCATTTTGGGAAGATTCTTATCAATAATTTTATAGCCTCCTCCCGTGAAAACAATCTCATTTGGGATTTTATAGATGGTGCTGTTTCTCATCCCTTCTTCAATAATAAGTAGGGTCAAAGAATCGTCCATTGCTTTGGCTTTTAGGTCTGAAATAATGCTTGTTTTACCTTCCAAATCACTCTTTAAAGTCTCTTTTAGGGCTTTTTCATCGGTGGCGTTTAGTTTAATAATACTATCTCGTAAAGCAATATTTTTCTTCACAATGACGGCATTTAAGGAGAATATTTTTTCGATTTCATCGTCAATTAGCCCTTCTTCTAATTTTACTTTTGCCACACTATCAACTTTTCCAGCGGCTTCACGGACACGCTGGTCTTTAGCATACAGGTTTTCAAATAATTGCTTATTGGCAATCATCATTTGCTTACTGACTTTACCGCAAGAGATACAAAAGGTCATGGACACGACGAGTCCGAGGAGGAGATTTTTAGAAAACATAATGGTTAAGTAATGTATAATATTTAATTAATGGTTTTGTTTACAAAGATAATCGTTTGAATATCATTATGATTATTGTAGAATTTAATAAAATAATTTTGTCATTGAATAGCGTGAATTATTGCGTATTTTCGAGTAATATTTTCATCCAGATCATAAAT
>JANXML010000239.1 GCA_025354645.1 Arcicella sp. | reverse complement strand
TTCGATAACTATGAATCTGACTTGTTTTGAAGTCATGTTCTAAGGCTAATTTAGCCGATTCGCTTAATATTGGAGTATTGACTCGTCCCATGGAACGAAGTTAATAAAAATAACATAAACTATTTTCAAACGGGTACTTATAAGCCAATAAATCAGACCTATTTTGCTCAATTTCTTCGGGTGAATAATGGTCTTTTGAAGCCCATTTCCCGATGGGATACTGGATTTGTTCGATGTTTGTCATTTGGCTATTTTTTACTTGAACATTGAGTGTTGAACATTGAGAATTAATCGCTTCTGAATTTTCAATGTTCAATAAACAATTTTCAATGTTCAAGTATATTCCATACCATAAACCTGACGAATAATTAACAGTAAAAAGACTGGAATTGAATCGTAATTGGTTTATATTTCCGTAAATCAATTATCAGTCATCAGTTATCAGTTACGAGTTATCAATTATCAGTTGTCAGAATAAATCTGATTACTGATTACTGTTCACTGTTCACTGCTCACTGTTTACTGTTCACTGAAACGGTAGGAATTAGCACCTTGCCTTTACGGTTTGGTAGGTTGCCAGAAGTTCATTGAGCCTATTCTCTCCCTTCTTCTTTATAAATCAAATTACCAAATGAGAGTGAAATCCCTCGGAGGAAAAATTGATTTGATGTTGCAAAGTAAAACGTGGAAAATTTAAAATGCAAATTTTATTTGTTGAATCGCAAAGACAAGATTGAAAGTAGAACAGGTTTCCAACCTGTTCATCGGACTCAATGAACAGGTTAGAAACCTATTCTACTTTCAATCCCACATAAATCCTTAATTTTTCACTCAATATGCTTTGTTCAAACCTTAAAATTTCGTTATTTCGTGATTCCATTCCGCTCCAAATTTTTCCGCCCGAAAAATCTTAGAAATATTCCACTTCTTGTGTAATTTGCTAATAAACTTACCACTTTTAATAAGCCCTAATTTAACTGCCTTCAAACTGATGAACCACGAAAGTCGTCGCAATTTTCTTAAAAATACCTCCATTCTTAGCGGTTTGGGCTTTTCTGCATTTACCCAATCGCCAACGGTTATCTTCCCCGTTGAAAGTCAAAACGGAAAACTCACCATCACTTCCCATGAAAAAGGACAAGTTGTAAAACCGCTTGATGTTGTAACTATTACTACCACAGAACCTGGCTATTTTTTTATACGTGACGGTCGTTTTAGGATGTACCGCAAAGGCGAAGGAAAAGTTAGTAGCATTACATTTAGGGTTGGTGGTGCATTAGGAAATCATTTTTGCGAATTACGAAATAATAACGGCGACAGGATTGATTCTATCTATTTTCCCGTAAACTGCCAGACCGAAATCAACGATAGTACAGGTACTTACAAAGAACTTTTGCAAACGCTTTATTGGTCGATGATTGGCGAGTTTGGCGAGACTTCGGCGTATAGAATCAACGGGAGAATTTATAAAGTTTTCGTGGGTTGGTTGCGTGACCATACGCATACGTTGAAGGCGATGAAATATTTTAATCCAAACCTCAAAGACGGCTTCGATTTATACGCTGATTATCAACGAGAAGACGGGATGATTTGGGATAATATTTACGCCAGAACAAAAGAACCAAACTGGTGGGATTCGGTATTAGAGAAAGATAATTTCATTAAAAAAGTTGAAGGCGGAACGTATGAATTAAAACGCCAACCCGTTGAGGCTGACGTGGAATATTTATTCGTGGAATGTCTCTATAATTCATGGAAAGCCACGGGCGATAATGCTTGGATGCGTAAGAATTTAGAACCTGCCATTAAAGCAATTAAGTATATAACAACTGATAAATACCGTTGGTCGAACAAATATCAATTAGTAAAAAGAGCCTTCACAATTGATACGTGGGACTTTAAGCACGAACAAGACAATGCTGTAACGGATGGTGCAAACATGATGATTAACGAAAAAACTGATTTCGGAATCATGTTTGGGGATAATAACGGGTTAATTTCGGCTTACAAAATGTTAGCTGAAATGTTGTTGGTAAGTGGAAGAAAAGAGGATGGAAATTTCTATAATCAAGAAGCCAAAACCCTGCAAGAGCGTTTAGATAAATTGACTTGGAATGGTCGTCATTACGTCCATTTTGTTCCGGAAGACCCTCAATTTTTTCAGAAAAGAAATATCGGTAAAACCAAAACCGAAAATCAAATTTCTTTATCAAATTCCTATGCTTTAAATCGTGGCATTTCGCATTTGCAAGCCCTTGGAATTTTGAATGAATATCAGAAAATTAAGGGTGAAATGCCCAAAAATTCCACGGCAGAATGGTATAATATTTACCCACCTTTTGAAAAAGGTTTTCAGAAAGATGGTGAGCTTTGGGAATACATGAACGGCGGCGTGAGTACCATCGTGGCGGGCGAATTAGCCCACGGAGCTTTTCAAAATGGTTACGAAAATTATGGAGTCGATATTCTGAACAGAATCTTGAATTTAGCCCGAAAACACGATAATTATCTTCACGGAACGTATAAAGGAAAATTACCTGAACCTAAAACGGGCAACTTTACGACCATTAGTTTAGCGAAAGCCGCCAATGCTGATTTTTCAGGAAAAGGTGGTCAGGGAATTCCAGGATGGAATGGTGATGGCGAAGGTAATGATGCTTCTGAAATTCCATTGGGGCAGCATTTATTTCTGAATATTCCCTTCCAAATAACCGACTCACTCGATAATGCAGGAAAAGGTGCAATTGTGCTTTCTGACGATTTGGAGAAGGATTATCAAATCTCAACGGCTGTAATTTTAGGAAGAAAAACCACTACGATTTACCTACTTCATGCTCGTTCAAAGGGGGATATTATCGGAATGTTGGCAATGCGATATGATGACGGTTCGACTTTCACGGAGTATATTCACGGGGATAAAATTGATAATTGGTGGTTTCCGCAAGACAAAGAAAATTTCAAAGTAGCATGGTCGGGCAAGAACAAAAAATCGCCTTTTGTGGGTTTGGGAATTACGCAAATTGTGAATCCAAATCCTGATAAAAAAATTGAGGCGGTTGAATTATTCGGGATGAAAAATTCAAAATCTCGTTGGTTAATTGCGGGTTTGACTTTGGGCGATTCTGTTATTGAAGTGAAATCGAAAGATACTTCAAAAGAAGATTTATCTTTCGGAATCCCCGACCGTTGGGGTGCGGCTGCCGTAACTTACGCATTAATAGAAGGTTTGGCGGGCGTGAAAGATACAGCAACGATGTTTGAGAAAGTAAAAGTCTCGCCCAGATGGGAAGCAACGGGTGAAAAAGAAGTTGCGGTAACGGTAAAATATGAGGCTTCGGGCGGATATATTACGTATCAATATAAATTTTCGGGAAATAAATTAACTATCAATTTCACTGGAACAGGCACAATTTCAGATTGGGAAATTTTATTGCCACAAAACAAAAAACCGAAGATATTGCAAGTAAATGGAAATGCTAAACCTTTGATTATCAACAAAATAGAGAGTTCTGATTATTTGATTTTATCTATTGATAATTTAGGAGTAAGTAGGATTGAAATCGATTTTTAGATTCAATAGGTAGTTTTCGGTAAGCATAATTAAAACAAAAATAACGATTTGTATATTGATTATGACAACTGATAACTACCTACTTTTATGTATTCTTTATAATTTTCAAGGTCACTAATCAACGCCTAATCCCGCTAAATTTTTCTTCGCCGCTTCATAATTTGGTTGCAAAGCCAAAGTCTTTTTGAAATCGGCAATTGCTCCTAATTTGTCGCCCAATGTTTGCTTCGATAATCCTCTGTTATACCAATGCACAGCATCCATACTGCCCTCTTTATCAATCACTTGATTGAAATTTTCTAAGGCTTTTGTGGCATTTCCAGTCGCCAAATATGCCGTTGCCAAAAAGCCTCTTGCTTGGATTTGTTTATCGTTTTTCATCGTTAAAGATTTTTCAAAATCGGGCAATGCTTTTGCCGCTTGATTGAGGTTGAAAAAAGCAATTCCACGGTTCATATACGTTTCGCCCGTACTCGCTCCACGCTTGATGGCTTCCGAAAAATATTCAATGGCTTTTTGCGTATCTCCTTTGATTCCGTAAGCCGTTCCTAAGTTTTCCCAAGGTCCAGAATCGTCTTTGTAGCCCAGCTGGATAGCTTTTAAATTCGCCGCAATGGATTCGTCCAATTTGCCTTCTTTTTCACCCACAAATTTTCCGTATGTATAGTAAGCACGGTAATCATTGGGATAAAGTTTGATGATTTGTCCAAATAATGTACCTGTATTCTGCCAAGTTTCAACTTGCTTTTTGGTTTGAAATACACAGAATCCTGCAAAGGCAAAAGCTCCCACCCAAACCACTTGTTTTAGGCTCTTATTTCGTTCTGCCAGCTTGTCCAAAAGCATTGCCAACACAAAAAATAATCCAATGTATGGAATATACGTATAGCGGTCTGCCATGATGGCAGCACCGACTGAAATAAACTGTAAAACTAAGGCAACCGTAACGGCAAAAAAGCCAATTCCGAAAAGAAATAACTTAGTTTTTCGAGCCGATAAAACGGTCAATCCAACTACCATTAAGGCAAAAACTACTCCGAATGAATAAAATTTTACGTTTGGTCCAGTGGCTTCGTAAGGATAAAAAGTGCAGAGATTTATTGGTAAAAATAAGTGATAAAAATACATCATGAAGCCATATCCAGCGTACTGAATTCTGTCGAGCATCGTAAAAACTTTCATGCTCAAAGCAGAGCGTTGTTCACCAATAATATGAATCATTCCGTGAAAATCTCCACCACTTTGGACGTTGGTTGCAATTAATCCAAAGAGCAACGAAATGGCGAAAAAAGGCAGTTTTTCGAGGATTACTTTGGTATCAATTTTACGGTCATGCCAATAATCAAACAAGAAGAAAACGATGGGCAAAACAACCGCTTGGGCTTTTGATAAACATGATAAAATAAATAATAACAGACTGATTATTAAATATTTACGTTGTTTTTCAGAGTCTAAATAATATAAATATGAGATACATCCAGCAATAAAAAAGAAGCCATATAAAACGTCTTTTCGTTCTGAAATCCAAGTTACGGACTCAACTCGCATGGGGTGAATGGCAAAAAGGAGGGAAGCAAAAAAAGAAGCCATCAAACGACGTTTGGTCAAAAGCATAATTAGCCAAAAAACCATGAGCGTGTTCAGTAAATGGATAATAAAATTGGTAACGATAAACGCCTTCGGATTCTCGGCATTTGACATGGCTGAATTTATCATCAATGAAACTATCGTCAAAGGATGATAATTCAAGGCAACATGACTTTTGAAGGCTTCTCCGTAATGTCCTTTGGGTTGCGTGACGAGGTAATTATTTTCGATATAAACATGGTCGTCCCAATCGACAAATTGATTATCAAATCCACCCGAAAATGCCACAAAAAGGGTAATAATTAAAACACCCATTGCCAGCCATTTGCCGTAGTTTTGCGTAGATTCAAATTTAGTAATTTTATTTTCAACCACTTGATTAACAGATAGTTGTTGTGTTTTTGGTTTCTTTTGATATTTATTATTTTTAGCCATTGGGTAAGGGATATTTTTATACTGTAGCTCGAATACTGTAGCTCGAAGTGGCACTTCGAGAACTCGAATAAAAACTGTACTCCGCTTTTCGAAGTGCCACTTCGAGCTACAGTAATTCTTCAACAATCATTCCAAAAATACGTAAAATTTTAAGATATTTACGAAAATCAAATATCCAAACTATGTCAAATAAGCAAAATCATCTCACCCTCCGCCCTTTCAAAGATGGTGACGAAGCCTCATTGGTGGCAAACGCCAACAATATCAAGATTTTCAACAATGTAAAAGATACCTTTCCGCATCCCTACACATTCGATGATGCCCTGTGGTGGATTAATGCCAACAAGCTATCCGAAAACCTTGGAATGTGCTTTGCCATCGACATAAATGGAGAAGTAGTTGGAGCAATTGGAATTATCATAGGCTCTGACATTCAGCGACTTACGTCTGAAATTGGCTATTGGCTCGGAGAGAATTATTGGGGTAAAGGCATTGCCACCGAAGCCCTAAAACAAATGACGGATTACGTTTTTCAAAACTTTCCCGATCTCGTGAGGATTTGGGCAGGAGTATTTGAACATAACAAATCTTCGATGAATGTTTTGGAAAAAGCAGGGTATAAATTTGAGGGAATTCGGAAGAAAGGAGCAGTCAAAAATGGGATGGTGATTGATAAGTATATTTATGTTAAGTTTCGGGAATAATGGGTATATTTGAGTATTAAAATGAAAGTAATATGATAGCAACAAAAATTAAAGATGATATTCATCAAATGATTGAGAAAATTGACAAGGAAGAATATTTATTAGATATTCATCATTCCTTAACTTCTCTTTTGAATTCAGAGGATATTTTAGATGTATTGAATGATTCTCAAAAACTAAAATTACACAAGTCTTTGCAACAAGCTGAGTCTGGAAATGTTCATCCCTATCAAAATTTAAAAGAGAAATATAATCAATGGTTTACGAAGTAATTTATACCCCTGAATTTGAAAATGACTTCGAAATTTTAATTGATTATCTTGGTAATAAATGGTCTGCAAAAGTAGCACAACAGTTTGTTAATCAATTAGATGATTTGATTTTTGCTTTGAGTAGAATGCCTTTCATGGGTAAAAAATCTATGATAAATCCTATGGTAAGAGGTATTGTAGTAACTGACAAGAATACGCTCTATTATTCGGTCAGAGATAATCAAATTGTTTTATTATCTCTTTTTGACACTCGCCAAAATCTTAATCCTCTCGAATAATCAAAGCCACACATTGAGCTGCCACACCTTCACCACGCCCCACAAAACCGATGTGTTCGGAAGTGGTCGCTTTAATGGATAAATCTTCTTCTGAGATATTCATTACTTTCGCCAAAACAGCTTTCATCGTGGGAATATGCGGATTCAATTTAGGTTCTTGCAAAATGATGGTTACATCCAGATTATTTACTTCCCAACCCGCTCCACGCACCATTTCAAGCACTTTTCTGACCAAAACCTTTGAATCAACGCCTTTGAATTGTGAGTCTTTATCTGAGAAATGATAGCCGATATTTCGCATATTTGCCGCTCCCAAAAGGGCATCACATATCACGTGACACACAATATCCGCATCTGAATGTCCCACTGCCCCGTGCGTATGCGGAACGATGATGCCACCCAACCAAAAATCTCTGCCTTCTTCGAGGCGATGTACGTCGTAACCTTGTCCTATTCTTAGTTTCATAATATTAAAAGCCCCCTAACCCCCAGAGGGGGAACTAAAATTTACTCCCAATCTTACTCGAAAGTTCCCCCTCTGGGGGCGGAGGGGGCTATGCTTTCAAGTATCGCTTTCTTTATCAACTGCGGATGACTCCATGGAACAAAATGATTCATCGTGTCCACCCGCACAATGTTTAAACTTTTAGCATTTACCAACATTTTCTCCGCAAAATCTGCATTCTTTGGACTCACAAACATATCCTTTCCGCCTTGAATCACAATGACGGGTTGGCGAATATTTTTCCACAAAGGTAACATCTTTTCCAATTCGGGTTTCAAATAAAGTATTTCATGATTTGAAGCCCTAAAACTGGCGGGTATCAACACACGGATGGGCGTAAAATTCATCGGGATTCTGAACCATTTTTCGTTGGGTTCTAAATCAGGGGCGATTGACCCCGCCACGATAATCAGATTATCAATCAGTTCTGGATAATCCATTGCCATACGGGCAATTATGGGTCCGCCCAAAGAATGACCGATGAGGATAATTTTTTTACCCGATTTCTTATATTTTGCCACAATGGGTTTCAAATATGCTACTTGTCTAACCAAAGATTCTTCGGCATAACCATAGTCTGATTCTCCAAAACCAATTCTATCCACCGATACTATTTTTACTTTTTTCAGAAGAACAGTATCTTTCATAAAATCCATAAATCCACTCCACGACCCTGGCGAGCCATGCACAAAAAAGGCTACGGGAAGTGTATCTGAGCCTATTTCAGCATAATTCATCATTACGTCATTGACTTTTATTTGATGTTGAATGGGCTTCATTTTATATCCCAAAAAGGCTTTATCAATATCTTTTTGAGAGGTTTTGAAACTCATACAAGAAGACAATATTTGCCCAATCAAGAATATGATTGCGTAAGCGATTAGGAGACGTTTGGAGAGTTTTAGGAGCATTGGTTTTGGTGATTAGGTAACTTGGGATTAGGTAATTAGGGATTAGGAAACTACCCAGTCCCCAATTACCTAATCCCAAGTCCCTAAACTAAAAAGCCTCACAAATGATACAAATATCTGTAAGGCTCTGTTTTGAAAATGTATGTTAAATGACATTTTCAAAACAAAAATCTCCAAGAATTGATTTCACGGGGATTTTTGTTTTAAGATTTTCCCAAAACTACGCTAATTTAACCGCTTGATTCTTACGCATATAAAAATACAATCCTGCGAAAGCTACAATCAAAATGGCAGGGAAAACAGCAATGTTGTCCAACGTATTTTGTCCAGCCGTAAGTTCCGCTAAGTCGCCCGTTAAGCCGTTTGCAGTAGCCGTTGCTTTTTCACCATCAAGCCATCCACCGATGATTGGTTGGAAAATGGCGGTTGAGAACATACCAACGCCACCCACGATTGATAAACCAAAAGCACCAGTTTGAGGCATCTTTTCAGCCACAAAACCCAACATTGTGGGCCAAAATAAAGCTACACCAAAAGCAAAACACAAAGCTGCTGCATAAACCATTCCACCAGTTTGCGTAGCGAAAAGTAAAATACCCGCTGTGGCTAAAACTGCCGAAATCAAAAGTACACCCGTTTGTCCTAATGCGGCATAAATTGAACCCGCAAAATATCGGCATATTGCCATTGTTCCCGTTACCAAAGCCAAAATCAACATGGGGCTTGCTCCTGATTTACTCATAATTAAACCCGTCCATTGTTGCGGTCCGAATTCTGAAATGGCTGTTAAAGCCATGCAACAGAAAATAAAAATGAACAATGGTGAAATCATCGCTTTCAAATTGTTGGATACCGATGCGGCTTCTTCCACCTTAGGTTTTGGAAATTCTTGACCCCAGAACAAAATGAAATAAGTAATAGCTGGAATTAGAATGATTGCTATTTGTGCTTCCCAAGGCATTCCTGCATCCGTCATAAATTTTGAAATTAGACTTCCTACCACAATACCACCTGGAAACCACATGTGGAAACGGTTCAACATTTTGTTCATGTTAGCCCCAGAATATGAGTCTGCAATCATTGGATTGCAAGCCGCTTCCGTACAACCATTTCCTAAACCAATCAAAAGAGAAGAAATTAATAAAGTGCTGTATCCCGTTGCATAAATAGTCATCAAAATTCCGATAGCATGAGCAACAAAGGCAAAAAGCATAATTTTTTTCGGTCCAACTGAGTAATAAACTAACCCTCCGATGATCATGGCAATCGGAAATCCAAAAAACCACATGGAACTCATCCAACCTAATTGCTCACCCGTTAATTGAAATTGAGTACCCAATTGTGCCAAAATTCCCGCACGAATACTAAATGAAAATGCCGTTGTAATGAGAGCAAAACAACTGCCTAAAAAAAGTCGATCCTTGTTAATAGTTTGACTCATAATGGATTAGGGATTTAAAATGTGAATAATTTAATTTGTTTCTTGGTATTATGAAAATTCATCTTTGAAAAATCTATCAAAAAAACAAAAACTTTTTCATATTTCATACAACGATTTATCAGTATTTTTATGAAAAAATTTATAGCCCCCTAACCCCCAGAGGGGGGATGAACAATCTTCGAACGAAAAAACTCCCCTTTGGGGGCGGGGGGGCTATTGTCATGGCAAGAAAAATTAGAATGGGAATGATTGGTGGGAGCTTGGAGGCTTTCATCGGGGCAGTTCATCGTCGTGGAGCGGCTTTGGACGGTGAAGTGGAATTGGTTTGCGGGGCTTTCAGCTCTAATCCAGCAAAATCAAAAGCTACGGGTGAGTCTCTTTATTTACCTGAAAACCGAGTTTACGGTTCTTTTGAAGAGATGATTTTGAAAGAAAAAGAACTTCCCGAAGGTGAACGAATGGATTTTGTGACCATCGTAACGCCTAATCACGTCCACTTTTCAGCCGCTAAAATGGCATTGGAAAATGGCTTTCATGTAGTATCCGATAAACCTGCAACTTTGAACGCTGAGGAGGTTTATCAATTAAGAGATATTATCGAAAAATCTGGTCTGATTTACTGCCTGACGCATAATTACACGGCTTATCCGATGGTGAAAGAGGCAAAACAGATGATTAAAAATGGCATCATTGGCAAGGTCAGAAAAGTAATTGTTGAATATCCGCAAGGTTGGCTTTCACAATTATTGGAAGCCTCTGGACAAAAACAAGCCGACTGGCGAACCGACCCCGCCCGTTGTGGTGCGGCGGGTGGTGTTGGGGATATTGGAACGCACGCTGAGAATTTGGCAGAATACATCACGGGCTTAAAAATCACCGAAATTTGTGCTGATTTGACCATTTTTGTGGAAGGTAGAAGATTAGACGATGATGCCAATATGTTATTGCGTTTTGATAATGGAGCGAAAGGAATTTTGCACAATTCACAGATTTGTAATGGTGAAGAAAACGACTTAAACATCAGAATTTACGGAGAATTTGGCGGTCTAAAATGGCGACAAATGGAACCTAACTCGCTGATTTTGACCAACCAAGAAAAAGGTTCACGCATTATCCGTACGGGTGTAGGAGAATTATCTCTGCAAGCACAAGCACATACAAGACAGCCCGCAGGACATCCAGAAGGCTATATTGAAACGTTTGCGAGTATTTATAGAAATTTTGCTTATGCTTTAAGGGCAAGATGGGGCGAAGTTTCCAAAGAAAATGCCGCAGGGGGATTGGCAGGAGAAAGTGAAATTTTGACAGGCGGCTATAATCCAGAAATTCACGATTTCCCAGGCATTGAAGAAGGCATTAGAGGCATGGTTTTCATTGATACCGTGGTAAAATCGAATGAAGCTGGGGCGGTTTGGACGAAGGTTGAGGTGCGGTAGGATTTATAAAGTATTAACATCAGATGAAACTAATGTACTCCATTTGATATTAATTAAAAATAAACTTGCCTTTATTTCTTATTCTTTCGTTATTGCAAAAAATAGTATTATAAAATGAAACAATCTGAAATAGATTCACTTATAATTTGTCCCAAAATAATAACATCAAAACGTTTTTCGCTAAGAATACTGGATAGGTCTTTTCATGGTATCATGGAAGCGGAATCCTTCGTTGATGGGAAGTTAGTAAAATTCAAAGTATTTTTTAGACAAAGTGTAAAGTTGGAAGAAAAATTTTCCGTTGGATTGAAATTACTCATAGATGATACTGATGAAGATATAAATTTAGCAAGGTATAACGGAATACATACTCACACTAATAAGCATTCAGACGGTAGTATCTTTGACACTTTTCATAAACATTTTGCGACTGAATTAGCTATATTGAAAGGGATTAAAGCTGAACATAATGCTATACCAGCAAATTATATCACTTTTAAAGGTGCAATAATCAAATTTTTTAAAGAGTTAAATTTTGAAAATTATCAACCTTTCTTAAAGCATTTCGATATTTCTCAACAGGACGAAACCTTAAATTTATTTCCTGATTTCTAAAATGAATAATCTTATAGACATAAAAAATATTTTACAGAAGCAATTCATGGATATGTTTGATTTAAAACAAATTAGACCAAATATATTTCAAATTATATTGCCGTATTATTACTCTGATGGGGATATATTTGAGGTTTTTGTAGAAACAGAAGGGGATTTATTAGTAATCCAAGATTACGGACTTAGTTTAATGAAATTATCATACGATTCTGATACTGAAAGTGATTACAAGAGAGAACTGATTAGAAAAATACTAAAAGAAAATCAAGTTGATTTTGATGAAGGGAATATTTATTTAATGACCAGTATTCATTTTTTATTACCAAATTTGATGTTATTTTTAGATACGATTTCAAAAATATCGGGTCTCTCATTACTCAATAAAAAAGTTGCAAGAAAACAATTTTATGAAATAGTAGAAAAATTCCTTTTTGAAAAATTTGCTGATTACGGATTTGAAAGTAAGTATTTGCCTGAAAAGGTGCCTTTTGCAGAGGACTATTTAGCTCCTCATGCAATTACGAGAACTTTAAACAATATTCCTATATGCCTTTTTCCAATTGCTACTAACGATAAATGTGACCAAGTAACAATAACAGTGCAACATTATAAGCTCAGTGGATTTAATCCAAGCCTAATAGTGATATATGAAAGTATGGAAGAAATAAGTGGAAAGAAGACTTCAAAGGTTACTAATTTTATGGATAAACAATTTTCATTTTTCTTTAAGAATGAAGATTTTATTACTACATATCTTAAAGAAAGGTTAAACTAAACGTTCTGGTTTTTTCGTATTTATCATAAATTCCATCCCCCTATCTTGCTTATAAAAAGTAAGATAGGGGGATGGAATTTATGATTTTATTAAAACCTCTATATCCCCTTCACCACAACCCCCATATTCGCAAAAATAAACGCATATAAATCAGCCGTTAATTCAATGTTTTTCTTGGTATTACTCGCTCCGTGACCAGAATTTACATCAATTCTAATCAATAATGGATTCTTACTTTTCCCTGCTTTTTCTTGTAATGTTGCTGCGTATTTGAACGAATGGGCAGGTACAACACGGTCGTCGTGGTCGGCAGTGGTAATCATCGTGGCAGGATATTCTACGCCTTCTTTGATGTTATGAAGAGGCGAATAACCGTATAGATTCTTGAAATCCGTAGCATCGTCTGAGTTACCATATTCGGGTGACCAGTTCCAACCAATCGTGAATTTGTGGTAACGCAACATATCCATCACGCCCACTTGCGGAATGGCAACCTTGCACAAATCTGGACGCTGATTGATGACTGCACCCACCAATAATCCACCGTTTGAACCGCCACGAAGAGCCAAGTAATCTTTCGTACAATATTTTTGAGCAATCAAATACTCCCCTGCCGCAATGAAATCGTCATACACGTTTTGTTTTTTCAACTTCATCCCTGCCTCATGCCACTTTTCACCGTATTCCGCTCCGCCTCTGATATTCGCCAACGCATAGACTCCGCCTTGCTCCAAAAACGGAATTAATGTCGCTGAAAACCCTGGTTGAGAACTAATATTAAATCCACCATAAGCATACAAAAGCGTTGGATTTTTACCGTTTAATTCAACTCCTTTTTTGTGGGTAATGAACATGGGAACTTTTGTGCCGTCTTTACTGGTATAAAAGATTTGCTTCGTCTCAAACGCATCTGGATTGAACTGAACTTCGGGTTTGCGGAAGATAGAAGTCTGTTTGGTCGCAATGTCATAACGGTAGATAGTAGGAGGGAAGGTGAACGATGTGAACGTATAAAACACAAATTTATCATCCGCTTCACCCCCAAAACCGCCCGCCGTGCCTAATCCTGGCAGTTTTACTTCATTTTCTAATTTTCCATTAAAATCATACACATAGATTCGAGTGGTTACATCTTTCAAATAAGTCGTAAAAATTTTACCGCCAGCCGTTCCTGCACCCTGCAAAGGTTCTGGTTTTTCTGGAATTACGTTTTTCCACGATTTATTGGCTGGGTCGTATAATTCAACCTTTGAATTTTGTGCTTTTTCGTTGGTTTCAATCAAGAAGTTATCGCCAATATTATCAACAATACTGTACGAAAATTCACCCGCTTCTGGAATAATTGGCGTGAAATCTTTTTGTCCCATCTTCTTGAAATACAAAGCGTTTCCTTCCTTTCCTTTGCCTCGGTCGCTGATATTTAAGTAAGAAAATGTTTCATCTTCTGATACATAAACTGAATTGAAACGTTGAGGATTTTCTTTGTTTTCATACACCAATTCGTCTTGATCTTGCATTGTACCAACTTTGTGATAAAATACTTGATGATTCTCATTTTTTGCCGCCAACGCACTGCCTTCTGGTTTTGGATAACGACTATAATAAAAACCATTTCCTTGCCACGAAGCTCCCGAAACCTTAATCCATTCCAAATGGTCAAGCAAATTTTGTTTGGTTGATAAATCCATTACATATCCTTCCTGCCAATCTGAGCCACCCTTTGAGAGATAATAGACCGCATATTTACCATCTTTTGAAATGGCGAATGCCCCCAAACGAGTGGTTCCATCGCTTGAAAGTTTGTTCGGGTCAAGCACCACTTCGGGCGTGCCTTCTAAACCTTTTTGACGATACAAAACCGACTGATTTTGCAATCCGTCATTCTTCGAGAAATAAAACCATTCATTTTTACGAGACGGAGCAGAATATTTTGGGTAATTAAAAACCTTTTCGATACGTTCTTTCAACATGGTGCGATACGGAATTTTCTCCAAATAATCGAAAGTAACTTTGTTTTCAGCTTTTACCCATTCAGCAGTTTCAGCAGAACGGTCGTCTTCCAACCAATGGTAGGGGTCTTGAACTTTCACGCCGTGATATTCATCAGTGTGTTCAATTTTTTTAGTTTGCGGGTATTGCATTTGAGCATTAGAAACGTGAATTCCAAACAGCAAAGATGTGCCGAGGAGGAGATTTTTGTGGAGCGTTTTCATTTACATTAAGTTTCTTAGATGAATGAGTAATTTACAAAACTACAAGTTACGAAAGGATTAATTAAGAAATTTTAAGAATTTTTGATAATTTGATTTAAGCCCACAAATGCACTATTTTTGCAACAAGAATTGCCATAATGGAGAAAATAGCGTAAAGATGAAATATGGTTTAAATTTTGTAATGAAAGAAACAGCGTAAAATTTATGACGGAAAAAACATTATATCCAGATTTGGAAAGAGTGGCTAAACAAAGGAATGTTTCGACGGATTTATTGGTAAAAATATTTGAAATCGAAAGTGATTTTCACGCTAAAATAATCACAGAAGATTCTTTCGATAAAAGGCAAAATTTATATAATGAGTTCTACCAAAAATTATATAAATTACCTTTCCCTAAAACTGATAAGGTCGGTCACTTTAAACATGAAGTAAGTGCTAAAAGTCAATTAGTTACGTTATTTAAAAAGGAATTATCGGGAAAATCTATCATTGATGTTGGTTGTGGAAGTGGGTGTTTCTCTATAGCGTAGTGCTATATTCAATACTATTTTAAAGAAAATCAGCATAAACGGACGCTTATTGTTCAGGATGGAAGTCATTATCATTGCCACATTATAACTTATTCTAAAATGAATTTTATTAAGAGAAATTACCACCATTTGATTGCTATCGTATTGTTTGCAGTGCTTTCTGTGGGATATATGTTCCCCATTTTGCAAGGAAAAGAAATGCAACAAAGCGATAAAGTACAGGCATACGCAGGTCAATCCGAAATTTACAAATACCAAAAAGAAAAACCAGGCGAATACATTGGTTGGACGAATAGTATGTTCGGCGGCACGCCCACCTATATGGTCGGAGGGGATTATGCCGAAGGGGTTTTTGTGAAAATGCAACGAGTGGTTTATTACCTGCTTTCGATTCAAGGAACGTATATATTTCTTTACCTTTTAGGCTGTTATATTCTATGTTTAGCCTTAGGAATGGGCATTTTTCCCAGTTTAATTTCCTCCATAGGTTTTGGTTTTTTTACAACAAATATTCTCATTATCGAAGCAGGACATTTAGCAAAAGTTTATGCGTTGGCGTTTGTGCCAATGATGTTGGCGGGTTTAGTAATAGGCTACCGTAAATCAATCTGGCTCGGAGCAATCGTTTTTTCTATCGGTTTAGGGTTTGAAGTAAACGCCAATCATTACCAAATTACTTATTATTCCGTTTTCGTCATCGCAGTTCTAACGATTGTTGAATTATACAATGCCATCAAAGCAAACAGAATTAAGCATTTTATAACTGCCTCTGTCTTGTTTATTTTAGTAGGCATAACCATCGTTGGAACAAATACTTCTCGATTATGGACAACTTTTGATTATCAAAAAGAGACCATTCGTGGAGGAAGCGAATTAACTGCCACCAACGGAGAACCCAAAAAAGAAAGCGAAGGACTCGATAAAGGCTATGCTTTTGAGTGGAGTTATGGCGTTTTGGAATCATTTACGCTATTAATTCCTAATTTTTCGGGAGGTAGTCACGGTGATTTAACTGAAAAATCAGCGGTCTATAAAAATTTAACGTCATTGGGAGTTGGAGAAGAAGATGCCTCAAATTTTACGAAAAATATCACCACTTATTGGGGCGACCAAATGTTTGTGGGAGGCACCAGCTATTCAGGAGCAATCGTTTGTTTCTTGTTCGTACTTTCTTTGTTTTTTGTGGACAAAACGAACAAAATAATTTTTATCACGGCGGGTTCAATTTGCTTGTTAATTGCGTGGGGTAAAAATTTTTCAGCGTTGAATTATTTACTGTTTGACTACTTTCCGTTGTTCAATAAATTCAGAGCCGTCAGCATGATTTTGTCATTGGTTCAGCTCTGTTTAGTGATTATGGCAGGTTTGGGTTTACAAAAAATCTTTACGCAAAAACCAACTTGGGAAGCATTCAAAAAGCCATTTTTTATCAGCCTCGGCATTACAGCAGGATTGTGTTTGCTTTTTGGTTTATTGTCTTCCATTTTTGGGTATAAATCAGTCAACGATACTCAGTTATTAGAAGGACTAAAACAATCTTTTCAGAATAACGAAGGGGCTGTCAGTAATTTATATATTGCCCTAAAAGAAGATAGAGCCTCTTTGCTGAGAGCAGATGCTTTCAGAAGTTTGATTTTTATCCTGTTGGCAGCCCTCACGATTTTCTTATTTGTGAAAGATAAATTAAAGAACGTAGCAGTGGTTGGAACCATCTTAGCAATATTGGTTTTGATTGATCTTTGGGGAGTGGATAAACGTTATTTAAACAGTGAAGATTTTGACGCCAGACCAGCAGAACGTTCGGATTTATTCACGCAAAGCCCTGCCGATGCTCAGATTTTGCAAGATAAAGATTTGTCATACAGAATGATAGATTTCAGCGTTAGCCCTTTTACCAATGCCATGGCGAGTGCTTTTCATAAAAATATGGGCGGATATTCAGCTGCTAAATTGAAAAGATTTGCGGATATTATTGAACGCCAGATTGCTAAAAATAACATGGCAGTTTTGGACATGTTCAACACTAAATATTTTATCACTGCCGATGCCAAAGGTGGGCAAGTTGTGCAAGCCAATCCAAATGCTTTGGGCAATGCTTGGTTTGTGAAAGGTTTAAAGTTCGTAAATAATGCGGACGAAGAAATGACAGCCTTAGATTCTATCAAACCCCGTGAAACCGCTTTTGTGGATGTTAAATTCAAAACACAAGTAGGAAGTTTCAAAGGAAATGCCAATCCTGAAGGAACAATCAAATTGACAAGCTATCATCCCAATAAACTTATTTATGAGTTTAACAGCCCAACGGAACAAGCTGTGCTATTCTCGGAAGTATTCTACAAAGGAAATCAAGACTGGATTTCAAAAATTGACGGAAACGTAAAAGAACATTTCAGAGCGAATTATATTTTCAGAGGAATGATTGTGCCAGCAGGAAAGCATCAAATCGAATTTTCGTTTGAACCAAAATCGGTCATCGAAGGACGTAAATACGACCAATACGCCAATTTTGCTTGGATTTTGATGTTAGGAGTATTTGGATTTATGTATTGGAGAAACTCAAAAAAAGAAAATTCAAAAGTCAATTAGACGTAGAAAAATACTTTATCAACTTTTAATTTAATGAAGAAAATTATTGCTATCATAGGAGCAAGACCACAATTTATAAAACACTTTTCGCTTGATAAAGAAGCAAAAGGAAAAATTATCTTGAAAACGATTCACACGGGTCAGCATTATGATCAAAATATGAGTCAAATATTTTTTGATGAACTTGGAATGTCAAAACCAGATTATCAGTTAAATAATGGCGGAGGACAGCACGGTGAACAAACAGGGAAAATGCTAATTGATATTGAAAAGATTTTTTTGAATGAGAAACCCGAGGCAGTAGTCGTCTATGGCGATACCAATTCTACTTTGGCAGGGGCTTTGGCGGCGGCAAAACTTCATATTCCCGTAGCACACATAGAAGCAGGTATCAGAAGTAATAATAAAAAAATGCCCGAAGAGATTAACAGAATCCTTACTGACCACGTGAGTAGCTATTTTTTTATCCCAACCGCCGATGCAATCCAGAATTTATCAAAAGAGGGGATTACCGAAAATATCTTTAATTTCGGGGATATTATGAAAGACGTTTTGGATTATGTTGTTGAAAGTAATTTTCTAAAAAAAAGCGAATTAATTACTGAACCATATTATTACGCCACCATACATCGTCCTTATAATACTGACGAAAAAGAAAAGCTCGAAAAACTGTTGCATACACTCAATAATTTAGATTTGAAAGTAGTGTTTGCCATACACCCTCGCACTAAGGAGAAAATGAAGGATTATGGATTTTTGAAAGAACAATATTCTAATATCATTTTCATAAAACCACAGGCTTACATAACAAATTTATCATACATCCAATTTTCAGAAGCAGTCATAACAGACAGTGGAGGCATTCAAAAGGAAGCCTACTGGTTAAAAACAAGATGTTTGACAATACGTTCCGAAACTGAATGGACAGAGACCCTTCAAAATGGATGGAATCAACTATGCTTTGATGATTTGGAAACTTTGAATACAAAATTACATAATCCCTTGGGGACTTATACAAGCCTATATTCTGAAGGAAACACAGGACAAAAAATTATCCAATTATTGGTTGATAGATTATAAAAATATTACAAAACAATTTCCTAAAAATTACAAAACAATTTCCTAAAATAAGCTTTCACTAATTATTTTTTTTGCCAGAAAGTTAATGAAATATAAAACATTATGTCAAACACAATCGTCAGTCCAGTTACTGGAAAAAATAATATCAGAATTCTCGAAAACATAGATTGTAAAACAATTATTCAACAGTACAAGGATGATTATAATTTAGATGTTACTCGGTCTTTGAGAGGTTTAAATAATATTTCAATGTGCCAATGCAATGATTCAGGATTACGATTTTATGCTCCAGATAGTGCGTCAGGAGATGAACAATTCTATTTAGATTTTCAAGAAGCATTGGGTGAATATTATAAACCCTGGCGATGGGAATATACTCAGTGCCTAAATATGCTAAAGAAGCAAGACAAAGTTTTAGAGATTGGAACAGGTTCAGGAAATTTTTTTGAGAAACTAAGTCAAGTAGTTGAAAATCCAGTAGGGTTAGAACTTAGCAATATGGCAATTGAAAGAGCAAAAGCTAAAGGACTAAATGTAATAAACGAATTGGTTGAAGTACACGCTCAGAAACATGAAAACACGTATGATGTGGTTTGTTTTTTTCAGGTGTTGGAGCATATTTCTGACGTTAAGTCATTTTTAGAAAGTGCTTTAAAGTGTCTAAAACCTAACGGTAAACTGATGATTGCCGTGCCTAACAACAATCCATATTTTTATCGATACGAAAAATATTATACTTCAAATCTTCCTCCCCATCATGCTGGGCTTTGGGACAAAGAGAGTTTTGAAAAATTGGTAGAGTATTTCCCGATGAATAAAGTTGTTATCAAAACAGAACCTTTGTATGGAGTGGTATATCAGCTAAAAGTATGGCTTAAGCACAAAAATTATACAACCTTAGAGAAAATTTTCAATAAAACACCTCAATGGTATTTAAGAAAACTTGGTATTTTCCATCCATTTTTTGAGGGTGTCAACATTTTTGCAGTATTTGAAAAACGTTGAATGTGAAGAAGAAAACACTTATTTATATTACCCATTCTTATCCTTATGGAATGGGATTAGCTTGGAAGACGAATGAACTTGAAGTTTTCAAACAGTATTTTGAGTCTATCATTGTGGTACCCTACTACACCCACGATTTAAATGTATCAGTACCTCAGATTGATGGAATACATTACTGGAAACCTATTTTGAGTAAATCTGTGTTGGATAGTTCACCTTTTGAGAAAATATTTGGCGTATTTTTTTCTAAGAAAATATTAATATTCCTGAAAGAAGGTTGGCAAAACAAGGTTTTTCTTTCTCTTGAAAAGTTTAAGATTTGGCTCTTATCATCTTTTAAAATAGAGAAAATTTCAAGCAATCCTTCTTTTAAAAAATTGTTAAAACAGTACCATCACAGCGATTGTGTTTATTATTCTTATTGGGGACGTGAATTGATTGAAGCCTTAATTTTTGAAAAAATAATAGATAAAGTTCCCATATTTAGCAGATTTCACGGGTATGACCTATATCCTGAAAGACAGAAAGCAAATTATTTGCCCTATCAAAGGAAAATTTTAGAGAGAATTAGAGGAGCATTTCCTTGTTCGGACGATGGGAAAAATAGGTTAATGTCGCTCTTTCCAGCTATATCAGTTGATTATTTTACGGCGAGATTAGGGACGTTAAGCAAAGGACTTTCACCAGTTCATCAAGGAAATGCTTTACATATCGTAAGTTGTTCTTCTTTGATACCGTTAAAAAGAGTTCATCTAATTGCTAAGGCTCTGAGATTTACTACTCTCGAGATAAATTGGACTCATATAGGAGATGGCGTGGAGAGAAACGCTATTCAAATAATAATTGATAATTATGCCGACAATGAACTTGTAAAAGTAAAATTATTGGGTAAAATTCCAGCCGATGAAATCCCCAAACTGTATGCCAATCAATCTTTTGATTTGTTCATCAATGCCAGTGAATATGAAGGAGTACCCGTTTCAATCATGGAGGCTTTGGCGGCAGGGATTCCTGTTTTAGCTCCAAGTGTAGGAGGAATCGCAGAATTGGTTGATGATAAAGTAGGGTTTTTGATGGAAAAAGATATTGATGAAACGGACGTACGGCAGATGATTGAAAAATTTTATTATTTATCAATTTCTAAAAAATTAGCACTTAAAAAATCAGCATTTGAAAAATATATGTCCATGAGTAATGCCAATACCAATGCTCATATTCTGGTAAAATATATACTGAATGTAATATAAAATTTAGATGGGAGTAATAAAAAGACAGAGTATAAAATACAGTGTTGTGCAAATGGCGGGAATGATTGTAGGGATTTTTAGTACTATCTACATCTATCCCCATGATAAAGAAACCTTAGGATTATACCGATTTTTGAGTGATACTGCTTACATTCTTGTGCCTCTGTTTATGTTTGGAACGTCTGCCCTTTCCACTAAGTTTTTCGTATTGTTTTCTGATACAAAAGAGAGAAAGACGGGATTTTATCTTGTCATGATTATCGTATCAACACTTGGTTTTCTACTTTTATTGTCAATAGTTTTTATCTTCGAGTCTCAAATCTTTTCTTTCTTTGGCTCCAAAAATTCAATTTTATATACTCGTTACCTTTTTGCTATTCTTCCCCTTAGTTTTAGCTTTATGCTGGTAAGTCTTTTTAAGCAATTTGCCGCAAACGAGGGACTTATTACTATACCCAACCTTTTAGAACAAGGCATAAAGATTTTCTTTCCATTAATCTTAATTTTATTCATTTTAAAAAAAATTAATCTTGATGTATTTATTTACGCCATTATATCCTACTACATTATTATTTGCTTAATAACGGGCTATTACGTTATTAAAGTCTCAAAGCTCAATCTTTCTCCCACATTTGATCTTGGTAATCGTTCTGTTAATAAAGAAATGGTTAATTATGCTCTGTTTAACATACTTGGAACAACAGGGGGAGTTTTGGCACTCAGGATAGATACATTTATGGTTAGCACCATGATTGATTTAAAGAGTACGGGCGTATATGCAATAGCATCCACGATAGCAACAGTTATCTCCTTTCCACTTTCGGCAGTTTATGGCATCAGTAGCCCAATCATCACGAAGGCACTACACGAAAACAGAAATAAGGAGGTGGAAAATATTTATAAAAAATCATCCATTAATTTGATGATTATGGGAATATTTATGTTTCTAATAATCTGGTGTAACGTCGATAAAATATTTGAATTAATGCCCAATTCTAAGCAAATAAGCGTGGGGAAATACGTCATTTTTTGTTTGATTCTTGCCAAATTATTTGATTTAGCAACGGGAGTTAACGATGCTATTATCAATTTTTCTAAGCACTACAGATTTACATTAATTTCAATTTCAGTTTTGGCTGCTTTAAACATTATTGGGAACTTAATTTTAATTCCCAAATTTGGACTTCTTGGTGCTGCCATTGCACCTGCAATTGCTTCTTTTATTTTCAATTCAATCAAATGGATATTTATCAAATATCACTTTAAAATCACTCCATTTACTAACAAGACTTGGCTACTTTTGATATTATCTGGTTTGGTATTTGGTTTCACCACACTCATACCAGTCATTAGTAATCCTTATTTAAGTATTTTGATTAAATCAACACTTATTTCACTGATTTATGGTTTACTGGTAATATTTTTCAAAGTTTCGGAGGATATTAATAAAACTATTGAAGATTTTTTGGGCAAAATTGTGCGTTTAAGAAAGTGAAATCAAACTCTGATACTACTCACGATTTCAATCGCTTTTCGGGTTTCTTCTATTCCATAACCATTGCCTTGCAATATCCCTGCGTAACTTTGGGTGTGCAGTTCCGTAAAACCGTCCGAAAATTCAATTTCCTCTTCATTCATACTCAGTTTTCGATAAGTACGCTTTCCTTGATTTCTTACTTCCTCGGGGATCTCGTTATAGTCAATACTCAAAAACCACTTTACATTCGCTTTTTCTAATTGAAGGTATCCTTCTGCACTATCAGCATCCATTCGAGTAGCCACATTCTGTTTTACATTGCCAAATACCCATGTCAGCATATCAAAAAAATGAACTCCTATGTTGGTGGCGATACCTCCTGACTTCGAAGCGTCTCCCTTCCAGCTACGACCATACCATTTACCCCTTGAAGTAATGTAAGTTAGGTCAATATCAAAAATTTTATCAGGACTGCTTTGTTTTACTCGTTCACGGAGTGCAATGATGCTGGGGTGTAGTCTTAACTGTAAAATCGTATAAACCTTTTTACCCGTTTCGTTTTCTATTTCTTGAATAGCGTCAATATTCCAAGGATTCAATACCAATGGTTTTTCACAAATAACATCACAACCTGCCCTCAATCCAAAGCGGATATGAGCATCATGAAGGTAATTGGGTGAACAAATACTCACAAAATCAATGGCATTACCTTGCCTTCTAAGTTTATCGATATGCCTATCAAAACGCTCGAATTCAGTAAAAAAATCGGCATCAGGAAAATGACTATCCATAATACCTACACCATCGTAAGGATCAAATGCTGCCACTAAATTGTTACCAGTGTCTCTTATGGCTTTCATGTGTCTGGGGGCGATGTAACCCGCTGCACCAATCAGGGCAAATTTTTTCATTGTATCTTGAAGACTTGTTTATTGACTAATTTATACTTTTCTTGTGATTCTGGACATTCAGCCTCTCCGTTTTCATTGAATTTCAAGGTATGCCCAAACTCACTAATCCACCCAATTTGTTTGGCAGGATTACCCACCATTAAAGCATAAGATTTCACCTTTTTTGTAATGACGGCACCCGCCCCAATTAGAGCAAATTCGCCAATATCATTGCCACAAATTATAGTGGCATTTGCTCCGATACTTGCTCCTCTTTTTACTACTGTTTTTTGATATTGGTTTTTTCGATTTACAGCACTTCGAGGATTAATAACATTGGTGAAGACCATCGAAGGTCCCAAAAACACATCATCTTCACAAACCACTCCTGAATATATGGAAACATTATTTTGTACTTTAACATTACGACCCAAAATTACTTCGGATGATATAACAACATTTTGACCAATATTACAGTTTTCACCAATTTCACAATTTGTCATAATGTGTGAAAAATGCCATATCTTAGTACCCTCTCCGATTTTACAACCTTCGTCAATGTAAGAGGAAGGATGTACGTAAAATTTATTTTCCATTAAAAAAAATGTTAATATTTTCAATGATATATTCCAATTGCGAATCGTTCATTTCCGTGTGAATTGGTAATGAAAGCACTTCGTCGCAAAGTTTTTCTGAAATAGTTAAATCACTTCCTATTTTACTGATTGAAGCGTATGCTTTTTGATGATGCAAGGGTTTAGGATAATATATCATACTTGGAATGCCTTTTTGTTGCAAAAATAACTTCAAATCATCTCTTAGTCCATCTTTTACCTTTATAGTGTATTGGTGGAAAACGTGAGTAGAGTTATATTGACGATGTGGAATGATTACTTTGTCAATATCTTTCAAGGCTGAATCATAAAAATCTGCCACTTTATTTCTTCTGATATTAAAATCATCAAGTTCTTGCAATTTTACTCGCAAAATAGCAGCTTGAATATCATCTAATCTTGAATTTATACCGATAGCGTCATGCACATACTGAACGGATTGCCCGTGATTGGCAATCATTCGTAGCTTTTCTGCCAATGTTTCATCATCAGAAAATAATGCTCCCCCGTCACCATAACAACCCAGATTTTTCGAAGGAAAAAATGAAGTTGTTCCAATATTTCCCATACACCCAGCCTTCACTTTTCGCCCATCTGCAAATGTATAAGTTGTAGCTATGGCTTGGGCTGTATCTTCAACTACAAAAAGGTTATGTTGTGTTGCCAATTTCATAATTGGCTCCATATCAGAACATTGCCCAAATAAATGAACGGGAACAATGAGTTTGGTTTTTTCTGAAATAGCCTCCTCAATGATGTCAGCCGTGGTGTTGAAAGAATGATAATCTACATCAACCAAAACTGGGGTAAGTCCCAGAAGACCAATGACTTCGGCAGTAGCCACATAAGTGAATGCAGGTACAATTACTTCATCTCCTGTTTTCAAATCCAGAGCCATCAAAGCCAATTGTAGGGCATCCGTACCATTGGCACAATTGACTACCTTTTTCACATTTAGGTATTCTGCCAACTCCGTCTGTAAGCTACTATTATTAGGTCCTTTGATAAATTTGCTACTATTGATGGTTGAAAAAATGGCGTCATCAATTTGCTCTTTCAATCGTTGATATTGACTTTGCAAATCAACCATTTGGATGTTTTCTGTCATGGTAAATCTCTTGAAATCTAATGAATGTATGGTTTCCAAAACTCGGGTTCGTACTTTTCCCAAGCATGAACGCCCATGGGAAGTTGATTGTTGTTGAGTTCAAATGATTGAGAAGGTTGCATTTCGAAGGCAAACTGCAAGGCTTCTTTTGCTTTTGGTTTTTTATAAAATGGATTCAAATAATCCATCAATAATCCGAAAAACATATCTTCATTCAAAGGGAAAAGAAGTATTAATGGACTAAAAAAAATGACTGTCCAAAAATGCGTTTTTACTTTTCGTAAAGATAGTCCACCATTACCAACTTTATTGATAAACAAATGTTGGATATTTACTTTTGGTTTTTTATTTGATGCAATAGGTGGAGCTATTAACCACGGAGCACCTACATAATCAATATTCTTATCAGTCCATTTATCTAACTGATTATCAAATACATAAGCATCTAATTGATAAATTAGAATGTATTCATACTTTAAAAATCGTCCATAAAACTTTGCAGAAAGCATCAGTTTACTATAGCCAGCAATACTGTTGAAATATTTTTTGTCGAATGATTCAACCCTGAATTTATCCGAAAAAGAATAATAATTGTTAAGATTTAATCCTGTTGGAGAAACTAAAATAAGATCGTGTTCAGGAAATATTGCCAATGCTTGCCTAATTGAAATGCTTTCTGAAGGTGACAATTCTTTTTTATAAACAGGAATTATGATTGCTATACTCATGTTATTATTTTGAATTTATCAACCACGTTTTTCAGTTTACATTCCCACGTGAAATTATCTTTTGCGTACTTATTCATGGTTATCCAATAGATAGGGTATGTTGCTAATTTTCCTATAAATGCTATTATCTGCTCCATTTTAACAGGAGTATCATCGTTGGCAACCTTCAGAATAAAGGGGTAATCTTTGGGAAAACCATCGTCTTCATGTCCTAACACAAAGGGCAAACCTCTGGAAGTAAACTCCCTTGATTTTAAAGGAGAAGCGTGCGTTAAATGAATTCGATGCAATGCAAGTGTACTGATACCTACATGACAGTTCGCAAACATCTTTTCCAACTCTTTTCCATTCAGAAACCCATGAAAAATCACAGAAGATTGAAGATTTAATGCTTTCACTTTTAGTTTCAATATTTCAATTAAATCACTTTTACCAACGATATGAAATATGAATTCGACACCTTTAGGGTTTTCAGCCTGATAATTTTTAATGCCTTCAATCAATCTGTCAAATCCATGCCAAAATTGTACGTTTGCTAAACCTAATAGATGAATCTGCTTGCCTTTTTGATGAATTGGCTCAATGGCTGAGTATTTTTCTACCTCAACACCGTTATCAATTTTTATAGTAGGAATTCCAAAAATTGAATCATCAGCAGAGAATGTAACGATTTGCGTGACAAAGTACTTAAAGAAAATTGTACAAAAAGAATCTATCATCTGGCTAACTCTGCTGATAAATCCTAAATTATTATTTTCAAATTTATACGGATAAGTAGGTAATTCAAGAAAAATTTTTAGTTTAGGATTTTGTCTTTTTATTCGCCACAGCATAATCAGGAAAAATGGGTTGGTCAGAAAATGCCTGATATACAGATAAGAATATTCTTTAAAATTAATCCTATTGAGGCAACCAAAGTATAAAAACCATAAAAAATGTAATTTTGATTTTATGGTTTCTTTGAATTGTGTTTCATTGCCTTGCAGATAAAAATCATCATTTTCAAAATAAAAAAGATGAGGCTCTACCCCTAAATTTCTGAATGCTTTTACCTGTGAAACTATTTTATTTTTGATTCCTACGTTTGCTACATTGCCAAAGTTTATTTTAGTATAAAAAAGTAGTTTCTGCATTTTTAATGTTTTAGATTTCAAAATTACGGCTATATTTACTGATGTAACCAATTTAAAACAAAAAAATAATGAAACAGAATACTACATACACGTTTTTCATCTTACTATTGATTTCAGCTTTTAATGCCTTCTCACAAGTAGGAGTTGATAAATTAGTCATTGATAAAAATGCTGATTTTGGAAATACTCCCGATAGCAGAATGTTTTTTTTACTAAACAATAGAACTCAGTCAAACTCTTCAGTAGTTTACGGTCGACTTAAAACTGGAACAAGTAGTTCATTTACGGATATTGTTCATACCTCTTCTATCTACGGTCTGAGTACTTACGGAACAGAGTATGCCGATTTTGGTCAACTCTGGAGTTCTGGGGCTGGACTAATTCTAAGAGCTGGCAATCCTTCAACGGGTGGAGGAATCTTGAAATTTCAGACAGGGTGGACAAGCATAGGAGCAAGTTATGAACGAATGAGAATTGACGAAAATGGTAATGTTGGAATCGGAACGAATAACCCGAAAACCAAACTGCAAATTACCAATGGAGATGTGTATGTTGAAAACCCTAACAAAGGAATTATCTTGAAATCCCCAGATGGAGCCTGTTGGAGAGTAACCATCGGTAATGATGGAAACTTTGTGAGAACAATGATAACCTGTCCATAAAAATTACTTTTTACGGAAAATTTAAAGAGTTGCTCATTGTAGTAACTCTTTTTATTTTGCCTAATTTTGAAAAATGAAACTCTCCATCATCACCATAACTTATAATGCCGAACCATTCTTGGAGCGAACCATCCAAAGTATTTTGGCACAAACCGATCAAAACTTTGAGTATATCATCATTGATGGAAAATCAAAAGATGGAACTTTGCAGATTGCTGAAAAATACAAAAATCGAGTCAATATCTTAGTTTCAGAACCCGACAAAGGGCTTTATGATGCCATGAATAAAGGACTCAAAAAAGCTACGGGCGATTTCGTTTGGTTTATGAATGCTGGGGATGAAATTAATGATAATCAAGCGGTTAAGCAGATTTATAAAGTCGTTTCTGAAAAAACGGATGTACTTTACGGAGATACTTTTTTTGTAAATAATGAAGGAAATATCCAAGGTTTACGTTCAGAAATTACTCCCCATCATTTACCCAAAAACCTAAAATGGCAAGACATGAAACTCGGAATGTTGGTTTGTCATCAAGCCTTTATTGTCCGAAAATCAATCGCTCCGTTATACATGGAAAATAATCTAAGTGCCGATGTTGATTGGGAAATTGAATGTTTGAAACGAGCAAAAGAAGTGAAATATTTAGATTTTGTAGTAGCAAAATATTTAACAGGTGGCGTATCAAATCAACAATTAAAACGCTCACTAACAGACCGTTATGAAGTTTTGAAAAAACATTTTGGATTAATGGGAGCAATTACGGCTCATGTGCAGATTCTATTAAGAGGTGTTAATTTGATTATTAAAAATCGTGGAAAATATTGGTAGTCAAAGGATAAAGAAGACAAGAGAAATGGAGGAATGTTTCTGATGCCGTTGTCTGTGTCTTCACAGACGACCAAAATAGTTGTCTGCGAAGACACAGACAACGGCAAGTGACGGGATAAACGGAGGAAAGTCTGTCTTCATTTCTGCCTTTCTCCCATCTCCATTTCTACCCTAAATTCCCAAAATCCGCTTATTCAATTCCAAATCAGCTCCACCACCCGCAAAATCATCAAATATTTTTGACGTTGCCTGAATAATGTGCGAATCAATAAATGGTGCTCCTTCCTCGGCTCCTTGAACGGGATCTTTCAAGGCACATTCCCATTCTAAAACTGCCCAACCATCGAAACCGTATTGCGTTAATTTAGAGAAAATTGAAGCAAAATCTACCTGACCATCACCCAAAGAACGGAAGCGTCCCGCACGGTTTACCCACGATTGATAACCACCATAAACCCCTTGTTTTCCAGTAGGATTAAACTCGGCATCTTTTACGTGGAAAGCTCTAATTCTTTCGTGATAAAAATCTATATATTGCAGATAATCAAGGCATTGCAATACAAAATGGGATGGGTCATACAATAAACAAGCACGGGCGTGATTGTTTACTTTCTCCAAAAACATCTCATACGTAACGCCATCGTGCAGGTCTTCGCCTGGATGGATTTCATAACATACATCCACGCCACATTCGTCAAAATGATTCAAGATTGGCAACCAGCGATTAGCTAATTCCGTGAAGCCCATGTCCACCAATCCAGCAGGACGTTGGGGCCAAGGATACATGGTGTGCCAAAGCAACGAACCCGAAAAAGTAGCGTGAGATTTCAAACCCAAATTCTTAGAAGCCTGTGCAGCCCACTTCAATTGTTGAACTGCCCATTCAGTACGTGCCTTTGGATTTCCTTTTACCGAATCAGGAGCAAAACCATCAAAACCCGCATCGTAGGCAGGATTTACCGCTACTAATTGCCCTTGAAGGTGCGTAGATAACTCGGTGATTTGCAAGCCTTTATCTGCCAATTTTCCCGTGAGTTCATCACAATAAGTTTTGGAAGTTGCCGCTTTTTCAAGGTCGATGGCACGAGCATCCCACGTTGGGATTTGAACACCTTTGTAACCTAAGCCCGCCACCCAATCCGTGATAGAATCAAGGGAATTGTAGGGGGCGTGGTCATCCATAAATTGGGCTAAAAATATAGCGGGTCCTTTTATTGTTTTCATGTCTTGTTTATTTGTGAGTTGTGATTTAGTGATTTGTGATTTTTCTCAACAATGATAATATCCTAAATTTTACTATTTCTTTTGGAGTGCATCTCCTGCTGTTTTTCTTGATTTTGCTAAAATCTTTAATAGTTCATACCCTTCTTCAATCAGAGTTTTTAGTTTTACTTTTTGAATAAAATTAGCATCAATGGAATATTCTAACCAAAACACACTTTCGTCTAATTCTTCTACTACAATACTCAATTTTGCAAAAAACTCTTTATTACTTCTTGCCCTTCTAACAGCACGATAATTCGCTACTGTTGATGCAGATGAACGAACAAGTTGTCCTCCAATGTTTTTGGCAGAGGGAGTTTTTTCAAATAAAATATCACATACTGGAATACACCTCAATCCAAAAGACTTTATTCGCTGATACATTTTCTCTGCAAATTCTTCTTGTGAAAGCCGCTCCATAATTAGTTGTGATTTAGTGAATTGTGAGTGTAATCGGTTGTGATTTGTGATTTAGTGAATTGTGAGTGTAATCAGTTGTGATTTGTGATTTTCTATTGGTAGATTATTCTGGTTGTAATTTGTAGTTTTTGGGTATCTATTTCACTCAACTTATCAAAGAATTAAGGTAATTATGAGTAATAAATCACAACTAACCCAATCACAAATCACAACTTGAAACACTCACAACTGAAAAAATCACAACTCACTCAATCACAAATCACAACTACTTAAACCTTTACCCAAGACTGACTTCTGTGCGAATCCAAAATCCTCTCACAAATCAATAATTCACGATAACCGTCTGCAAATGTTGGGAATGGAGCGTTTTCTGGCATTTTCCCTGCGGCTACGGCTGCATAGACCTCTCTGAAAAGCTGCTTTGATGTATCAGGGAAACCTTCATTATGTCCACCTGGGAACGACATTAATGCACCCGCTTCTGGGTATGCCAATGATGGGTCACGCATGAGGGATTGGTTGTAGCCATCACGATTTCCAATCCAGATTTCGTTGGGAGCTTCTGAGTTGAAAGCAAAGGTTTTGTTTGACCCCGAAATCTCTAATCTCAACTGATTTTTACGTCCTGCCGAAACTTGTGAAACCGTTACCAAACCTTTGTTTCCGTTGTCAAAACGTAACAAAACGTTGGCGGTATCTTCCGTATTGATGGGTACATCAGCATAATCTTCGGGTTGCAACATCTTGCCCGAATACGTCTCCACGGGCTTCAAAGGCTTTTTACGAGTCTTGTGAATCGTGTTGAAATCAGCCATTACTTCCACAGTTCTCAAACCTGTGATGTACTCGATTACGTCCATTAAATGCGAACCAATGTCGGCAATAGCACGAGAATCGCCTGATTTGTCGGGTTCAAGTCGCCAGTTGTAATCGGTATTGTAGAATAACCAATCTTGCAAATACGAGCCGATGATTGAGTAAACTTCTCCCAAATCACCTTTCTCACGCATGGTTTTCATTTGGCGAACCAATGGGTAATATCTGAGGTTGAAATGCACAGCATTTACCAAGCCCGTTTCTTTGGCAATTTGTACTAATTCCTCCGCTTCGTGCAAATCTTTTGCAAGAGGTTTTTCACAAACTACGTGCTTTCCAGCCAACAGAGCCGCTTTTGACTGTGAATAATGCAAAAAATTTGGCGTACAGATATGCACACAAACAACGTCTTCCATCGCCAATAATTGTTCAAACGTACAAGGACGTTCGATGCCCAACTGAGCGGCTTTGGCGGTTGCCAATTCAATATTTACTTCACAAAGAGCCACCACTTCCACATTAGGAAGACGACGCAACGCTTCGATATGAGCGGGTCCAATAAACCCTGTGCCTACGACACCTACTTTAATTTTTTGCATTTTTTGGTTTGTTATTTGGGGTAAGATTTTTGGTATTTTTTTTGAAAATTATATCTCTCTTGCTTTTAATAAATTGATCTAAGTTTTGTTTTTCTATTAAAGTAGATTCATTTATATTTCCCAGAGAAAAAGGCTTCAAATTGGATATTTTATAATGAAATCTTTGCTCAAAAGTAGTATTTGTCAATTCATCTAAATAACCAATATCAAGTACAAAATTTACGGTGACTTTATTTTTTTCTTTCTCTGTCAAAAGTCCAATGTACTTATAGTCCTCTATTGTGAAATTCGTGTTATCATTTCCAATTGGAGTTCCCTTATAATTGCTTGTTATTGAATGAAAAGAGTTTATTCTATCGTTAATGAAAATATGAGTCATTCTTTTTAAAAAAGGTCTTCTAATTCCGAGATTAGTAAAATGGATTTCAAAAAGGATAATTGAATCATTAACTACTGAAATTGACTTAAACTCAACCCCTAAATATGGTCTTTGAGATTTCACAACATACTCATTACTCTCTCTGTTAGCCTTTACAAGTTCTTGAAGTGTTGTAATATTTTTTTCAAACTGGGATTCATTTCTTTTGCCTTCTATTTCCTGATTCTGCTTATTTCTCTCAAATTCGTTAATGGTTAATTGTAGCTTCACAGAATCACGATAATCTTTAACGGAATCGGCTTTTTCTTGTAGTGAGTCTTGTTTTAATTGATATTGGAACTGTTTATTTGAAAGTTCAAAAGAATCATTGAACTGCTTATTTTGACTACACATTTGAACGAAAGCAACGACAATACCAAACGCTGATACAATTGTTGCAATATCAGTAAATTTCTCTAAAAGACTTCTTGAATCTGTTCTTGCCATTTATATAGTGGTTATTTAAAGATTATATCTATTTTCAATACAATATTTTATCAATCTCTCCGTCCAAGCTGAGGCGTAAGGATTTACAAATTGGTAGCATTTTGTATGGTTTCAGTGTTTTGTTGAAGTTCAAGATAGGCGGGGTGGTATAAACGGAGGTCGTCGGTGCTGATAAAAATAAAATCCTCGGTAAATTCTTTGGCTATTTCTTTTTGCAGAAAAGACTTTCCAGAACCAGGCTGCCCACCTAAAATTATACCCTGTGGATTTACAGACGAGCGTATATCCAAAAGATATTTACTTTTTATTTTATCAAAAATTCTTTCGTTGAGTGAGTTAGGTAATTCAATATTATAATTCATGATTTCGCAGTTGTTGTACTTTTTTACTTTCTTTCATTAACCAAAGCAACAATTGCTGAGTCTCCATAAAATTATATTGATGATATTTTCTACGTTCGTGAATCATATCTAAACTACTATTTTGCCAGGATTTTAGCTTCTTTAAATTTGGTTTTTCCTTGCTTTCTTCTTGCGATTCCAACAAAGAATATCCTACCAATATTTCCGCAAAATAATTCTGTAAATTTTCAGAAATTAGAAAACTATCCGTCCAAGAAACCTCAATATAAGGCACCCCAATTTCAGCCAATTGACTTTCAATTTGCCATGATTCCATTGATTTTCTTTGGTTTGTTTCAACCTCTGGATGTGTGAGCGTTGCCATGTTTATGTCTTTTTTAGTTCAAAAATAAACGTTTAGTTTTTCATTACAAATTAATTTTTACTTCACCATAATCCCCTTCTTAATCTCCACTTTATCAGGCAGAATCATGGCGGAAGGATACAAATCTTTAATATCCGAATAATACCTTTCAGCATCCATTCGGTTGAGAAAATCACCAATTTTTACCTTATAAATGGGTTGCTGATAACTCAAATAAGGAAATATTTCTGGATATTTTTGATACGTATAAATCTTGGCATCATCAGCTGCTTTACGGTCGTTTCCCACGTAAATTTGAATACGAAATCCATTAGTGAATTTCACCGCTTTATTCCGCATGGCAATCGTATCAAGAATTGCATCAAGTTTCTTATTGACATGCAATGGAGAATCTGAAATTGATAATTTAGATGCCTGAACTGGCTGTGAATCAGAAGGTTGCGGGCTTGACTCATTTGCAGATTTAAACTTCGGGCGATAGATTGACAAGTCCTCTTCATACACCTTTTCATTCTTTTTTGAAGGAGATTGCGTAGTCGTCGAACCACCCGAAGTAGTTGTTGTACCCGAGCCATTTCCACCACCTTTTATAACGGTCGTGGTGGCACAAGCACTGGCAAAAAGCCCTAAAATCATCAAAACAAAAGGATTATATTTTTGCATAATATTCAGTAGTGTTTATTTTTCAAACATTCAAAAATTAATGATTTAACTATTTTTTCTATGTAGCCTATGATTTCTATGTGGTTACACTGATACTTTTCCAAAGATACAATTTTTGTTAAATACTTGAAATACCCTTTGCTAATTGTAACTTTGTTGAGGCTTTATTTATTACAAATGCAAATACAACAAAACGTTTCACTAAAACCATACAATACTTTCGGATTAGAAGCTACGGCTCGTTTTTTCGTAGAAATTCAATCTGTCGAAGAACTCAAATCGGTTCTTCAAAATTCTGATTACCAGTCGGTTGATAAATTATTCTTAGGTGGAGGAAGTAATATTCTACTCACAAAAAATTTTGATGGATTAGTCATAAAAATTAATTTGAAAGGCATTAAAAAGATTTCGGAAGGCGATTCTCATGTGTATATACAAGCAGGAGCGGGCGAGGTTTGGCATGATTTAGCGATGTATTGTGTTGAAAAGCAATACGCTGGTATGGAAAATCTTTCACTCATTCCTGGAACAGTTGGAGCAGCACCCATGCAAAATATTGGAGCGTATGGCGTTGAAATAAAAGATATTTTTGAAGAATTACAGGCTCTTAATCTTGAAACTCTTGAAATCGAAACTTTTAAACTTAATGATTGTCATTTTGGGTATCGAGAAAGCGTTTTTAAGCATCAATTCAAGGGAAAATATGTGATTACTTCGGTCACTTTTAAATTGAATAAAGTACCTAATTATAAAGTTTCTTACGGAGATATTCAGAAAACGTTAGCAGAAATGAACGTTACCGATTTATCAATAAAAGCCGTCAGTGATGCCGTCATTAGTATCAGAAAAAGCAAACTCCCCGACCCAGCCGAAATTGGCAATTCAGGCAGTTTCTTCAAAAATCCAGAGATTCCGAAAACTCAATATGATGAGTTGAAAGTAAAATTTGAGAATATTCCAAATTATCTCATCAACGAAACTACCGTAAAAGTCCCCGCAGGTTGGCTCATCGAACAAGCAGGTTGGAAAGGATTTAGAGACGGACAAATAGGCGTTCACGCTCGTCAAGCCTTAGTTTTAGTAAACTACGGCGGTGGAACGGGCGAACAAATCAAGGCGTTATCACAAAAAATACAGGCTTCCGTTTTGGAGAAATTTAGTATTTCTTTAAGTGTGGAGGTGAATTTTATATAAACTTATGGCACGCTGATGACGCAGATGCTTCGCAACGCAGATTTACGCAGATTTTTTTATCAGTTACAAAAATTGGATAAAAATTATTGATTTTGAAAGTCATTTAATTGTCAAATATAAATCTGCGAAAATCTGCGGTGCGAAGCATCTGCGTCATCGGCGTGCTAACAACCAATGAACATCCCAAAACTAAAAAACACAGACAAAAATAATTTCTTCCTCATGGCAGGAAGTTGTGCGATTGAAAGCCGTGATTTGGCTTTTGAAATTGCTGAAAAAATCAAAAATATCACGGATCAATTCGGGATTCCTTTCATTTTCAAAGGCTCATATCGCAAGGCAAATCGTACTAAATTGGATTCCTTTACGGGCATCGGCGACATTACAGCTTTGGAGATTTTGCAGGAAGTTGGTAATTATTACGACCTCCCAACCGTCACGGATATTCACGAATCAGCGGAGGCAGCAATGGCAGCAAAATATGTGGATGTCTTACAAATTCCTGCTTTTCTGTGTCGTCAGACGGATTTATTGGCGGCAGCAGCTCAAACTGGTAAAGCGGTAAATATCAAAAAAGGGCAATTTATGGCGGGCATTTCGATGAAATTTGCCGTAGAAAAAGTCCTTCACGAAAACCCAAACGCCCAAGTATTTTTAACGGATCGAGGAAACTCGTTTGGCTACGGAGATTTAGTAGTTGATTACAGAAACATTCCAGAAATGCAAGCTCATGGCGTTCCCGTGGTCATGGACTGTACGCATTCGTTGCAACGCCCCAATCAGGGTTCGGGCGTGACGGGCGGAAATCCAAAAATGATTGAAACGATTGCCAAAGCTGCTATTGTTGTTGGGGCAGAAGGTTTGTTTATTGAAACCCATCCAAACCCCGCCATCGCCAAGTCGGACGGAGCAAATATGTTACCCCTTGATCAATTGGAGAGTCTTTTAGAGAAATTGGTGAGAGTTCGTCAATCAATTGTTTAGTTTAGAAATTGAGGTATTTGGTAATTTGAAAAGCCCTATTCAATCTTTTTCTTAACTTTGCACCTCGAAACCAGCAATTTTCAAATTAATATATTTTCAAATTAGAATGATTTACCCAATAGTTGCCTACGGAGATCCCGTGTTAAGAAAAGTTACCATTGATATTGAAAAATCTTTTGACGTAAAAAAGCTCTCGGAAGATATGTTCGAGACTATGTATAATGCCAAAGGCGTAGGTTTGGCAGCCCCTCAAATTGGACTAAATGTAAGGATGTTTGTCGTTGACGGTCGTCCCTTTAATGAAGGCGAAGACATGAAAGAACGAGAGATTGACCCTTCGTTAATCGACTTCAAAAAGGTGTTTATCAACGCTGAAATCTTGGAAGAAGACGGCGACGATTGGGGTTTTGAAGAAGGCTGTTTATCAATTCCTGATGTGCGTGAGGATGTGTATCGTCCTGAGTATGTGACGATTAGGTATTTTGATGAAGACTGGAAAGAACATACCGAAGAATACGAAGGTCTCGCTGCTCGCATTATTCAGCACGAGTATGATCACGTGGATGGAATCCTTTTTACCGACCATTTGAACCCCGTGAAAAAGCGAATGTTGAAAAATAAATTGGCAAAAATTACGAAGGGAAGAGTTGATGTAGATTATAAAATGAAATTTCCTAAGTTGTAGTAAATGATATTTTTGATTCCTAATATTGTACCACGAGTTTAGGCTTGTGGTTTTTTTATGTCAAATCCAGAAATACAATTATGACAATAAATACTTTTCCAGATTACAAAACGCTTTCCGAGGCAACCGCTAATTTGATTATTGATGTTTTAAAACAAAAACCAGAGGCTATAATTTGCATTGCATCAGGCGATACCCCTTTGGGTGTATGTCAGTTCTTAGCTAAATCAGACCAAAAATTGTTTGAAAAATGTACTTTCGTTGGGCTTGATGAATGGGTGGGAATGAATGAAAACGATGAAGGTTCTTGTAAATATGGCATTTATCAAAATCTTCTTATTCCGTTAAATATTCCCGCTGAACGCATTAAATATTTCGATGCAAAAGCCCAAAATTTAGCATTAGAATGTCAAGAAATCAACGAATTTATTGCTTCAAAAGGTGGCTTAGATGTTATGCTCGTGGGCGTTGGCATGAACGGACACATTGCCTTGAATGAACCCAATACGCCTTTTGGTATTTACGCCCATGTATCTGATTTAGAGGAAATTACAAAATCTGTTGGGCAAAAATATTTTACGAAAGACACTGTTTTAACGCAAGGAATAACGCTGGGTTTAGCTCATTTACAAGAAGCGAAATTACCCATTTTAATGGCTAATGGATTACGTAAAGTTGCTGTTATAAATGTAGCTTTAACAGAAAAAATTACAGAAAGTTTTCCAGCCAGCATTTTTCAAAAATTAGAACACAGCATAGTGATGTTAGATCTTGAAGCCGCTCAAAAATTATGATAAAAAATCTACTTACTGGAATACTTTTCGCTATGCTTTGGGCATCAGCTTCCTCGGCAACAAAAATTGGAATTCAATCGGCTCAACCTTTGGTAATTGGTAATTTTCGTTTCTTTATTGCTGGGTTTTTGATGTTAGGATATTCCTATTTATTTCAAAAAAATCGTTTACCAAAAGGAGTTGAATGGAAACAATTAGTAATTTATGGAGTCTTGAACGTTACCATTTATTTAGGTTTTTTTGTCATTGCCATCAAACATGTTTCGGCTGGTATTGGAAGTCTTGCTTCGGCAACTAATCCTTTGATAATCAGTATTTTATCCGCTTTTTGGTTAGGTCGTTCCGTAAAAAAAACAGAAATTTTAGGTCTAATTTTAGGGATTACTGGCGTTGGCATTGCCACTTATCCATTATTGAAAAATAGTTTTGCCGACGTAGAAGGACTAATTATGCTATCCATCTCCATGATTTCGTACTCAGTTGGAACGGTTTATTATGCTGGACAAAAATGGGATTTACCTTTATTAGTAATTAACGGTTGGCAAGTGCTTTTAGGTGGAATATTATTAGTACCAATGACCTTATTTTTCACCGATTGGACAAATAATACGTATGATTTAAGATTCTGGGGTTCTATTTTTTGGTTAGTAATTCCAGTCTCAATCGGTGCCGTTCAATTATGGCTATATTTACTCAAAAAAGACCCCATAAAAGCATCTCTTTGGCTGTTTTTATGCCCAATTTTTGGATTTATTTATGCTTCATTTTTACTCCAAGAACCCATAACTTTATATACATATATTGGAACATCGCTCGTTATTGTGGGGCTATATTTGGCACAGCGAGAGAAGTTCAAGTGATTTTTAGAGGTTATATTTTCAAAACTATATGACATCGAGTTAGACAGAAAATTGCTTTTGAAACGCTATGATTCTCCTTTTTTTCTGCAATACTTTGAGTAATCCCAACATAGAAAAATCTATTTTCATTACCATGTCTTAAATTTCAATAATTTTTGTTATTTTAGATTTTATGAATGTGATATTTTAATCATTTATTTTTAGAATTTTAAATGCTAACACCCAACACGACTAACCCCTAAAAATCAATGTTTTTAACAAATTTACTATTGAAACATTTTGCTAAAATAACCTTTACTTGCCTCACGCTTTTTGCTTGCAGTTTTATTGAAAAGACTGGTAAATTATTAAGTAAAGAGTCTAATTGGCAAGACTATTCTTGCGATACTACGCTGAAAATCAGTAATTTAAGTGTCATTGAGGTTGCACAAAGTTTTTATTTGAAAGATACTTTACTAAAACAAAACCTTTTGCCACAAAAGGTTTTCGTAGTCATTTCCGACTCACAAGGAAACTTGAAAATAGGAGGAGTAACAGCACAAAATCAAGAACGCCCACAAGCGTTGATTTTTCCGAATATTCAGTTGCCTAATGAAGCAATTTCATTGTCTTGGCAAGAGCAAGAATACCTTTGGGCATTAGCATCTCAACCACGATATTTATACAATCGTTGGGAGAAATTGTTGTATGATGAACGAACGAATTTTCTCTCAAAACGTGATTCAATTCATCAAGTAATGAAAGATTTGAATGGTTCAGTCAGAATTATTTCTGATTTACGATCAATGGCAAATCAACAAAGATATTTAAGTACGAATAAAACTGCTTCACCAATTTCGATGCATAATTTTGGTTTTGCCGCTGATTTTGCTGTGATGAGAAACAATAAAATATCCAATAATTTATCCCATTATAATCCTCTTAATAACCTCACAGCACAATATGGCATGACTTGGGGAGGAAATTTTGTAGGATTTTTGGATCCAGGTCATATTCAACAATTCAAAAATGGGGCAGAAATGTTAAGAAAATATCCTGACTTAATTTTCGAATTTGAACCCTATCGTCATCAATATAATTCATGGATGAATAAAATGATTAATTGGGGGAAAGAAGACAAAGCTAACGACACAAAAGAACTGTTGATTGAACTAAATAAATTCAAAAAAGATAAACCTTGTTCCTGTTTAAATTTGACTACAAATGTGCCAACAGCTTTAATTGAAAAAGCAAAAAATAAAACGAAAGAACTTGGCTATCAGTCAGATACAGATTTGTTATTGATTGGAGATTTAGCCTCTAAAACGATTTCATTAATAACAATAAATGGTACAATTTCTCACCCATTAGGTCGTTGGAATTGATAATTTTTAGTAACGATGGCATGATTATTTTGAACAAAAATTATCGGTATTTTGGAACCATTTTATTGAAATTTGCTACCTCTCTAATCTAAACATACCCTAACTCTTTATGGACTATAAACTTCCTTTTATTGCAAAGTTTGCATTTGCTCTCATTTCAGTTACCATTTTGGTATATTGGCTGGTTGTTCTGCAGGACATTCTGGTTCCAGTACTAATTGCCATTATACTTTCAATGGCAATTTTTCCTGTTGCTAACTGGTTAGAGAACAAAGGTTTAGGTCGTGTCTGGGCTGTAACCATAACTTTGATTTTATTCACCGCTGTTGCAGTTGGAATCATTTGGTTGGCTTCCACTCAAGTTTCTAATTTTGGCGAAATGATTCCGCAATTACAAGCCAAAATTATGAATTGGTTTAATCAGATTCAGCGTTGGGGAGAAAGTACTTTTCACGTTGAGCGGAAAGCTCAAATTGCTCAGTTGAGAAAATATGGAACAGGAATGTTGAGTTCGGGAGGAACGCTTTTTTCTACGGCACTCGCAACAACGGGAAATTTGCTGGGAAATCTTTCATTGATTCCGATTTATATGTTCTTTTTCCTTTACTACCGAGATTTTTTCAAAATGTTTTTTTATAAACTTTTCAATAATATCAGTAGAAGAAGAGTGGATGCAGTGCTCACAAAAATCTATGAAGTTGTTCATAGTTATTTAACAGGTTTAGTAACAGTAACTTTAATTGTTGGAACACTCAATACAATCGGATTATTGGCTTTGGGCATTGATTACGCTGTATTTTTCGGATTTTTAGCAGCTGCATTATTAGTAATTCCATTTATTGGTATATTGATTGGCTCAATTTTACCCATCATTATCGCTCTCATTACCAAGGATTCCCCCATGTATGCAGTAGGCGTTGCGGGAGTGTTCATTTTTGTACAATTCTTAGAAGGCAATTTTATTACACCTCAAATTGTCGGCTCAAAAGTAAGCATCAATGGTTTAATTGCCATCGTGGCTTTATTATTAGGTTCTGCCCTTTGGGGATTGGCAGGAATGGCTTTATCATTACCCACTATTGCCATTTTAAAAGTAGTTTTTGACTCTGTCCCAGCACTTAAACCATTCGCTTATGTGTTGGGTGAACCCGACCATGATAGGCTACAGTTTGAGAAAAAACGCATGGCAAAAGGTTTTGTACCTTCATTAATGGATAGTATAGCCGAAACAACTGAGGACGTTAAATCAATTGTTAGTGGAAAAGGAAGAAGAGGGAAACGAGAAAAAATTGATTAAGAAAAAGGGTTGCAAAATTAATTTTGCAACCCTTTTTTA
>JANXML010000237.1 GCA_025354645.1 Arcicella sp. | reverse complement strand
TTCGATAACTATGAATCTGACTTGTTTTGAAGTCATGTTCTAAGGCTAATTTAGCCGATTCGCTTAATATTGGAGTATTGACTCGTCCCATGGAACGAAGTTAATAAAAATAACATAAACTATTTTCAAACGGGTACTTATCCGTAGTTACTTTATCTCCAATATTTCCAACTCCCCCCAAGGTAGATTCAACTTTGTAACTCTGTGACCATGACACTTCTGCGAAAAGTGCAAAAACTAATAAAATCAGTAGATTCTTTTTCATTTTAATGGATGTTTTAATTGTGAAAATGATAGATAATAAATTGAAGTTTATTTATAACAAGAACTCATAACCATTTAACCCCACAAATTTGCAAAATATTCCCCAAATTCACATACCGCCAAACGCCCAAACAATAGCGTTTTTAGTTCAAAAGGTATTTTAACCCTAAAACTACACCCTGAAAACAGTTTTATGAAAAATAGGGTAATCAAAAAAGATTATTTCGTAAATTTGCATTCTGAAACTACCACAAATTTAGATGAGTAAAAATACTTTGCATTTTGAATTGACCACACCCGTTGAAGATGAACGACCCGTATATTTGTCGGGTAATTTTAACGCTTGGTTGCCCGATAAAGAAAATCTTAGATTGAATAAGATTGAGGACGGAAAGTACATGCTGAAATTTCCTGATAACATAAAATTACCAGAAACTTTTGAATATAAATACACCAAAGGAGGCTGGAATCAAGTAGAATTGGATGAATTTGGCAATGGAACGCTCAACCGTGTTGCCAAAAATAAGACAGGTGTTTATCGTGATTTTGTGCCTCACTGGCGTTTAGACGGGGAAAATATTTCCGAAAATTTGATGCCCGAAGTCCGTCTGATTTCTGATGAATTTGAAATTCCTCAATTGGGTAAAAAGCGGGCGGTTTATATTCTTTTACCTCATAATTACGAAACTTCTACCAAAAAATATCCCGTTATTTATCTCCAAGATGCCCAAAATCTTTTTGGGAATGGCTCAGATTTTGGTAATTGGGAGATTGATAAACAATTAGCCGTTTTGGCGGCTCGTGAACACGGAGAAGTGATTGTGGTTGCCATTTCACACGGAGGCGAAGAGCGTTTTCAGGAATATTCGCCTTACAATAACCCAAAGTTAGGGAAAGGACAAGGTCGTAAATACGCTCAGTTTTTGGCGAAAACGTTGAAGCCCTACGTTGATAAAAATTTTAGAACAAAACCAGAAAGAGAATTCACGGGTATTGGGGGAAGTTCTTTGGGTGGGCTAATCAGTATTTATGCGGGTTTGATGTTTCCAGAATCCTTTAGTCGGTTGATGATTTTCTCTCCTTCGCTGTGGATTTCGCCCAATATTTATTTTGATGCCATTGATTTTCTTTCGCATCTGCCCTCACGTATTTATGTATATGCGGGCGGAAAGGAAAGTACTTTGATGATTCCAAACGTTGAAAAACTGAAACAAACCCTTGAACGTCAGGGAGTTAAAAAAACAGTAATTAATCTTTCGCTCGAACCAGAAGGCAAACACAACGAAATTCAATGGGGTAAAGAATTCCCGAAGGCTTTGGAATGGTTATTTTATTGAGTAGAACAGGTTTCTAACCTGTTTGTCGAATCACGAACAGGTTTTTAAACTATTTGTCGAATCACGAACAGGTTAGAAACCTGTTTTACTTAAAAAATCATGAAAAAAGTTGCCGTCATTGGGGCAGGTATAGCGGGTATAGCTTCTGCCATTCGTTTAGCTCATAAAGGTTTGGATGTTTCGGTATTTGAAGCTAATGCTTATGCAGGTGGAAAATTGAGTAGTTTTGAATTGAAAGGCTACCGTTTTGATGCTGGACCTTCTCTGTTTACCCTGCCAAATTTAGTAACGGAGCTTTTTGAATTAACGGGTAAAAACCCTTCTGATTCCTTTGAGTACAAACATTTAACCGAAGTTTGTCGTTATTTTTGGGAAGATAAAACCCGTTTAACTGCATATTCAGAACCTCAAAAATTTGCTGAGGAAGTCGAAAAAATCACAGATGAACCAGCTGAAAAAATTATTAAATTTTTAAAAGATTCTGCCTTTAAATATGAGGTTTTAGACGGACTCTTTCTGCAAGATTCTCTGCATAAATTATCCACTTGGACATCAGCGAAAGCTCTAAAAGGTTATTTGAATCTTCCTAAATTGGGCATTTTTGGAACGATGAATGAGGCGAATAAAAAGCTTTTCAAGAATCCTAAAATTGTACAGCTTTTCAATCGTTATGCCACTTATAATGGTTCTGACCCTTACAAAACTCCTGCTACGCTTAACATCATTCCACATTTGGAGTACAATCTTGGAGCTTATTTCCCAAAAAAAGGTATGGTTTCCATTACTGATTCGTTGGTGAAATTGGCGGAAAGTTTGAGCGTTAAGTTTTATTTTGAGACGAAGGTTGAGGAAATTGTTGTGGAAGATGGGAAAATAATTGGCGTAACTTCCGTAGCTCGAAGCGAAGCGTCGCCCGATAGCACCTCGAGAAGTGACTTACAATTGGACTCAGACTCTCGAAGTGCCACTTCGAGCTACAGCGAAGCGTTCGATTATGTAGTTTCCAACATGGATGTATCCCATACTTATAGAAAATTACTTCCTAACGAAAAACATCCTAATTTTCTTTTAAATCAGCCTAAATCAAGCTCTGGAGTTATTTTTTATTGGGGAATTAAAAAGCAGTTTCCCGAATTAGACTTGCATAATATTCTGTTTAGTGACAATTATCAAGAAGAATTCAAGACGATGTTTGAGAAGAAAACAATTTTCCACGACCCAACAGTTTACATCAATATTACCTCAAAACATAAGCCTGATGACGCTCCCGAAAGTTGTGAAAATTGGTTTGTATTGATAAATGCTCCTGCCAACGAAGGGCAAAACTGGGATGAAATCATCGCCCAAACTAAAGAAAACGTACTGAAAAAAATCAGCAGAATTTTAGGAGAAAATATTGCAGAACTGATTGAATGTGAGGAGATTCTGGACCCCCGAACCATTGAATCCAAAACGTCCTCTGCACAAGGGGCGTTGTACGGAAATTCGTCTAATAATCGTTTTGCAGCGTTTTTGAGACACGCCAACTTCTCATCCAAAATTAAAAATCTCTATTTCGTAGGCGGTAGCGTTCATCCAGGCGGAGGGATTCCTTTGGCGTTGTCTTCGGCTAAGATTATGAGTAATAATTTTAAACTTTAACACGCTACGGCAAAGCAAAAGCCACGTATTGATTTCCCTTTTTAGTTCCTAATTTTGTGCCGCCACACGCAATCACAACATATTGTTTTCCATTAATTTGATAAGTTGAAGGCGTAGCAAATCCTGCGGCGGGAAGCGTGGTTTCCCACAGAATTTTACCCGTTTTTTTATCGTAAACCCTGAATTTTCCGTCCTTCGTAGCCGCAATAAACAAGAGTCCACATGCCGTTACAACCGCACCTCCATAATTTTCTGTCCCTGTGTTGTCAATGCCTTTTACCTTTAAAGATTCTTCTTCACCAAAGGGTACTTTCCAGAGAAATTCACCTGTATTCAAATCAATAGCATTGAGTGTTCCCCACGGTGGAGTGATGGCGGGTAAGCCTTTACTATCCAAGAATTTGTTGTATCCTGTACTTTTGAAAGGCAAATAAGGCATTGAAGATTTTGTTTCACCTCCTACTTCTTTCTTTTCTTCACCGAATAAAAAACTGATTAAGGCTTGCTTTTCATTGGCATTTAAGGTCGTGAAACCTGGCATCATTCCCTTGCCGTTAGTAACAATTTGGGTTACATAAGCCTTATCTCGTTTCGTGCCAATGTCCACCAAAGATGGATAGCCACTTTTGGCATTTCCTTTTTTATCGTTCCCGTGACAAACCGTGCAAGTGGTTGTATAAACCTTTTCACCCAAAGGCAAACTGACGAGTGCGTCTTGTTTGGGTGTTTCTTTCATCTTTAAAATCCACACCATTTCATTGCAATTTACATACATGATTCCGTCTTTATCCACGGCTGCTCCACCCCATTCTGGACCACCATCATATCCTGGCAAAATCACGGTTCCTTCTTTACTCGGAGGAGCGAATAATGCAGTTTTATACGTTTTCAATTGAGCCATTAATTCCTCCCGATTTTCAGCATAAGGACTAATATCTTTTTCTGTGAGAGTGTGGGCTTGACGTGACATTGAAGCGGGCTTGGTCGGTAC
>JANXML010000219.1 GCA_025354645.1 Arcicella sp. | reverse complement strand
AGGAATTTGACTTCACAAATATAGAAGTACGACCCAGCGGGCAGTGGATTTCCAGCATTATCATTGCCATTCCATTCCAATTTTGGTCCTGCATATTCATACACTTTTTGTCCCGTCCGATTATAGACCGTAAACATCACTGACTGCACAAATCGTGGACACTTCAAGGCTTGGAACGTGTCATTTTTGCCATCCCCATTTGGGGTAAAGATATTGGGCAAACTGAAACTGGTACAATTATCCTTACACACCACATTGCTTTTGGCACTCTCGGTTCCAAAACGATTGGTCGCCGTCACGTAATAACACCCAAGGTAAGAATCCGCTTTGGTATGCGTAAACATTGTGGCGGGTGGTTTGGGCGAAGTAACCTCCCCAATTTTTGTGAACTCCCCGTCTTGTTTGGGCGAATAGAAAATACTATATTTCACAATTTCCTTGTCACATTCCGCCCCCGCAGTGTTTTTGTCGGGCGTTGACCAGGTAAGTTTATTATTGAAAGACGATTCATTACAATTGGATTCGTCTTTGTTGAATTGATTACAATCCAAGGCATCAATCAACAAAACAGGCGGACAAGGCACAATTTCACTCTTGGGCGTGGCACAAATAATCTGCGAGAAATTATACAATAAACTCGGCAAAATTTTAGGGTCGCCGTAGGTTCCGACAGTTTCCACTTTATAGCAATACGACGAATCAGGGTTCATTTTAGCAATCGCTAACCCATCGGTAGGGTAAGTATCCGCCCCTGAGTCTTGATAACCAAATTGACTCGACACAGCCACATCGGCAATGCGATTGAAGACACCCGACCCCTGTTTGGTTTCACGATACACTCGATGCGTTTGATTCTGGTTATTCCACGGCACGGTAGCTTGCCACGATAAATTAACTACTTTAATGTCACCCGTTGCCGCCAAACGAACACTACTGGCACTTTCGGTGGTATCCAAAGCGGATAGCCCTGAGGTATTGGTGTAATAAAAAACCAAGCGATAACGATAACTATTATCGAGTGTATTCAAGGCTTTGTCCGTGAAAAGCGTATCCAACTTACCCGCCGATAAATCGGTATCAATGTTGGGTGAAACTTGGGTGAACCCCGTAGTTCCCGTTTGCCCCGTAGCTCTGAACAAACGATACTGATAGGGTCCTTTGTACTGGACTTTATCCAAAGCAACGGGACGAATCCATCGAACCGTGATTTCTCCCGAGGTAGCATTGGTTTTATCGACCGTCACATTGGTAATGAGGGGACCTTGATAAGGCAAATTGGCACAGGCTTGGTCGGAAGTAACGCTGGTGGTTGAATTGCCCCCGTTGGTAAAAAACACCACCGTTCTGTAACTGTAATCCGTATTTCTTTTCAGGTTTTTATCCGTAAAAGTGATAGCACTCACGGGGACTCTACCCACTTCCACGTACCCCGCATTGGCAGGAATGCCAATGGTACAAGCAGGCGTGGGAATGGCACTACAACCAATCCTTCTATAAATAATAATAACGGCTCCCGCATTCTGACAGGCATAGGAATCCCAATTTAACGTCACTGTTCGGTTGCCCGCATCGAGTACCGTTCTGAGGTTTTTAATGCGAGGAGCAATGATTTTTATCCGCCAATTTTTACTATCGACCAAACTCGGAATGGATTTAGAAGCGGGTAAATCCTGGACTTTAAAGAGTACATCGTAGGGTTCTTGCCTGATATGAGTACAACTGGTTTTCCACAAGAATCTGCCCGAAGCGGGGGAAGAAGGAGCGGGAGCAGTCTGGTTAAACGTGGCATAATCAGGAGAAATGAACGTGGTGCCATCGGGGAGTTTATAGACCGCTCCCGTCGAGAGCAAAGTCATGTTATCCAATCGTCCTTGTTTGGCGGGGGTATCGGTAGCCGTGATGAGTTGGTCAATAACCGTTCCCGCTTCGACACAAATGTCGTCGGGTACTTTTATTTTGGGAGCGGCGTTGTCGGCATCTTTGACCTCAATCTGCATATCCCGCACGGTGATGGAAATGAGCACTCCATTCCGCCATTCTTCCACCGTGAAGGCACAGTTGTACAAGCCCATTTCTTGGGGAACGTTCCACACTAAATCGCCCGTGCGAGGGTCAATGGTAAAGGAACTCGGGGCAGAAGCCACCTCGTTGGGTTGCACAAAACCCGCAATCGCTTGCCCTCTCAACTTACAATCGTCTTGCTCACCTCTGCGGCAGGCAATCAATTTATAGGCTAA
>JANXML010000199.1 GCA_025354645.1 Arcicella sp. | reverse complement strand
AAACTTGCTCCGATTTCTTGAATTTGTTTTTTTAGTAAGTCAATCACTTTCAAGCAGTTATCATCATCCAAACTTGATGTGGGTTCATCCGCCAAAATCACCGACGGCTTGTTCATCAATGCTCTGGCAATGCTGACTCGTTGTTGTTCACCTTGCGAAAGTTGGGTTGTTTTTTTGGATAAATGTTCGGCAAAACCTAAACTTTCAGCCAACTGTTGAGCCATTTGTTTTGCTTGATTTTTACCCGCTAAATAATTGGTCAATAACAAATTATCCATCACCGAAAGTGAATGCACAAAATGGGGCTTTTGGTAAATAATCCCTACGTTTTTTGCCCTAAAATCTGCTGCTTGACTAACGGATAATTGACTAATTTCTTGATTATTTATTTGAATATTTCCACCCGTAGGTTTCAATAAAAGTGCCATCAGATGCAAGAAAGTGGTTTTCCCTTTACCCGACTTACCCAAAATAAGCATCGTCTCACGATCATTACAGGAGAAGTTTGGAAAGTCAAAACGCTTATCGGATGAATAAGCAAATGTTAAGTTTTGGGTTGCAATCATGGGTATCGGTAAACGGTAAAAGGTGAACGGTACACGGGGAATGGTTCACGGTAAAAGGTGAACGGAAAACGATACACGGTGAACGGTACACGGTTATTTCAACTGCAAATATAACCAAAAATTCAACGCACTTTGTTCACTTATTTACTGTTTCCCGTAAGCCGTTCATCGTGTTCCGTTCACCGTGTACCGACAACCCAGGCGTTTTTCCAAATTTCTTTTTAAAAGCCTTGATAAAATGAGAAACACTTTCATAGCCAATTTCCATGCTAATTTCTGAGACGTTTTTATCCGTATTTTCTAATTGTAAACCTGCATATTCAAGTCGCTTATTTTTAATCCAAAGAGCGGGCGAAGTATTGAATTGTTCTTGAAAATCTCGCTTGAAACCAGACAAACTTCTACCTGAAAGCCTTGATAATTCATCCAACGAAAGCAGTTTCAAATAGTAGGATTGCATTAAATATTCCAAATCAATTTTTTCACCTTTATAAAGACTAAATAAAATGCTTTTGAACTGTCCAGAAACATCAATTTCGAGAATATGGAGCAATAACTCTTGTAATTTTAACCGTAAAAAATGATTCAAATATTGCGTTTCAAGGGTAAAATAAGGGAAAATTGATTCGGTGAATTTGTTGAGACTTTCGGTAATTTCGAAGACTAAAAGTGTTGAATATTCTTCATTCCTGAGTAAAGTATTTTCAAATAATTCCAAATGTTGTCCCACAAATTCCTTCAATAATTTCTCATTAAAAAAGAAAACTAAGCTCCTATAATTCGTATCAATTGTTTCCTGCATCACGTAATATCCTCGACGAATAAAGACGATATTTCCTTTTCTGACGTGAATGGTTTGGGTGGCAGAAACAAATTTTTTCTCTCCTTCCAACACAAAAATAACGGCGTGTTCTTCAAAGAAAACCTCATTTTTGAGCGGTGGGTCTTGATTTCGGTACGCCACAAAAGTCATATCCTGAATTTTCAAGGATTGAAACTCACCAGCGTGTATGAGGGAAGGAACTCTTATCATAATTTCGTTATTTTACCATTTCACCAAATCGCCCTTCTCAATTCCCTTCCTTTTGCAATATCCAGCATTCACTTCCAAGACAAATTTCGCTTTTTCATAAGATTCAACTCCCGCCTCAGAAAAGGGAGTTGTGTTGGCTTGAATAGTAACAATTTTCTTTGATTCGTCTAAGTAAACAATGTCCAATGGGATGTAGGTATTTTTCATCCAAAATTTTTGAGGTTCGTAGGTATTCATGATAAAAATCATTCCGCAACTATCGGGCATGGTTCGCCTATACATAAGCCCCTGTGTGGTTTCTGCCTCATTATCGGCAATTTCTATGGTCAGTTTACCTTGATTTTTCATGAATGTTAATTCCCCTTCTTTTTTGAATGGAGGTTCAGCCACAGTTGAATTATCCGTAGAATTTGCTGTAATGGACTCAGTTAAATTCTTAGAAAAATTCAAAAGTCCCGTTGAAATTAATCCGCCAAAAAGCAGGACGATTACTAAGATGATGGCAACTATTTTTTTCATTGAGTTGTATTTATTTTCCGTAAATTTACTAATCTTCAAATTACTATTCCAGTATTTATTCTCCAAACTTCCCGAAAGTTTTTTAACTTTCGGGAAGTTGAAATTCGCAACTTAATATTAAAATCAAAATATTACCTTTTCAAAATTCATGAAAAAACAACTACTAATTCTTTGCACGTTAATCATAACTCAAAGCATATCACTCAAAGCTCAAAAAATCTGTTTTTATAACGGTAAAATCTATACCGTAGATGCCCGTAGTTCGATTGCCGAAGCCGTTGTGGTTGAAAATGGACGTATTTTGTTCGTAGGTTCAACGCCCGAAGCCCGTGCCGCTTGGTCGGATAGTCGAACGAAAATGGTCAATTTGGAAGGTAAATTAATGTTGCCAGGTTTTATTGATAATCATACGCATTTTGCCGATGGTGGAATGTATCTTTCGGGTATAGATTTACGAAGTGCAAAATCAACAATTGAGTTTAAAACTATCTTAAAAAAATACGCCGATTCGCACAAAAGCGAGTGGATAAAATCGGGAAATTGGGATCATGAATCTTGGGAAGTGAAGGATTTACCGACCAAAGAAATGATTGATGACATTACGAAAGATTCTCCCGTTTTCATCGACCGTTTTGATTGACACATGGCTTTGGCAAACTCAAAAGCCTTGGCGTTGGCGGGTATTACGAAAGACACAAAATCGCCCGATGGCGGTGAAATTGTGAAAGATGCCAAAACTGGCGAACCCACGGGCGTTTTGAAAGATGCAGCTATGTCCTTGATTTACAACATAATACCAAATATTTCACCCGAACAAAAAATTAAATACGTCCAACGTGCCTTGCAAGAAGCTCGTGAAAATGGCATTACTTCCGTTCAAGATATAACATTTCAACCCGATTTGATTGCCTACCAAACCCTTGAAAAAGAAGATAAATTGACTTGCCGTTTTTATACTCGTTTACCGATAGATTCTTACCAAAATTTGGTCAATGCGGGAATTCAAGTTGGGTTTGGCTCAAACAAAATCAAGTTGGGTTCGTTGAAGGCTTATGCCGATGGTTCATTGGGAAGTAGCACGGCTTTGATGTTCAAACCCTACGACCAAAACCCGAATACAAAAGGGCTTGCCAGCGACATTATCATCAACGGAAACCTAACTAAATGGGCAACTGATGCCGATAAAAATCACTTGCAATTATCCATCCATGCCATTGGTGATTCGGCTAATTATTTGATGTTGAAATTGTTTGAAAACATCACAAAAACGAATCCAAAATGGGACAGACGTTTCAGAATAGAACACGCCCAACACGTGCGGTTTGAGGATATTCCGTTGTTTGCTAAATTGGGTGTGATTGCTTCCGTACAACCTTATCATTGTATTGATGATGGCGTGTGGGCGGCAAAACGCATCGGTACACGCATAGATTACACGCACCCCTACAAATCGTTTTTGGATGCGGGCATTAAACTTTGCATGGGTTCAGATTGGTCTGTTGCCCCGCTGAACGCTATTTTGGGAATTTATGCGGCAGTAACTCGCCAGACCGTGGACGGTGGAAATCCGATGGGCTGGATTCCGAAACAGAAAGTTGGCGTTGCCGATGCCATCAAGGGCTATACGATAAATAATGCTTATGCAGCTTTTGAAGAGAAAGAAAAAGGCTCGATTGAACCTGGGAAATTGGCGGATATGGTGGTTCTTTCAGACGATATTTTGACCATCAAACCAGAAAAAATACAAAATGTGAAGGTGTTAATGACTATTTTTGATGGAAAAATTGTTTATGAGAGAAAGTAGGAGCTATCTGTTCGATAATATCTCTTTAAGTTTTTCCAAAGGGACGATATCGAATAGTTGTTGTCTTTTGTAAGCAGTAGCTTCTTCGGCAGTTTTGAAGACTAATTTTGGCTGTTCTCTTTTCTTATTAGACATAATATTGCGTTGTTTTAATCTTTAGTTGATATAATAAAGAACGAGTAATCATGGTTCGTATCAAATATTTCTAATCCATATATTTCAGAAAAACCTTTTATGTTAAATTTATCTTTTCTGCCGTTGTTGGAGTTTTCTCCAACGACACGGGCGACAGCAATTCGCTCAAACAATATAAATGAGAACTATGATAATTTGACACTTGCTGTCGCTTATGTTGCGGGTGAAAACACCCCACAACGGCAAATCTCATCAATAATTTTGAAGAAATAAAACCTCAACAATGGAAATATCCGAAATCATAAAATACCTCTCTGATTCTAAGGAAATTATAGGCTTGGGACTCTGGGCAGTGACATTCGTAGTTTTTGCTGAAAATGGATTGTTCTTTGCCTTCTTTTTACCAGGAGATTATTTGCTTTTTCTCACAGGTATATTCGTGGGAACGGGTTTTTTGAAAGCAACTATTTTTACGGTTTTATTATATCTTTTCTTGGCGGCAGTGTTGGGTTCATTAACGGGTTTTTTGTTTGGTAGATTTTTTGGAAGTACCCTCGAAAACCGCCCTGATAAGTGGTATTTCAAGAAAAAACACATACAATCAACGGAAGAATTCTTTGAAAAATATGGTAACCGAGCCTTAATAATTAGCCGCTTTTTGCCTTATATTCGTACCTTTGCACCCATTTTGGCAGGAATTAGTAAGATGAATTATCCTAAATATTTGTTCCTAAATGTTACTGGGGCAGCTCTTTGGGTTGGTTTATTAGTGGGTGGAGGTTATTATTTTGGCGTTCAATTCCCTTGGATTATTAATTACGTTCATTATGTGATTTTGTTCTTTTTGGCGATAACTACGTTTACTGTCATAAAAGGTTATTTAAACATAAAAAAGTCGTAGAATACTACCGTAGCTCGAAGCGACCGTCGCACGGTGGCACTTCGAGAAATGAATGTAATAGTATCGAA
>JANXML010000151.1 GCA_025354645.1 Arcicella sp. | reverse complement strand
GCTTATCGTAACTTTGTGGTTCTCAATGATAATCATTTAAACAATTAATAAAACGAATGTTAAATCTCGTCTTGTTTGGACCTCCTGGGGCAGGTAAAGGAACGCAATCTGCAAAATTGATTGAAAAATATAAACTTTCTCATATCTCAACGGGCGATATGTTCCGTATGCACATCTCAAATGATACGGATTTGGGCAAGCGGGTGAAGCAGATTATGGCGGATGGAATGTTAGTGCCAGATTCTATCACGATTGAAATGTTGGAAGAGGAAGTACAAAGAAATCCACAGGCAAAAGGCTTTATTTTTGATGGTTTTCCTCGCACCGTGGCTCAGGCGGAGGCTCTGGATGCGTTTTTGGCAGGGAAAAATGAGAAAATAAATGGCGTTATCCAATTAGATGTAACCCAAGAAGAAATCAAATACCGCATCGCCGAACGTCAGAAAATATCTGGACGTGCCGATGATGGTGCCGATAAATTATTAACAAGAATAGACGAATATTTCTCAAAAACCATTCACGTTTTACCTTATTACGAAGCCCAAAACAAGGTTTCAAAAGTAAACGGCATTGGCAATATTGAGGAAATTTTTACCAACGTTTGCACGGCGATAGATTCGCTTTAATTTTCGATGTATGGTTTTCGATTTTCGATGTTCGGAACGTTACTAATGATACAACCGAACATCGAATATCGAAAACCGAACATCAAACAAAAAAAATGACTTCAAATTTCATAGATTACGTTAAAATAAATACTCGTTCGGGGCATGGTGGGAGTGGTTCGAGCCATTTTCGCCGTGAAAAGCACGTGCCAAAAGGTGGACCCGATGGGGGTGACGGTGGACGTGGTGGACACGTGATTTTGCGAGGAAATTCTCAGCACTGGACGCTTTTACACTTGAAATATAAAAAACACATTTTTGCCAAAGAAGGCAAAGGTGGCGAAGGTCAACGACGTTCGGGTTTGCAGGGAGAAGATGCTGTGATTGAAGTGCCGTTGGGAACCATTGCTCGTGACCCTGAAACTGGCGAGATTCTTGCTGAAATCACCAAACAAGACCAAGAGGTGATTTTGTTGAACGGTGGTCGGGGTGGTTTGGGTAATTATAACTTCAAAACCTCAACTAATCAATCGCCACATTATGCTCAACCAGGCGAAGAAGGGCAGGATATGTGGGTGATTTTGGAATTGAAAGTGTTGGCAGATGTGGGTTTAGTGGGTTTCCCAAATGCGGGTAAATCAACGTTGCTTTCTGTGATGTCAGCCGCCAAACCTGAAATTGCTGATTATCCATTTACTACGATTGTGCCAAATTTGGGCGTGGTTTCCTACCGTGGATTCACGTCGTTTATTATGGCGGATATTCCTGGGATTATTGAAGGGGCAGCGGAAGGTAAAGGCTTAGGAACCAGATTCTTACGGCATATTGAAAGAAATTCAATCCTCTTATTTTTAGTGCCTGCCAATGCTGAAAATATTGAAAATGAATACCAGATTTTACTGAATGAATTGAAGTTATATAATCCTGCATTGTTAGATAAAGAGCGTATTTTGTGTATTTCAAAGATGGATTTAGTGCAAACCGATGAAGACCGTGAGCGTGTTCATTCAGCAATTCCCGAAGGAATATCCCACATTTTTATCTCTTCAATCCTCGAACAAGGATTAATTGAATTGAAAGATTTATTGTGGAAAACTTTGCAAGATGCCCAGCCGATTGTTGCAACGGAGGCAATGGATGATGAATTATAGATATTTTCTTATATAAACAAGGCAATGCCTTGTGTTTTTGAACGTTAAATAGTTAATGCGTCGTACAGATAAAAGATGCTTTGTTTGTATATACAATAAATAAAAACTATAGATATAAATTAAGATTTTTTGAAACAAATAAAACCCGCCAATATCCTTAGCATACCCTGATTATGAAGAATATCTCCCAAAAATTAATTTTACTTTTTTGCGTAATATTATTGACTACGCATTTCTCATGGTCGCAAACTATTGTGCCTCTTAGTTATAATTGTACAGGAACAGGAACAGCTACATTAGGACTTTCGTCGAATACTGGAATTACATCATATAGTTGGAAAAACACAGCTAATCCAAGCGTAATAATTGCTGTAACGTCCACTATAACCCAAGCAAGTGGGACTTATCAGGTAGTTTATGTGAAAGCAGGAATTACTACGACAACTGCGGCTTATACTATTACAACTGGCATTGTGCCAACCACTCCAACCATTACTCCTGCAACCGTTGCAACACCAATTTGTGGAGCAACACCCCAAGTTCTAACTTCATCCACAGCCGCAAACTATACTTGGAAAAGGGATGGGGCAGTTATTTCAAGTTCAACAAACTCAATTACAGCCACAGGGAATGATGTAAGTTCGCCTGGAAGTTATAGTTATACTGTTAGTACTACTAATGCCATTACAGCGTGCATAGTCACGAGTAATGCAGTGGTGTTGAGTATGTCTCCTACATTGGCAACGCCTACTGTTTCAGCAGCGGATGCCACTACATTAATTTGTGGTTCATCAACGCAAACTTTATCAGCCAGTGGTGGAGGAGCCTCTTATGTTTGGAAAAGAGGAACAACAACCCTGGCAAATACAAGTAGTAGCATTGTGGTTACAGGAACTGATGCAATAGGCACTTTCTCATATACCGCAGCCATAGCAAATTCTGCGGGTTGTCCACTTATTTTTTCTTCAACGGGCGTATCTTTAACATTATCGCCAGCCATTGCGACACCAACCATCACGACTCCAGTTATTACCACACCAATTTGTGGAACATCAACCCAAACACTAACGGCTTCTTCGGGAGGAACTTCTTATGTATGGAAACGCTCTGCAACTGTAATTACGGGGTCAACCAACACGATTACAGTTACAGGTACTGATGTGTCAGCACCAGGTACTTATAATTATACAGTATCTAATCAAAATGCTGCGGGATGCGTATCTTCAGAATCTGCCCCTTATACACTGAAGGTATCGCCAAAACCTGCTACGCCAACCATTACGCCAGCTTCTTTTACGCCAAATATAATCTGTGGTTCAGATGCTAAAACTTTAACAGCAACAAGTGGAGGAACAACTTATACATGGAAACGGGGTGGTGTTGCCGTAACGGGTTCAACCACAAATACGCTTAATGTAGTAGGTACGGACGTTAGTGTAGGAGGAACTTACGTTTATACCGTGTCTTTAACAAACTTAGTTGGTTGCGTTTCTGATGATTCGCAAGCGGGCGTTACCTTGCAATTATTTCCAGTAATCCCTGTGAAACCAACAATCACTGCTAACGGTGCAGTGACTTTTTGTGATGGTGGCAGCGTTACCTTGAATTATAATCGTAATGTAACTTCAGACATGAAAATTTGGAGTAGAACCACGGGAGCCGATACTATAACAACTAATACAGACGGAATAACAGTTCGTAGTACGAACACGTTTACCGTAAAAACAAAAGATGTAAACGGTTGTTTTTCACCAGCATCTAATGCGTTTTTAGTAACCGTAAATTTATTACCAGCAAAACCAGTTATTGATAAAGGAGTTGCACCAAGTATCTGTGACCTCGATAGTATTGTGTTGAGTTCTGATAATAAAGGAACAGGAAATTATTTGTGGAATAATGGTAAAACAACCCAAAGTATTTTAATTAAAACTGCGGGTAGTTATAGTTTAACTTTCACAGATGCAAATACTTGTACTTCTCTACCTTCATTAACTACGGTATTGACAGTCAATCCTTTACCAGCAAAACCAACCATTACAGCGTTGCGTTCTCTTGAATTTTGTTATCGAGATTTTACAACCATAAAAGCATCCTCAACCACTGCTAATACTACTTTTGAATGGGATAATGGTGCAAAAACAGCCCAATTAGATGTTGCCCTGATTAATCAAAGCAACAAAACAGAATTTATAAAACGTACTGTAAAATCAATATCAGATAAAGGTTGTAAGTCAAAAGACCTGTCCGATGAAATAACGATAACAGTAAATCCGTTACCAACTATTCCAACGATAAGTTCAAATGGACCGCTTACTTTCTGTCCAGATTCAACGGTAAATTTAACTTCAACAGACTCACCTAATGGCGTTTATAAGTGGATAAATGCAAAAGATAATTTGGAATTTAGTAACAGTAAAACAGTATTAATTGATACAACCAGCAAGTATTTCACAACGACAGCACTTGGTAAAATAGGTAAATTTTTCGTTCGTACTATCAGTAATAAAAGTTGTGTTTCGGATACTTCTAAAAATGTGATTATTATCGTTCGTGAAGCACCACAACCTGCCAGTATCCTACCTTCACCTATTTCAGCAACTGTTTGTGAGGGAGGAAAAGTTACCTTAAAAGCACTTGTAGCAAACGGAAACGTGAAGACTTACAGTTGGAGAGACGAGGCAACGCAAAAGGAGGTTTCAACTGAACAAGAAGTTTCCGTAATCACTTCTGGCTCATTTAGTGTGAAGGTCAGGGATTCTTTTGGTTGTTTTGCGGCAAATTCAAAGGTACTGAAAGTAAACATAAGTCCGCTACCAACAAAACCAAGTATTTCAGTTCTGAAAGCAAAAATATTCTGTGATGAAGATAGTACGGTTGTGCAATCAAGTTTGCCAAGCACAACAACGAATGGGAGCAAAAATTTATATCGTTGGATTGTTGACGGACAGACGGTTTTGGAATCTTTTTCACGTACTTTCTCTTGGAAAAAAGCCAGCAGCATTGCCGTGGCAGTAACGGATTCAAATGGTTGTAAAGCCCTTGCCATTTCGGATACTATCAAAACAACGGTAAACCCATTACCCGCTTCACCATCAATTACAGTCAGAGGTCCAATTCCATTCTGTGCCGATAAAAATGTAACATTAAGTGCTATTGGAGCAAATGGAGCTACTTTTAAATGGAGTACGGGAGCAGTAACTCCAAACATTACCACCAACACAGCAGGAAATGTAACCGTTCAAGCCATCAATAATTTTGGTTGTTTCTCTAAGCCTTCGCAAGGAATTGATATTCGAGTAAATCCTTTACCAGAAACACCCACTTTGAGTGTTAATAATGCTGCAACAGTTTTTTGTGATGGTTCAAAGGTGAGAATAGTTGCTTCATCAAAAACAGTTATTAAAGATACTTACTGGTGGCGTAGCACAACTGATTCTATTGGGAGAGGAGAAGATTTTAACGCTATTTTTGCCGCTAAAACGGGTAATTATTTTGGAAAAATTCAAGACGATAAAGGATGTATTTCATTGCCATCATCTCCAATTGCTATTGATGTACGCTCTAATCCAACGCCAACGGTTGTGAAACAAATTGGAACTTTCTCGCTTGATGCTCAGGGAGTTGGCGATGAAAATGGATACATTTGGAGATATAATGGAGATATTCAAAAAGATTTAACGACCAGAATTATAAAAGCCAAAAAAGACGGTGATTATCAGGTGCAAGCAAGTATTACTTACACAGGCGTAGCTTTGACAGGAGGGAAATTAGTTTGTTATTCAAATACTTCGGGCGTAATTAAATATATGCAAGATTTATCATTCAGTGGATTTAGTATTTTCCCAAATCCGACGGCAAATGGAGAAATAAATGTGGAAGTAGCTGAGGATTTAATTGGAGCGACAATTACAGTTTATAGTGTTTATGGACAATTAATTTCAGAGTATAAAGTTGATAAATTTAATGCCTTGAAAAAGATACAACTGCCTGATTATCATGGAGATGTATTTATTGTGAAGATTACATCCGATGGTTTCGACAGAACGAGAAGAGTGATTACTTTGAAACAATAAGTAAATGATAAATTATGAGTTAAAAAAAATGCCGATTTGGAACTTATAATTCCGAATCGGCATTTTTTTTAACTTTATACATCACATATTAAAACTCCCTGTTTCAATGAGGCAATTTTATCAGGTCTTGCAGGAATAAACTCTTGACCTACGAATCCTTTATAACCTGTATCAACAATGGCTTTCATGATAGCAGGGTAATTTAATTCTTGCGTATCGTCAATTTCATTTCGTCCTGGAACGCCTCCTGTGTGATAATGTGAAATGTATTGACTATATTTTTTAATCGTTGCAATTACGTCCCCTTCCATGATTTGCATATGATAAATGTCATACAACAATTTGAACTTATCAGAACCCACCATTTCGCATAATACCGCTCCCCATTCAGTATGGTCGCATTGATAGTCCTTATGGTTTACTTTTGAATTCAATAACTCCATCGAAACCGTGACATTGTTTTTTTCAGCGGTTTTCATGATTCTTTGAAGCCCTTTTTTGCAATTAATCAAGCCTTGTTCATCTGAAAGTCCATCACGATTGCCTGAAAAACAGATGACGTTTTTAACGCCTGCATTAGCCGCTTTTGGGATTAAATCTTCGTAAAAAGCCACTAATTGATCATGATTTTGGACTTTATTGAAAAAATTGGGTAAGCCCATTCCTTTGGGATATTCACCCCAACCCATTGCTGAAGTAAGATCGTATTTTTTCAAGATTTCCCATTCAGCGGGTCCCGTTAATTCCAGAGACTGCATTCCGATTTCTTTGGCAGATTTGCACAAATCATCAAAAGGAATTGCCTGATAGCACCAACGGCAAGCGGAGTGATTGATTCGACCTTTCAAAGCCGTACCTATCTGATTATCAGCCGCTTCTATACGGTTACTGAGTGAGCTTGAAAGCAAAGTTGCCGATGCTAAACCGAAGCCTTGAAGAGCGTTTCGGCGTGAAATTGATTTTTCCATCTTTCATGATTAAATAGTACATAAACTAAGAGTGCTTTTTCTTAGATTTATACTTTAATATCAACGAAATTTACAATAAGTTTTTGAAAAATTATCTTTTTATTAGGACTATATTTTACTTAGTCCATGTCTTCATCACGTTCAAGGTTTCATAGGCAACTTTTTGATTATATTCAAAGGCAAGGCTTTTGTGGTTTACTAAATCGACAATCGTACCGATGAAACACAATCCGCCCGTAAAGAAATACAAAATTCCCATCCCGATTTGGTCGGTAAGAAAGCGTTGGATTCCCGCAAAACCGAAGAAGCCGACAATAGTGGTAATCAGAATCAAGGTAGTATCTCGGCGTTTATTTTGGTACATCATCAAGAAGTTACGTTGTTCGTCTTCGGTCATGTCTTTGATTAGACTTTGGATAAACATGGCTTCCTCAGCATCAAAGTTAGAAAGCATCATTAAAATGTTAGTGTTCATGGTTTTGTTGTTTTTTAAAAGGTTTATAAAGAAAGAGTTAAGCCACTAAGCCTCAAAGTCTCCAAGTTTTTTATTCTTTGTGCCTTCGAGTCTTTGTGGCACATTATTTATCAGTTGAAAAATTCTCCAAACAATCACCACCAAAGCAAAAATTCCAAGCGGGTGATGATGAAATGATTCTTGAATTTGCCCGTGGAAAAGGAAAGAAATAGAATGTCCCAATCCACAACCTGGACAAAACGAAAAACCTAAATTTTTTATCGGACAAAACGAAAAATGTGCCTCAGAGGGATTCATAAAGGCTAAATAAGTTAGTCCACCAATCCAGAAAATGAGTTCTATGTTTATTCGCTTCAACATTGTGTGTCAAAGGTGTGAGAGTTTTGAGAATCTTCAAGCGTTTTCTACATGAAATATCGGTTTTGTATGATGACCAAGAGGTTTTGACGGATGGATTTAAGAATTATAATGAATTAACGCAAGTAGGGTCTAAAAACCTTGCTTGCGTTAAACCAAAAAAGCCGACAATCGTTATGGACAGGATACTATCTGATACCTACAACTAATCAAATTTGACATAGATAACTTGCCGAACTGATAAAGATTAACGTATTTTGTGAAAAAATACTAAACAGTATGTTCAATGAAAAAAGCAGAAGCAACCAGACTTAATATTTTACAGAAAGCGTTTGAACTTGTTTACGAAAAAGGTTATCAAACCACAAGTATTGATGATATTCTTGCGACAACACAAGTAACAAAAGGTGCTTTTTATTACCATTTCAAAAACAAAGATGAAATGGGCATTGCCATCATAAACGAATTACTAAAACCTATTCTTACAAGTAGCTTTATTGAACCTTTGCAAAATTATAAAAATCCCACAGAGACAGTTTATAATTTAATACATCATTTATTAATGGAGAATGATTTTTTGAAGGTTCAGCACGGTTGCCCAGTAGCTAATTTCACACAAGAAATGACACCTTGGAATGAAGATTTTAGCAAAGCATTAAATGAAATTAGTCAACAATGGATTAAATCGATGACTTTATACTTTGAGAAAGCTAAAAAAAATGGTTTGATTAACACGAGCGTAAATGCCAAACGGACTACTCTATTTATTATGTCGGGTTATTGGGGGATAAGAAATTTTGGAAAACTTGAAAATAATAAAAGCGTTTATTTGCCCTATTTAAAAGAGCTTAAAAATTATTTAGAAACGCTCAAATAATTTTTTACACAAAACATACCGATTAGTATGTTTTTGTTATTACCTTTGCATCGTAAATAAAAATACGATGTATCAGACACTCACATTTTATCATTCAATTTTTCGGTGGCTTGTTTTGGCGAGTTTACTCTACTCAATTTACAGAGCCTACAAAGGCTATAATTCAAAAGCTGTTTTTACCAAAACCGATAATGCAGTTAGGCATTGGACAGCTACTATTGCTCACATTCAATTGGTAATAGGAATTATACTTTATTCCCAAAGCCCAATCATTAAATACTTTTGGAACAACTTCAAAGATGCGGTTCAAAATTTAGACACCGTTTTCTTTGGCTTAATTCATATTGCTTTAATGCTAACAGCAATTATTTTAATTACAATTGGTTCGGCATTATCAAAGCGAAAGAATACAGATAATGAGAAATTTAAAACAATGTTAGTTTGGTTTTCAATTTCATTGATAATTATTTTCATTGCCATTCCTTGGCCATTTTCACCATTAGCAAACAGACCTTATTTTAGATAAATTATTTTAAAAAAACAGCAAAAAAACACAATATTAAAAATTAATCAAATGACAAATCAAGAATTAGTAACAGAATTTTATGAGGTATTCTACAACCAAAAAAATATGGTTAGAGCAAAGGAAATGATGAATGAAAATTTTATCAACCATCATCCTAATGTTCCCGTAGGTGCTGACTCGACTATTTACGCCATTACAAATTTTGTTTTTAGCGCCAATCCAGACTTCAAGGTTTACATTAAGAAAACCATAAGCGAAGGAGATTTTGTTTGGATATATTGTTTTATCAAACTTAATGAAAAAGACAAAGGAAGTATGGCGGTTGATATTTGGCGTTTAGAAAATGGGAAACTTGCAGAATTGTGGGATGTTGTTCAGCAAATTCCTGATGGAACGGAAGCATCATCTTTATTTTAGTATTAATAAAATATCCAATTCACAAAATGTTTAATTTACTCAAAACAAAAATCGGCAGATTACGCATTATTGGCTTTTTGGAAGGCATTTCATTATTAGCCTTGATATTTATAGCAGTGCCAATGAAGTATTATTTCGGAAATCCAAGTTTTTCTAAATTGCTTGGTCCCGTTCACGGAGCAATCTTTTTACTCTTTTTATTCAACGCATTAAGCGTAGGAGTTGAACAAAATTGGAAATTTAAAACCACAACTTGGAGAGTACTATTGGCTTGTTTTGTTCCGTTTGGTACATTTTATATCGATAGTAAAATTTTAAGTAAAATCGAAGACAAATAATGAAAACACTATTTATAATTGGAGGTGTAATTTTATTATTCTACATATCATATCGAACTTATCGTTTTGCAACACTCGATAAAGGTTTAGATACCAAAATTTTAAATGGAGCAATAATTTTAGATGTACGAACAGAAAAGGAATATGAAATGGGACATATTGACGGCTCGTTAAATATTTCATTAGGCACAATTAGAGAACGATTTATTGAACTTGACACCAGTAAAACTTACATTACTTGTTGTTCTCACGGTTTAAGAAGTGTAAAAGCAGAAACAATTTTAAAAGAAAAAGGATTTAAAAATGTTTTTAATGGTGGTGCTTGGACTGACCTTGAAGAAATTGTAACCGAACAAAAAAGAAAACAATGATTTCAGTTTTTAAGACAAACGTAACAAATGCAACCGAATTACAAAAAATAAAACCTTTCCTTGACATACATCTAAAAAATGTGAAATGGAATTTTGACCTTGAAGACTGCGACAATATTCTACGCATTGAGTGTTCTAAAATAGTTGCAAAGACAACAATAAAACTTTTATAAGAAAACGGATTTGAATGCCAAGAACTTGAAGACTAAAAGCCAATAAGGGCAGCAGCTAACATAGACATACAGTAAAAAATGCACGACAACGATATTAAAAGACTTTCTCGACTTACTGCAATTCTAACTATTCTACAAACAAGACGAATAGTTACATCGCTAAATCTTGCTGAAAAATTTGGTGTAAGTGTGAGGACAATTTATAGAGATATTAAAGCATAGGAACAAGCAGGTGTTCCAATTATTGCAGAAGAAAGGAAAGGTTATTCACTTATGGAAGGTTATAGAATTCCACCAGTTATGTTTACCGAAAACGAAGCAAATGCGTTAATTACGATAGAACATTTAGTACAAAAAAATAGTGATAGTTCTCTCGTTAAAGAATATACCGAAGCATTAAATAAAATAAAGGCAGTTTTATTGTACTCTACAAAAAGTAAAGTCGAATTTCTTTCTAAAAGAATTGCAACAAGTCCTGTATTGCCCATCACAAATACAAGTAATTCCTTGACCTTAATACAAAATGCTTTGACAGATTTTAAAGTTTTAAAAATTACGTATCAGTCGGAATATAAGAATGATAAAACCAAACGCAACATTGAACCTTTTGCTTTGTATTTTAACTTACAAGAGAGTTGGACACTTATTGCCTATTGCTTACTAAGGAATGATTACCGAATGTTTCGCTTAGACCGAATTTCAAAAATTGAACCAATTGGAATTTCATTTGAGTCACATAAACTAACTTTAAAAGAATTTTTAGATTTTAAAGAAAAAAACTTTGTTATACCTGACATACAGTTGTCATAATGCTATTATACTTTTGTAACATTAAACAATTTAAATAAAAATAATATGAATTTAGTATCATTAAGAATTATCACCGCAGACATTAGACGGTTAGTTCAATTTTTTGAAGGAGTAACAGGAATAACAGCCAAGTGGTCAACAGACGATTTTGCGGAAATTATTTCAAACACTTCGACATTAGCAATTGGAAGTACTCGTACATTAGCCTTCTTTGGAGAGGGAGTTGCTCAGCCAGCAACTAACAAAAGTATCATCATAGAGTTCCTTTTTGAGAACGTTGATGAAGATTACGAAAGAATTAAAGAGTTAACAAGAGAAATTGTTCAGATTCCAACAACAATGCCTTGGGGAAATCGATCAATACTATTTCGTGACCCAGATGGTAATTTGATTAATTTTTTCACACCAATTAGTGACGAAGCAAAAAAGAAATTCGCATAATGAAAGAGCCCAGCCGCTAACAAGGGTTTTTCAAAATTGTAGACACCCTACAAAAAAATATTAAATAATAAATGACAGCAAGACCACAAGAAATAACGCAACAATACCTCAAAGATTTAGACATACATTTATTGGATATTGTTGAAGGACGAACAACAGAAATGTTTGAATTGAATGAGTTTGCAGCAATGCAACATATTCATCCAATTCATTTTAGTAACACTATTAAAGACGCAACAAATTTGCATCCTTGCTATTTTTATGAAGAAAAAATAATGAACATTGCAAAAACACTGTTAGAAGAAAATAAAATGACAATTGGTGCAATCGCCGAATTATTAACCTACGACCCTTCAAACTTTACCAAATTTTTTAAACGATTTGGAAACATTACGCCAAAACAATACAGAGAAAACTATTTGACACATCAAAAAACTTAAACCATCACCATTTTTACTACTCTACCCGATGAAAAATTAGAATTAATAAAAAAAGGCTGAAATTTGTAGTTCTCAAGCAACAAAAACAGCCTTTAATGAAAAATATCATCAGTAGTAAAATTAGAAATTTATTTTCAGAAATCCCATTGGCTAAG
>JANXML010000140.1 GCA_025354645.1 Arcicella sp. | reverse complement strand
AAATTTAATTTTTATTTATATAGGTAATTTGAGGTTTTTTAAAAGAATATCACATTCTATTTTTTCAAAAAATTGATTTTTTTTAGATTATTATTTCGCAACTTGTTTTGTGATAATTAGCGAATTAAAAATTGTATTTTTCTCATAGAAGATTTAAAATTATTATAAATGAATTTAAAATAAAAAAAGAGTAAGCCATATTAAATGGACTTACTCTTTTTAAAAACAATAAAATTGTTACATCAACTATCAATAACCTTCATTCTGTACTAAATTAATATTTGCATCTGTTTCTCGCTTCGGAATTGGGAAAATTAATTTTGGAGAATTGAATGCCCACGTTAAAGTCTTATTTCCATCTACCTTGGTTATAGTTTGTTTATTACGCTTAATATCATGAATCCTATGTCCTTCAAAAGCTAATTCAAATCGTCTTTCTTTTAGGATAATGGGTAACGTCATCGAAGTATAAACTTTCGCTACGGCTCTGTTTCTCAGAAAATTAATATCAGTCAAAGGAGACGCACCGAGCGGAGTACCACCCATTCGAAAGTTGCCTTCAGCACGGGTTAAATACATTTCAGCTAAACGAATCAAAGGAATATTTCCAATTCTTCTTGCCCATTTTGCCGTGAAAATATCACCAGCTTCGTAAAAGAAGTTTCCTCTTTCGTCAGATACATCATAAGAATTCAGATGTTGATCATTAATAATAATATCTCCACGACCTTGATAGGCAGAAGCTGCAAAGAATGTGTTTAATTCATTAACAAAATCTTGGGCATTTGCTTGAGTTGCAAATATATCTTCAGTCGAATTCCCTAAATTATTAAAAGCTGCATCAAAAGACTCGGATAAAGTATAATTCCCTGATGAAATCACTCGGTGAGCAGCTTGACGGGCAGGGTCAAATTTACCTTGCATTAAATATACTCTCGATAAAATACCTGCTGCTGCATATTTAGAAGCGAAAATGCCATTTTTTGCAGGTAACAATGATTCAGCACTTGTCAAATCTGAAATTACGGCTTGATAGACTTCCTCGACTGTATTTCTTTTTACAAAACTCGCTTCGGTTATTTTTGGAGTCGCACTTGTGATAATGGGAATTCCTAAATTAGCCGAGGGTGTTCCATCTAAGTATGTTTTTGCATAAACTCTCACTAATTCAAAGTGCATTAATCCACGAATGAATTTTGCTTCTCCTTCTACTCTTGCTTTCTTAGCGGCATCCACAACCCCCAAATTTGCCAAAACTGTATTAGCAATATTAATGGTACGGTAGGAATCCAACCAAGTTGCTTGTACTTGATTATTATCTTTCAATATACTTTTCGTAAAAATTTCACCAGGAGCAACAAAAGTGCCACCCCATTCAATGTCTCCATTATCGGCAATAAGTTCGGCATCTCTTTGGATATTTCCTCCTAAAACGTCCGCATCTGTCATAGAATCATACGCACCCGTCAAAAGAGCTTCGACATCAGTTGACGTTTGAACTGCTGTGAAAGCATCTACATTATCAACGGGTTTTACGTCTAATTTATCAGCACAACTTGTCAGAATCAAACTGAAAGCAACTGAAAAGATAAGTTTGTTATATATTTTCATTTTATGAATGTCTTTAAATTAAAAACCAAGATTTAAACCAACTGTGATAGTTTTAGATTGAGGAGCGGAATAAAAATCATTTCCTGCCGCAATTCCATCTAAATAATCTGTATTAACTTCTGGGTCCCATCCAGTATATTTAGTGAAAGTTAATAAGTTATTTGCAGTTGCATAAACCCTCAATTTTGTTAATTTCAATTTTTCAATAATTGATTTTGGTAAATTATATCCTAACGTTACGGTTTTCAAACGAGTATAGCTGGCATCTTCTATATAACGTGACGATTCAGCCGTTCCATTTCCACCCACATAACGTGCTTGCGGAACGTTTGTAACATCACCTTTCTTTTGCCAGCGATTCATTTGGTCAAGGGTTTGATTATCATAGAAATCACCATTGGCTGACATAAATTTGCCAGCACCATTATACACATCATTTCCATACACCCCTTGAAAAGTGAAACTGAAATCAATTCCTTTATAATTGAATTCGTTTGTAATGCCGCCAATCCATTTTGGATTTGGGTTACCGATTACTACATTTTCAGCCAGATTTACGTCATTGGTTTTTGTTCTATCTATTGAGCCATCCGTTTTTTTAGTATTCAGGTAATACAAAGCATTACCATTATCAACATCTACACCAGCATATTCAGGACCGAAGAAAACGCTTAAAGGCTGTCCTTCAACGGCACGATTTAAAAATCCGCCTGTGATTATTTGACCTTGAAGATTCAGTACTTTATTTTTGTTAATTGCTGCATTTACAGAGGCTCTCCAAGTTAAATCACCAAATTTATTATCGGTTCTTAAAACAAATTCCCACCCTTTATTTTCTAATTCTCCCACATTTTTTAACTGACTCCCGAACCCACTCGTTCCTGGAACATTTACGTTTAACAATAAGTCAGTTGTGTTTTTTACGTAATAATCAATTTCTGCGGAAATTTTATTATTAAAAAAACCAATTTCAAGACCAATATCAGTTTGAGATGTTTTTTCCCATTTCAAATCTGGGTTTTCTAATTGAAATTGTCGCTGAGCAGGTATTCCTGCGTAACCCACAGCAGTGTATAAACCCAAACTACCGAAATTATTAATTTCAGCATTGCCCGTATAACCAAAGCTACCCCTTAATTTCAAGAGGCTAATTTGACGAACTTCTTTCAAGAAACTTTCTTCGGAAATTATCCAACCCGCAGAAACTGCTGGGAAGAAACCGTAGCGATTATTAGCTCCAAATCTTGAAGAACCATCCACACGACCACTTAAACCCAACAAATATTTATTGTCGTATTTATAGTTAAGTTTCGAAAAATAAGACAGAAAAGTATAAGTTCTTTCAAATGAATTTGCGTCTGCTTTTGTGGCTCCCGAAGCAATTGTTTTGTAGGCATCACTCGGCAAATCACGTCCAGTTGCATCAATTGATGTTCTCTTTGATTGCTGATAACTCATACCTAACACGGCACTCAAATCATGCTTTTGGTCGAATACTTTATTATACGAAAAGAAATTATTGGTGTTATAATTAAAAATATTGGCATTGTTTTTAAAAGCCTCACCATTGCCAGCGTTCACAGAATTTCTAACCGTTTTCTTTCCATTATATCGGTCATCATTTCTGAAAGACATATCAAAACCATATTCAGTTCTGAATGAAAGTCCACTTATGATGTTCCATTGCCCGAAAACGCTTCCAATTGTTCGATAAGTTTCAGTGGTATTATTAGCGTTTTTTATACTCACCAATGGATTATAATATTGCGATACTTCAGCACCATTATAAGTATCGGTATAATCACCAGTTCTTGGGTCAATTACTGGAACCATTGGAGCTAAGGCAATAATTTGTAAGGGCGTTGAGAAAGCATTATCATTGGATAAACGAGTATTGAATGTTCGAGATAAACTTGCATTGATACCAAGAGAAATTTTCTCCGAGGCTTTGTGATCAATATTTATACGGCTACTAATTCTTTCAAAACTATTTTTTACGAGAATACCATCTTGTTTGCTGTATGAACCCGAAGCATAAAATTTTGTCTTATCCGTTCCGCCCGTAATATTCAAATCAATTTGATTAATACTTCCTTTTCTGAAAACTTGGTCTTCCCAAATGGTATTTGTGTAATTTGGAGAAGTTGGGTCTGACCATCTTGCTTTATCACCAACGGCATAACGGGTAAAGCGATTTTCACCACCTGCAACAGAAAATCCAGAATTTGCCCGAGCTTCTTTGAAAAGAGTTACATAATCGGCGGTATTTAAGAATTTACGATGTCCAGTTGCTTCACTTACACCAGAAAAGTAAGTTAGATTAAAATTAGTTTTACCAGCCTTCCCTTTCTTGGTTGTCAATAAAACTACACCGTTTGAACCACGGGCTCCATAGATTGCAGCCGCAGAAGCATCTTTCAAAATTTCAATTGATTCAATATCGTTGAAATTGATGTCTGCCATTGGGTTTGGTACATCCGCTGTTGAACCACCTGGTGTTGTTGTCATTGGAATTCCATCAATCACATACAAAGGTTCATTACCCGCTGAAACGGAAGAAGAACCACGAATACGCATCTTAATTCCCTGCCCGACTTTACCATTACCAGATTCAACAAAAACACCCGCTGCTCTGCCTTGAATGGCTTGTTCAACCGTAACTACTGGCAAATTTTCAATGGCTTTTGAATTAATTTGTGCCACATTACCTGTCAGATTACTTTTCTTTTGAGTACCATAACCCACTACAACTACTTCTCCCAAAGAGTTTTCGCTTTCTGTTAAAACGACGTTAATAATAGTCTGGCTACCAATTTGGAGAGATTGGGAATTGAAACCAATTGAACGGATTTCTAAGGTACTTTTCCCAGCGGGAACGCTAATGGCGTAATTACCAGTTGCATCCGTTGATGTTCCTTTACTTGTGCCTTTTATTTGCACACTAACGCCTGGGAGGGGCGAGCTGTCACCTGCTGAGACAACTTTACCTGTAATTCGGCGGTCTTGAGCTAACATGCTCAACGAACAACCAAAGAACAATAAGAGACTGAATAATAAATTTTTGTTCATTTAATTTGGGTTTTATGTTGATGAAAATAGATTAACTTTTGAAAATAAATATAGGCTTTCAGGATTAAGTAGAAACACTTAACGTTAATTTCTGTCATTAAATGTACCTTCCAAAGATAAATACTGTTCGTATTAAAGTCAAAAACTGAATATTGTAAAATTTAATTTTTTAGTAATATTTTTATTAAACTTTAACTTAACATAAAGGTTTTCAAGTACTTATAATAATAAAATTTGTACTAAGCTATTTTGTAAAAGCTATCTCAGGAATCATCAATTGATTTGCATAATCGTACCCAGCTTTAAAAATTCCAGTCGCTTTTCTAATATCATAGGGGTCAAATAATTTGAGAGCAGGTGGCTCGATTACTAAATCACATTTTGCCAATCGACCTTTTGAATTATTATTAATAGCTAAGAACAGTGATTTTTGAACAATTGAAGACATTGATTTTGGCATTTTTTGCATACCAAAAGGGTTGCAATGACTCCCAATTATATAATCATATTGACCGATTAAAGGCTCAATAGGCATATTATTCAAAACTCCGCCATCAACATAAGTGGTTTCATTAAAAGTAATTGGCTCAAACAGTCCAGGAATGCAACATGATGCCATAACAGGTTTTAATAATTCTCCCGATGAGAAATATACCGTTTCTCCCGCATACAAATTTGTGGCATTAATTGTTAAAGGAATTTTTAAAAGTTCAAATGAATTATGAGGAATATATTTCAAATAAACTTCTTCTGCTTTTTGCATTCGTAATAATCCAGAACGACTCCATGCGGGTCTTAAAGCACGCAAAGTAGCGGTTGAAACAACGATTTCGAAAATGTGTTCAGGAGAATAACCCGCTGCAAACATCATTCCTACAATTGACCCCGCACTGCACCCTGATATTCCTGAAATTTTAATTTTTTTCTCTTGCAAAGCCTTCAAAATGCCCAAATGAGCTATTCCTCTTGCTCCTCCACCCGACAAAACTAATCCAATTTTCATAATTTGCTGTTCGTTATTTGTTTATATAAGGTTATGATTATTAGTAGAATGTTAGGTAATTTACACAAAAAATGAACATCATATAATCAAAACAATCAACTAAATAATGATTTTACATTCAATTGATGCGGGATATTTTAAATTAGATGGAGGAGCAATGTTTGGGGTAGTACCAAAAACGTTTTGGCATAAATTAATCCCAGCTGACCAAAATAATCTTTGTTCTTGGGCAATGCGATGCTTGTTGATTGAAAATGGAAAACAATTGATTTTAATTGACACAGGCATGGGTAATAAGCAAGATGCTAAATGGCAAAGCTATTATTACCGTCATGGAGAAGGGGAATTAGTGAAATCAATCAGAGCAAAAGGGTATTCAGAAAACGAAGTTACTGACGTGATTTTGAGCCATTTACACTTTGATCATTGTGGAGGAGCAGTGAAATGGAATGAAGATAAAACTAAGTTTGAGATGACATTTCCGAACGCAAAATATTGGTCGCATTCTGAACACTTTCATGCAGCCATTCATCCAAATCAAAGAGAGAAAGCTACTTTTTTCAACGATAATATTTTGCCAATTCAACAAGCTGGTCAATTATTTTTTGTGGATAAAGTCTTAGAAAAACCGTTCCAAAATATTGAATTTTTGTTGGCAGACGGACACACCGAAAAAATGTTAATGCCCAAGATTTCTTACCTTAATAAACAAGTTTTATTTATTGCAGACACGCTTCCGTCCCATGCACACATTCCTGTGCCTTACGTGATGGGCTACGATATTAATCCTTTAATCACCATGAAAGAAAAGGAAAGTTTACTCAATCAAGCGGTTGATAATGAGTGGGTTATATTTTTTGATCATGACCCACATTATGATTGTGCAACAATTCAGAGAACTGAAAAAGGGTTTGCGTTGAAGGACAAAGGAAGTTTAAAAGCATTTTTTTAATGTAAATAAAAAGAAACCATAACATTCATAAAAATTTTGTATTATTTATGTCATGCTAAAAAAACTATTTTCTTTTCTTCCAAAATTTCCATCCTTTCCTTTCTTTTTTCTCATAAAAACAAGCATTCGGAAGTGAAGGCGGACGATTGAAAATTGGTACTGATAAACCAAAATACAAATCAGTCCCTCTCGGACGATTGATGTTTAATAAACTACCTAAATTATCCGCTCCAAAAAACAAAGAACCCACTCTTGCTCCAAGTCCAAAAGTGAACGAACTGTAATTATCCAAAAGTGCAAAAGGGATTCCAACTTCAAGCCATTTGCTTTCCCAGCGGGGTGTTATGGACAATGACGCTGGCATTTTCATACTTAAAGAATTGTTCCCTCGCAATCCTTGAACCAAAAGACTATTTACGTAAAACTTATCTTTCAAATGATAGTCTAAATTGATTTGAAATGCCGTGGGAAGCCCACTTGTAAAAGGATTAAGACCTCTATCATCGTTTAATCCAACAGTTGTGTTAATTCGTTTAAAGGCATCATCTAAACCGTCAATCGTGCTTACATCGGTTGAATTAAATTGTTTATTATTTAAGTCAACATCCCAATTTCTTACATAACTAACATTGTTATAATTGATGCCTCCAATGTCTAAAATGGAGATGCCTATTTTAAACTCATATTTGTTTTTGGATGGATCTAACTTTGCTTTCCCTTTTTCATGGTATGTGTATTTGCGAACATCAGGACGGTATTCATACACAATTCCTAAATCTAAACCCCATCCACTCCCAGCCGACTGATTACCCAAAATCCAAGGAAAAGAGGGCTTTGCATTACTGAAAGATGCTTCGGTTGTGTAGCCATATTTAGCCTTTAAATGATTTATGGCAAGGATTTGTTTCTTAGGTTCAGTAGGGTCGTTTGTAATCGTATAATCAGCTTCTTGAATATTAAAATGTGCATTATAGATACCTACAACTCTTTTTAAAGTAATTCCTACTTTTATAAAATCTTCGTCTTCATCTTTCAAAATTTGCCCATAAGATATTCCAAATTCTGCATAACTATTTACATTTAAGTTCATTCCAGATAAACTGAAGGCTTGATTTTTGAGTAATAAAGTGTCAGTACCTAAGCGAATTAAATTGGCAAGTGGCAGTGAAGCGTCTGTAAAGTTTATCATCGTTCTGACACGAGAAAGTAATCCAAAAGAACGTTTTGAATTTAAGGTGTATGAAAACGATGGACCTCGCAAATCGTCTATTGCATTAAGATGAAAAGGACTTCCTTCTGTATTTATATCGTAATAAGCATTTTTAAAAACAATAATATTTTTCGAGTTCCGATATTCCTTTGAAGCTGAATTTGTGAGAAGTTTGAAAATGGAAAAAGGAGCATCATACCCAACATAATTATTGGCAATAAAAATATCATTTGCCACTAAATTTACATACAATTTATATCGTGAGTCAGCAATATTAGCGGGATTATTATAGACTGAATTAGTGCCTGCATAGTTACTGCCAGAAACTCCCAGCCATTGTTGAGCATGAGATTTAATGGAAATAAAAACGAAAAAAATTGTGGCGGTGATTACAAAAGAATTAGATTTTAAGATTCGCAAAATAATTTTTTTTAGAGGTAGTTTAAAACATTTATATTCATTAAGTAGCTGATTATTAGTATTTTATAAATCTATATTTCTGAAACTCAGAATTAAAATTACTTTCCAAATACTTGAATATGAGTTTACAAAGATAATATTAATTGAAATGACTAAACTTGGTAATCTTACAGAAAACGAAAATATTATGTATTCTATTACAGAACTATTCTATAATTTATTGAAATAATTATATTGTTATGGTATTAATATTATTTTAGTACTATTTTTTAAAAAAATCATCAGAAACATCAATTAAAACAATAAATTTGCACGATACTAATTTTCATTAACTCTGAATGTGGATAACCAAAGTATCATTGGTATAAGTGCAAAATAAAGTAGTAATATTCCAAAAAAATGCTTGATTGAAGAATTAAATTTGGTATAAACAAAATTATAAATATTCCTCCCGATACTAATTTAACCAGTAATCGAAGGAGGCTTTAAATCGTATGAAAAGAATTGCAGTATTAACCTCAGGAGGGGACGCACCAGGCATGAATGCTTGTATTAGAGCCGTTGTGAGAGGGGGACTTCACCATGGAGTCGAAATTTTTGGAATTATTAGAGGATATAATGGATTGATAAAAGGGGACATAATTCCGTTAAATTCGCAATCAGTTAGTAATATTATTCAAAGAGGAGGAACGATTTTAAAATCAGCAAGGAGTAAAGAATTCATGACTCCCGAAGGACGTAAGAAAGGGTATGAACAATTGAAATCTCATGGAATTGAAGGTTTGGTTGCCATTGGTGGAAACGGAACTTTTACAGGGGCTGAGATTTTTTTTAATGAGTTTCAAATTCCAACTGTCGGAGCCCCTGGAACGATTGATAATGATCTTTTTGGAACTGATTACACCATTGGATATGATACTGCGGTAAACACTGCTTTGGATGCGATTGATAAAATCAGAGATACTGCCGATTCTCACGATAGAATTTTTTTTATTGAAGTAATGGGTCGAGATTCAGGTTATATTGCCGTTCAATCAGGTATTTCAGGTGGTGCAGAATCTATTTTAATTCCAGAAGAAAGACAAACAGTGGATGATATTGTTGCAACTTTGAAAGCAGGATTTGCCAAGAAAAAATCTTCTTCAATTGTTGTGGTTGCAGAAGGTGATGAAGAAGGACACGCTGCAAATATTGCGGAAAAAATCAAAAGTACAATTGATGTTCCCGTTGATATCAGAGTAACCAATTTAGGGCATATTCAAAGAGGTGGAAGCCCGAGTGCATTTGATAGAATTTTGGCAAGTAGATTAGGTTTGGGAGCATTGGAAGGACTTTTGGCAGGGCATAAAAATGAAATGGCAGGAATTGTGAATGACCAATTAGTTTACACTGCCTTTCACGATACTATCACGAAAAAGAAAGAAATTAATCCAGATTTGTTAAGAATTTCTGGAATTTTAAGCAAGTAGTTTCAGGAGGAAGGGAGAAATGAAAACGGTAGAAAATCATCTTATAATTCCCTTCCTTCTATTTCCTTTCCTCCGTCAAGCGTATCCCAAGATTTTATATACCACATATCCTACAATTTCATGAATTAGGTCATAGGCTTCGTACAAATTCAACTCTCTGGGAATCAACAAATTATCAATTGTAAAACTTCTTTGTTTGGATTTAAAAGCGGTCGGGAAAGCGGTAATATTGATACCCGCTTTTTGAAAACTCTCCAACGCTCTTTTCATGTGAAAAGCAGATGTGAAAAGTATATATTTTGTTCCAAATTGAGGATTTTTCTTTAAAATTTTAACTGAATTTATGGCGTTTTCTCTTGTGTTTTTTGCTTTTCTTTCGAGAATAATATCTTCTTTTTTTACCCCTAATTCTTCTAATAATTGAGCAACTTTCAAGGTTTCGTCAGTAACATCTTGTCTCATTAATTTTAGGTCTGTACTTCCTCCCGAAATCAAGATTTTCTTCAATTTACCCATTTTATAAAATCGTAATGGCTGAATAAATCGGTCAGCAGTTTTATCTGTAAATATTTGATTTCCAGAAGATTCTTTGTTTGTAATCATGCCACCCGTAAGAATTATGCCAACATCGTAGGGTTGTGAAATTGAATCGGGAGAGATGGGAGAAACTTCCCACCAGAGCATTGCTTCATTAACTAAAAAGCCATTTCCAAACAGAAAAATTAATCCCAAAGAAATTCTTAAACTTAGCCTTTTTATTTTCTGATTTTTACTAAAAATTGATAAAAATAAACCCATCAAAATGAGTGAAAGAGGCATGAATAGATAAAAAAGGACTTTTGAAAGGAAATAAAACATCTTGAAAGGATTAGTTTGAATTTTCAGTTATGAGATAAGTAGCGTAAATTGCCACATAATTTGAATCAACAATACATAAAAGTATGACAAATTCGTTTAGGAAGAGTCATAAGATAAATTTTGAAATTTTAATAAAATCATGAAACTACCAATTAAATTTTTACCATTATTACTACTACTAATTACTTCATTTAATCTTTTTGCTCAAAAAAAAGAAGGTTTTTCAATTCATGGAAAAGTTCGTGGAATTAAGGATACTACCGTTTTTTTAGCTCATTACTTTGGGTATAATCAGCAAGTTATAAAAGATACTGCCAAAGTGGATGCCCAAGGAAATTTTCATTTCGTAGGAGATAAAGTACTCCCCGAAGGACTATACTTAGTTTCGTTACCAAAGAGTAAGTACATGGATATTATTATCGGAAACCAAGAATTTTCTTTTGAAACGGATACACTGAATCTTATCACCAAAATGAAAGTTATTGGCTCGAAAGAAAACGAAACATTCTTTAAATTTCAACAAGATATGGCGGCAAAATTTGATGAATTGAAAGCTGTTGAACTGGAAAAAAAGATGAATAATTCTCCGTTGGCAAATATCAAAATTAGAAAAATCCAAGATGAAATTGCTAAATTTCAGAAGGAGTGGATTAAATCTACTGATGGTATGTTTGTGAATAAACTCATTAAAGCATCTCAAGATCCAGAAATTCCCCCATTTGGCAAGCCTATGGTTACAAAAGCAGACACAACGGCATTCTATTCATATCAATTCAATTATTATAAAGAGCATTACTGGGACAATGTGGATTTGTCCGATGACCGTTTGATGCGAAGCCCATTTTTACAGAAAAAAATTGAAAGATATTTTGATGATTTAACGGTTCAATCTTCTGATTCAATTATTAAATCTTCGGACTTAGTTCTTGCCCGTGCCAAAGGTCGTGATGTGCGTAGATACGTGATTTATAAGATTGCAAGTACGTATGAGAACCCCAAAATCTTAGGAACTGACGGTGCGTTCGTTCATATTGCTGAAAAATATTACATTGGTGAACCAGCACTTTGGGATACTTCAACCGTCAGAAAAATGAAAGAAAGAGTGTCCGTTTTGAAGCCACTTTTAATAGGAAAAACGTTTCCAGATATGTATTTAACAGATACCTCAGGAACTGAAATTTTAATTCCAAAAATTGCTGCTGACTATACTGTTTTGTTCATCTATGACCCAGAATGTGGTCATTGCCGTGAATCAGCCCCTAAATTGGCAAAAGCCTATCAGAGTTTGAAAACTAAAAATGTGAAGGTGATAGCCGCCTCAATTGATAGAACACCCGTGAAATGGAAGAAATTTATCAAGGAATTTAAGTTAGAAGAATTAATTCATGGTATTGATATTCATAAAAATCCTCAGACTGGTAAAGAGGAATATTATACAGATTTTAAAAATAATTTTGATGTTTATGCAACGCCTGTTGTATATGTTTTGGATAAAGATAAAAAAATTATTGCCAAGAGACTTCCTGTTGAGCAAATAGAAGATTTTATTGATTTTCATCGCAAGCAATCAGTGCGAGAAAGAGAAAAAACTAAAACTGGAAAATAGTATTTTTGATGTTCGTTTTTCGTTGTTAGATGTTCGCATTTACACGAAAAACGAACATCGAAAATCAAACATCGAAAATCTCATAAAATGCTAAAACAATTACTGATTATACTGTTTTTTTGCCTTCTCAACTCAATAATTCATGCTCAGGGCTATAAAATTGATGGACGAATCAAGGGTTTAAAAGATTCAACTTGCTATTTAACTTATTATTACGAAAACCAAAATTTTGTTCAAGATTCAACCATTGCCAGTTCGGACGGCACCATCGTTTTTGAAGGCAAAAAACTCCTCAAAGGCGGGATGTATAATGTAATGATTGGTAATTGGCAAAGTTTTGATTTACTCATTACCGAACAAAAATTTTCATTTGAAGCAAATATTAAAGATATTTTCAATACTTTAAAATTCTTTGGTTCACGTGAAAATGATTTGTTTTATAGTTACCAACAAAAGAGTATTAAAGATGCGTTGAAAATTGCAGAATTATCGAAAAAACCTGATAATCTTTCTGTAAACCAAATGTATGGTTTACAATATGAATCTGAACAGTACAAAAAGAAATTTATCAAAGCGTTTGAAGGCACGTTTGCTTCAAAAATCATTAAATCTACGTTAGCTTCTGATATTCCTCCTGCTCCAAAAATGGCAAATGGTGAAGAAGATCCGCTTTGGGGAAACAAATTTTTCGTTGAACATTATTTTGATAATATAGACCTGACAGACGATAGGCTTATTAATACACCATTTTTATACCAACCTGTTAAATATTATTTTGACCAATTAGAATTTCTGCCGAATGATTCCTTAAATATTTTGGTGGATAAATTTTTGAATAAATCTCGCAAAACCTCACCAATGAGAAAGTACTTAGTTAGTAAATTAGCTAACCAAGCGGAGATCAGTAAAGTGATGGGAAGAGATGCTGTTTATGCCCATATTTTGAATAAATATTACATAAATGACCCTTTGCTTTGGGACACAACCACCGTAAGATTAGTGAAAGAAAGATACAAATATTTGAAGAATCTCTTAATTGACAGTAAAATTCCAAACTTAAAAGCAACGGATGTAAATGGCAAGGAGAAGAGTTTGTATGAAGTGAAATCTGCTTACACAATTTTATATATTTATGCGGCTGATTGTGCTCATTGCAAGAGTTTTACACCTCAATTAGTGAAATTTGTGCAAGAAAATAAGGCAAAAGGGATTGAAGTATTTGCTCCAATTTTTGGAAATAATCAAGAAACTTGGAAAGGATTTATAAAAGAGTTCGGCTCAGAATCGTTTTTGAATGTAATTGATAAAACTGGAAAAATTAATCTCTATCAAGAATTTGACGCACAATTCACCCCAACGATTTACATTTTGGATAAAGACAAAAAGATTATCGGAAAGGGAAATATGAACATTGACACAATGCGAGAAATTATCTTCCAGTAATTTTATTTGGATAAGTTACTTCATCTTACCTCTTTTTACTAAGTAAGCCGACATAATTGGCTCAAAACCCTCCGCTATATCAGCCTCGATAAAATCAATCTTATACTGCCCACAACGCAACTTTAATTCGTGATAAAATTGTTGTAAAGTCTTCCGATAGTCAACTTTCACTTGCGAAGGATTCAACTTAATTCGTTCATTAGTTTCCAAATCTATGAATTCATAGGGACGGTCTTCAAATTCAAAATCTGATTCAGTTTTCTTATCAGTTACGTGGAAAATTAAAACTTCGTGGAGATTATGTTTAAGATGTTGAAGAGCAGAAAACAATTTTTCTGATTCATTAATGTTGTCAAACATATCACTGAAAATAACCACCAATGAACGCTTATGAATCCTTTCTGCAATTTGATGAATTACATCAGCAACTGCAGTTTTCTTATTTTCAGAAGGCTTATTCAAAATCGTCTCTAAATCCAAAAATATCATGTGTACGTGCGATGGAGTAGATTTTATGGGTGTTTGAATTTCTATTTCTGATGAAAAAGTCGTTAAACTAATGGCATCTTTTTGCTTTTGAAGCATATACGCTAAAGCCGCTGCTGCCATTGTAGAGAACACAATTTTGCCATTTGTTTTCTCAGGATAATACATGGACGAGGATGTGTCAATCAGTAAATGACATCTAAGATTAGTCTCTTCTTCGTATCTTTTGGTGTATAATCTATCAGTTTTTGCGAATACTTTCCAGTCTATGTGTCGAGTACTTTCGCCCGTATTATACAAACGATGTTCAGCAAATTCAACTGAAAAGCCGTGAAAAGGTGATTTGTGCAGACCTGTAATAAATCCTTCTACCATTTGTTTGGCAAGAAATTCTACATTTCCATATTCTCTAATTTTAGCTAAATCCATTGTTAAGAGTAAAACAGGTTTCTAACCTGTTCGTAATGTCCAAAGAACAGGACTATGCGTCTCAGTCGGAAACCTGTTCTACTTTATACGAAAGTACGAATATTATGCCATAAAATTTGGAAATTGGATGAATTTGGATTAATTATCTGATTCACAATGGGTCCTATCTCTAATTCCCTAATCCCTATTTCTTTCTCCGACGGCTTTCTAAATAAGCCTTCCTTCGTTGTTTTGATAATTTTCTCAAATAAGAACTCACTCTCAAACGTCTATACTTAAATTGTGGATATTTACGTTTTCGCCAATTCTTTTTGAGGCGATAATATCGTTTATATTTGAGTTTGGTTTTTTGGTAAAATCTTGGAACAAAACTCGGGGCTGATGTCAAACTTAAAGAATCGAAAGGTTCAAGCATAATGTCACCGTCGAATCCAACCACTTTTAATTTCACTTTTGTAAGACCTATATCTCTGATTCTTAACCATTTAGCTGGATTTTCAGTAAGGTCAATGATTCTGCCAGGTTTATAGGGTCCACGGTCGTTAACTCGTACAATAACAAAACGACGATTCACTAAATTTGTGACTTCAACCATCGTTCCGAACGGCAAAGTCATGTGAGCTGCGGTATATTGATTTTTTTGAAGTATTTCACCCGTTGAAGTTGGGCGGTCATAAAAGAAGTCTGCATAAAAAGAGGCAATCCCGTAAGATTCATCACCCAATTTTTGTGCTTTGGAAGTTGTGGAGACAACCGCTAAGGTGATAATTATTCTCAGGAGTTGCTTAATCATAAGTTTTAAAGTGGAATTATTGTTTTCTTGTCTCACAATTTCTCCCAGAGTGGACTGCAAAAATACCATTTTAAAACCCTAAACAAAAACTTTTATTGGTTAAGTTCTATATTTTACTTAAATCATTTAATAAACATCTTTCAAAGAATCAAACTTTTTATTCTCTCTATTTTACAAATTAGAGAATAGAACAAAATCCATTTTTCGATTGTATTTTTGTGTTTGATTCTACTTGTAAAACAATTTGGGTAAGAACCTTAACTGCATAGAAACCTTATAAAAATTAAAAAAATGCAAAAAAATAGTAAATTAATTCGCTACGTTTTCATCGCTTTTATGCTTTTTACCACGATGTTTTCGTATTATATTTGGCAAATCACAAAAACCCCTAACTATCAAGTTGATGAGAAGAAAGGTTTTGCTTTACTTATTCCAAAAGGGGCAAGTTTTGAAACAGTTTGGGATTCATTAAGAGTCAATAAGATTGTTAAAGATGAACTTTCTTTTAAGTTTTTGGCTAAATTGTTAAAATATAAAGAACACGTTAAATCGGGAAGGTATGTAATTAAAGCCAAAATGGGTAATTATGAACTCATTCAAAAATTGCGTTCAGGAGAACAAGATGCTATAAAGCTGACTTTCAACAATATACGGTTAAAAAAAGACTTAATTCATAAAATTGGGAACAAGTTTTCGTTTGATTCAACAGCCTTAGAAAAAGTATTAACCGATACAGTGACTGCCCAAAAATACGGATTTACGAATGAAACTTTCATGTGCATGTTTTTGCCTAATACGTATGAAGTTTTTTGGACTTCAACCCCCGATGAATTATTGGCAACGATGAAAACTTGGTATGATAAATTCTGGACCGATGAACGCAAACGTAAAGCACAAGAAATAGGTTTAGACCCAATTAAAGCACAAATTATGGCTTCAATTGTTGAGGCTGAAACCAAGAAAGTCGATGAAAAACCAAGAGTTGCTGGTGTGTATATGAACCGTTTGAGGGCAGTGATGCCTTTGGGAGCCGACCCAACCGTCATTTTTGCTCATCAAGATTTTGGTATAAAAAGAGTGACAAAAGCACTTTTACAAATTGATTCTCCATACAATACCTACAAATATACGGGCTTGCCTCCTGGACCAATTAACTTGCCAGATTTAGCTTCAATTGATGCCGTCTTAAATTTCGAAAAACATGATTATATGTATTTTTGTGCGAAAGAAGATTTTTCAGGGTATCATAATTTTGCTGTTGAATATACTGATCATTTAAATAATGCAAGAATTTATCAAGAAGCCTTGAATAAGAGAAATATTATGCGTTAGGTTTTAGGTGTTGGGATTTTTTAGGAAAAGAACTAAAAAAGCTCAACAATTAAATAATTTCTATAAGTTACTAACCCTTAATACCTAAATTAATGTACATACACCAAACCACATACCGAGTCAGATATGCCGATACAGATCAAATGGGCTACGTTTACTACGGAAATTATGCTCGATTATATGAAATTGGAAGGGTGGAAGCACTACGAGATTTAGGATTTAGTTATAAAGAAATGGAAGAGTCTGGTGTGATGATGCCCGTTTATGAGAATAAATCTCGATTTATTGCACCTGCTGTGTACGATGAATTATTAACAATCAAAACAACAATTAGCTCTATTCCTGCGGCAAGGGTTATTTTTCATTATGAAATTTCGAATAATTTAGAAAAAATTGTACACACAGGCGAAACAACGCTGGTTTTTGTCAAAATGGAAAATAACCGATTAACCACTGCCCCAAAGGATTTATTAGAAAAATTAAGTCCATATTTTGTGAAATAAATGCAATTAAAACTCAGAAATACCAAACTTTATCATTCAACCAAATCATTTTTGCAGAATCATCATTTGCGAAATAATACGATTACTTTTTATCAATTATTAACTATTTTAAGAAGTAAATTACTCAGATTTGACATTGATGTTCGGGCTGCAGCAGTTGCTTATAACTTCACCTTAGCAATTTTCCCCACGATTATTTTTCTGTTTTCATTAATTCCATACATTCCAGTTGAAAATCTTGATTTGCAAATTTTGAACCTATTATCGGAAGTAATGCCCGCTGGAATTTTTGAGGAAGCAAAATTAACAATCACTGAAATTGTAAGTAAACCAAGAGGAAGCATCTTATCTTTCGGATTTATTTTTGCCTTATACGCCTCCACAAGCGGTATGATGGCATTAATGAGAGCCTTCAACATGACAAACGAAACTGCTGAGAAACGTGGATTTATCAAGTCAAGATTGATTGCAGTGATGTTGAATTTTATGTTAACATTTGTGTTAATGATTTCAATTATTGTGTTAATCGTTGGAAGATTTGCCGTTGATTTCCTGTTTGATGAAGGACTGTTAAATCGTGATTTTAATTTCTATATCTTTCAATTTATTTCGTATTTAGTTGTATTCGCAGTATTTTTTATAACCATTTCAGTAATTTATTACATCGCTCCTGCAATTCCTAAACGCTGGAAATTTTTCAATTCTGGTTCAATAACCGCATCTATTCTGACCATTCTAATTACAAATTTATTTTCCTATTATTTATCAAACTTTGCTTCTTATAATCGACTTTATGGAGCAATTGGAACATTGATTGCGTTGATGGTTTGGTTTTATCTGATTGCTTTAATCCTAATTTTAGGATTTGATATTAATGCCAGCATCGCAGAAAGTAAGGATATTGAAAGCAGGAAAGTATAACATTAAATTTTTTGAAAAATTATAATTTGTAGGTTAAAATTTCTATGTAATATATGCAACTGTATGGTTGCAAGGTCGCAAAAAAAAGCCACACTTTATAAAAGTGTGGCTTTCCAATAACCCTAACCCATAAAAATCAATGAAGACTAAGCTGTCTTTCATTTTCTTATGTTAGTTTTATTGCCAACTCCGTGCCAATATTTTCTATTTTAAAAATAAATTGAGATATGCTTAAAAAAAATCCAATAGTTTCTGTCATAGCAATTTGTTACAATCATGAAAAATATTTAACTGAGTGTCTTCAATCGGTTGTAAATCAGACTTATAACAACGTAGAATTAATTATTGTTGATGATTTTAGTACGGATGGAAGCCAGAATAAAATTTTAGAATTTATTAATAAAAATTCTGATATAAAGTATATGTTTAACAAAAAAAATATTGGTATTTGTCGTTCTTTTAACCAAGCCTTTAAAATTTCAAAAGGAAAATATATCATCGATTTATCTACTGATGACGTTTTAATGCACAATAGAATTGAAGAACAAGTGAAAAAGTTTGAAGAGTCTGACAAGATTGGAGTAGTTTTTTCTGATGCCAATTTTATTGATGAAAATTCTAATTATTTAGGGAATATCAGAAAAAGTTTAAAACTTCCAATTGGAAATGTTTATGAAGATATTTTGAGTGGCAAATCCTATACAATGCCTGTAACAATGATGGTGAGAAGGACAATTTTTGAAAAACTTAATGGATATGATGAAAATCTATCCTTCGAAGATTTTGATTTTTGGATGCGTTCTTCCCGAATTTGCGAGTTTGGGTATGTTGCAAAAATGCTTTCTCACCAAAGAATTTTAAAGGATTCATATTCAACAAAATCCATTCTCAAGAATAATCCAATCGTAAAGTCGTCCGTCAAAGTCTGTCAAAAAGCATACGCTTTAAATAAAACAGAATCTGAAAATAATGCGTTAGCAATTATATTAAGAATAGAATTATTGCGAAGTGCTTTTACAGAAAATTTTGAAGCAGGAAAAGATGTTTTATGGCTTTTAGATAAAGTAAATGGGCATAATTGGAAGACATTTATTGGAAAAATTTTAATTAATCTCCGCATTCCAATTAACCCAATATTCCTACAAATAATGAATTTAAGAAGATTTTTTAGATTTAAAATTTAGGTTACGCATAATGGCAGAATTTATAAAACTATATGAAAAAGGCACTGACATTCGTAAAATTGAGCACATTGTTTCAGTTTTAAAAAACGGTGGAGTAATTATATATCCCACAGATACTGTGTATGGAATGGGTTGTGATATACATAATGCTCGAGCAGTTGAAAGGATTTGTCAAATAAAAGGCATCAAACCGAACAAAAATAATTTCTCATTTATATGTAATGATTTAAGTAATGTATCCGACTATGGAAAAGTATCAACTGCTGCTTTCAAATTGATGAAAAAACATTTACCTGGACCTTTTACGTTTGTTTTAGAAGGAAATAACAAGGTGCCAAAAGTTTTATCACAAAGTAAAAAAACAGTTGGTATTCGTATTCCTGATAACTTAATTCCGAGAATAATTGTACAAGAATTAGGCAATCCAATTATTACAACCTCGTTACACGATGATGATGATATTTTGGAATATCCCACCGACCCTGAATTAATTTTTGAAAAATTTCAAAATTTAGTTGACATCATAATTGATGGCGGATACGGAAAAAATATTCCTTCAACCATTGTTGATGCCACCAACGATGATTTTGAGATTATTCGGCAAGGGGCAGGATTTTTGGTTTAATGATTCCATTGAAGAGCAAACTACGATTTCAATTCTTTAAAATTGGTTCTCACCACATCTTCTTCGGTTCGTTTGTGTTTCCAACGTCTGTGCGACCACAAATAATCAGAGGGATATTTATGAATTGATTGTTCTAAAATTCTTACAAAACGCTCCGTTATTTCTCCCATTGGTAGATTTTTAAATTCAATTGGATTAGCAATTTCAGTAAATTCAATTTCATAATAGCCTCTTTTTATTCTTCTCATTTCTGAAAAAACTACTGGATATTCAAATTTTCGAGCAATTTTTTCAGTACCATTAAAAAAGCCAGAATCTTGATGTAAAAAAGTAGTCCAATAAGCTGCTTTCCAATTTTGTGGCGATTGATCTGACCCTAAAACCAAAGCTCTTGTAATATCTTTTCTTTCAACAGATTTTCTAACAGTATCTTGTTTTTCAATTAAAGGTGTTATCGTAAAACGACTTCTAATGAATAAAGATAATTGGTTAAAAAGGGGACTACTAAGTTTCTGATAGACAATATCCATCGGAATTCCTGTTAAATTTAGTGCATGAAGTAACCACTCCCAATTAGAAATATGTCCAGTAACAATGATGATTGATTGATTTTTATCAAAATATTTTTTTACAACTTCAAGATTAACAATTCTAATTCGGTCATTGATAACATTTTTTGAAATTGAATATCCTTTCAAAAACTCAATGAATAAATCAGCAATATGTTTGTAAAATTCCTTAGCAATATCTTCAATTTCTTTCTTGTTTCTTTCTGGAAAAGAATGACGCAAATTCTCAAATACAACTTTTTTACGATAACTAACTACTCGATAAATGATAAAATAAGCAATATCCGAGATGCCATAAAGCACAAAAAAAGGTAACTTTGAGAAGTATTTAAAGAAAAACATTTATTAGTCGTAAGTTTTAAGTCGTAAAGTCGAATGTGAATATTTTAATCTAAAAAAAACAAAATTGAAGCTTTAAAGTCTTGTTGGCAATATCAAAATGACCATTGAATTACAATATTTACCGAGTCTTGAATATTTTTGTGCAATCCTGCAAAATGATGAAATTGTAATTGAGGCACACGAATATTTTGAGAAACAAAGTTATAGAAATCGTTGCAGAATTCAGACAACAAATAAAATAGATACTTTATCGGTTCCCGTTCAGAATGGAAACAAAAAAGTGTTGATTCGGGATTTGAAGATTGATTATTCACAGGATTGGACTCGCCGACATTGGGGAGCTATTAGTTCTGGATACGGAAAATCACCTTTTTTTGAATTTTACGCTGAATATTTCAAAAAAATGTTAGACAAAAAACCTGACTTTTTGTTCGATTTGAATCTTGAATTGCTGACAATTTGTCTTAAACTTCTTCGTCTCGAAAAAAAGATTATATTTACTGAAAATTACCAAAAAAACGTTGAAAACGATAAAAGAGGGCTGATTCATCCAAAAAAGAGTTTTGAGGATAATAAACTCTATCAACCTTCGGTATATAGGCAAAACTTTGGCAATGAATTTGAGCCTAATCTTTCCATTCTTGATTTATTATTTTGTCAAGGAAACCAGTCATTAACGGTTTTGAAACAGAGTTTGAAAATTGAACAAATAAATTAGAATTTCCGTTAAGTTAAAGTTGAACATCATGCAAAAGAGTAATTTCAGAGAATGGTCATTAGAGAAAGTGGAGCGTGCTTTTCAATTAGTACAGGTATCAAAACTACCGATATTGGAAGAATTACTTTCTTATGAATTTACTCCCAATGTACATCAAGTTTATAATCTTACAGAATTAAGTCAAAATTATGCTGAATACGGAGGAGATGATTGGAATGAGATTGAATTAGAAAATAAATTAATAAGTCCAGTTATTGTTTCTTCGGGCATTGATAATAAGAATTTTGCTTATTTTTTAGAAAGAGAATTAACCATAACTATCGACGAATACGAACTTTCTGGTAAAGTAGATGGTATGATAGCAACAGGTTTTAGAAGTCCACAAATGCCTTATTTTTGTTTAAATGAATACAAAAGGGGAACAGACCCTTATGGTGACCCACGTGGACAAGCACTTATTGCAATGTTAACTGCACAAAAATTAAACAAGAATGCAAAACCTATTTATGGAAGCTATATAATAGGAAGGAACTGGTATTTTATGGCTTTAGTTGGTAAAGAATATGCAATCAGTAAAGACTTTTCTTGTGTAGATGATGAAATGTTTGATATTTTTAGAATTTTGAAAAGTTTGAGAATACAGATTGAGAAAATAATCTAATATCTACACCAAATATTTATTTATAAACCAAAACATCAACTCAAAAACTCTTACATGGAGGCGAAATTTTCAAACAGAGTAAAAGAGGTTATCTCTCTCGGACGTGAGGAGGCAATCAGGCTGGGGCATGATTACATCGGAACGGAACACCTCATTTTGGGTATGATTCGTGAGGGTGAGGGCATTGCTCTTGATTTAATCATCAAATGTGGAACCACGCTTGATGATTTGCGAGTAACGATTGAACAAGCCACTCGAAGCACGGTTCGATCAACTTACACCATCAAAAATAAGCAAGATATTCCGCTTTCTCGTCAGTGCGAGAAGGTTTTGAGAGTTACTTATTTAGAGGCAAGAATTTTTAAAACTAACCTGGTCGGAACGGAGCATTTGTTGATGGCGATTCTCAGAGATGAGGATAACTTAGCTAAGCAAATCCTCGAAAAGTTCCAAATACATTATGAACTAATTAAAGATATGGTAGAATATCAATCAAACCCAAATATTAAATCGGGACCGTCAGATACTGATGATAACGATGATGCAAGAATGTTTGCTGGTGGTGGTAACGCTGGCGGTGGAACATCTGGCACGAATAAAAATGCTGAAAAATCAAAAACACCCGTTTTAGATAATTTTGGCAGAGATTTAACAAAGGTTGCAGAATCAGGAAAACTTGATCCAATCGTTGGTCGTGAGAAAGAAATTGAACGTGTTGCTCAAATCTTGTCTCGTAGAAAGAAAAATAATCCAATTCTTATTGGTGAACCTGGTGTTGGTAAAACCGCCATTGCCGAAGGTTTAGCGTTAAGAATCGTTCAGAAAAAAGTTTCTCGTGTATTATTCGGAAAGCGAGTTGTAACGCTTGATTTGGCTTCATTAGTAGCTGGAACAAAGTATCGTGGACAATTTGAAGAACGTATGAAAGCGGTAATGAACGAATTGGAAAAAACGCCAGATGTGATTCTTTTCATTGATGAACTTCATACAATCGTTGGTGCGGGTGGTGCATCAGGTTCTTTGGATGCTTCAAATATGTTCAAGCCAGCCTTGGCTCGTGGAGATATTCAAGTTATCGGAGCCACAACTTTGGATGAATATCGTCAGTATATTGAGAAAGATGGAGCTTTGGCTCGTCGTTTTCAAACGGTAATGGTGGATGCTACTTCAATTGAAGAAACCATTGAAATCTTGAATAACATCAAGGATAAATATGAGGATCATCACCATGTAACTTACACGCCCGAAGCCATTGAGCAATCAGTGAAAATGTCGGAAAGGTATATTTCTGATAGATTCTTGCCCGATAAAGCCATTGACGTGATGGACGAAGTTGGAGCGAGAGTTCACATCATGAATATCTCCGTTCCAGAAGATATTGTTCGTTTGGAAGATGCCATTGAGAATATTAAGAAAGAGAAAAATGCGGTTGTAAAATCGCAAAAATACGAAGAAGCCGCACAATTACGTGACCGTGAAAAACGTCTTTTAGACCAATTAGACCGTGCAAAACGTGAGTGGGAAGAAGATACAAAACGTCGCAGATATACTGTTACAGAAGAAAGTGTTGCTGAGGTAATTGCTCAAATGACGGGAATTCCTGTAAGTCGTGTTGCTGCAACGGAGGGTCAGAAATTACTGAATATGAATGAAGAAATACAAGGAAAAGTTATTGGTCAAGATGTGCCAATTGCTAAACTTGTGAAAGCCATTCAAAGAACTCGTGTTGGCTTAAAAGACCCTAAAAAACCAATCGGTTCATTCATTTTCTTGGGACCTACGGGTGTTGGAAAAACAGAATTAGCGAAGGTTTTAGCGACATATTTATTCGATAAAGACGATGCCTTAGTAAGAATTGACATGAGTGAATACATGGAAAAATTCAGTGTATCTCGTTTGATTGGAGCCCCTCCAGGATACGTTGGATATGAAGAAGGTGGACAATTAACCGAGAAAATTCGTCGTAAGCCGTACGCAGTTGTATTGTTAGATGAAATTGAAAAAGCTCACCCAGATGTGTTTAATATCCTTCTTCAAGTATTGGATGACGGTATTTTGACGGATGGAATGGGACGCAGGGTTGATTTCAGAAATACAATTATTATCATGACTTCCAACATTGGAGCCAGAGATTTAAAGGATTTCGGTTTGGGTATTGGTTTTTCTTCAAAATCGAAAGCTGATAATATTGACGAAGCCATAAAAGGAACAATTCAAAGTGCTTTGAAAAAAGCGTTTTCACCAGAATTCCTAAATCGTTTGGATGATGTGATTGTCTTCAATTCATTGGAGAGAGAACATTTGCATAAGATTATTGATTTAATGTTGAATAAACTTTTTGTCCGAATCAGTGCATTGGGTTATAGTGTTGAACTAACGGAAAAAGCCAAAGATTTCATCGCAGAAAAAGGATATGATTCGCAATATGGAGCAAGACCTTTGAATCGTGCTATTCAGAAATACTTGGAAGACCCTGTGGCAGAAGAAATTTTGAAGGGCGATCTTTCCGCAGGAGATATTATTATGGCAGATTATTCTGGAGAAGGTGAGGAATTAACTATTTCAAGAGTTTTAGCGGAAGCTGTAACGGAATAATTAAATGATAAAAGATAAAAGAGGTCGATTTCGTCCTCTTTTGTCTTTTATACACAAATAGAAAGTGATTGTTCTAATCATTTGATTTGACCTTATTAATTGTTAAATTTGTTTTCGTTTTTTTTATCAAATAATAAACTCTTTTATGTTTGACATAATTTCCACTCATTTCTAATTTTTGTAATTATTTTAGCCCATACTAACATGAATTATTATAATAAATTTACAAGATTTGCATTTGGTTTAAGTTTGTTTTTTTGTTTTAATAGTAATTTATTTGCTCAATTACGCCCACTTTATACGAACGGGAGGATGGTTGAATCCAACGTTCCAGTGTTGGATTCAGCGGAAAGAGCAAGCATGCCAAGGATGGTTTTGATAGAAGATGCACTATCAATTGAAAATCCATCCCAGTTAAGGTATAAGAAAAAAGTGGAAATTAGACTTTTTCAAATAGTGAATGCTTTGAAATTTAACTTATATGTAGATAATAAATACAAACAAAAAGTTGTCATAAAAGTATTAGATAAAAGTGGAATAGTAATTTTTGAAGACGTACCTTCTGAAAAAGATAAGTTTCAGAGACTATATGATATGACATTTTTGACAGATAAGGAAGAATATTATTTTACTGCGTTTTATGATAATCAAGACCATTATTTTTTTCCAATTCGTTTAGATTCAAAAGAAACAATAGATGAAGTTGCAAAATTAAGTATAGAATATCCCATTGAAAAAGGCAAAAATTAATTTTTGCCTTTTTTTGCATAACAGTTTTCAATCTATTTTTACAATTTTATGTACAACTTTAATATATGACTCAAAAGATTTTGATTGATAATTTTCCATACATTTCTTACGAAAATAAGAATTTCAATTCAGAAACTATTTTAGAAAACGCATCTTTATTTTATGACCAAATGGAAGCTCGAAGGAGTGTGCGGAACTTTTCAGAAAAGCCTGTAAGTCAAGAAGTTATTGAGAAAATTATTCAAACTGCTTCTACCGCACCGTCAGGAGCTCATAAACAACCTTGGACTTTTATTGCTATTCAAAATCATGAAATAAAATCTGAAATTAGAAAAGCGGCTGAGAAGGAAGAACTTGAAAGTTATAATAATCGTATGACCGATGAATGGTTAAATGATTTAAAACCGTTGGGAACTGATTGGCAAAAGCCATTTTTGGAAGTTGCTCCGTGGTTGATTGTTATGTTCTCTCAAACAACTGCTACCAATAAATCAAAGCATTATTATGTTCAAGAATCTTGTGGTATTGCGGCTGGCTTTTTGATTGCTGCGATTCATCAGGCAGGTTTATGTACTCTTACGCATACACCAAGTCCAATGAATTTTTTGAAGAAAATTTTAAATCGTCCTGAAAATGAACGACCTTATTTATTGCTCCCAATTGGTTATGCCTCTGAAAATTGCTATGTGCCTGATATTCAGAGGAAACCGTTAAATGAAGTGGTAAAGATTTACTAATTGATGAATGATTTTAATATTTTACTTTCTGTGAGACTTTTTATAGGAAAATTGATTAATCCCATAAAAAACTTGAATCAAAATTGCACTTTTCTAACAATTGCCTACTGAATACTGCCCACTACTTATTACCTTTGTAGTATGTTATCAATCAATAATCTTTCGTTTTATTTCGGTTCACGTCCCATGTATGATGGGGCAAATTTACACATTAAGCCCAAAGACAAAATTGGTCTTGTAGGAGCTAATGGCACGGGTAAATCTACCCTTCTTCGCATCATTGATGGTGAATACCTACCTGATGGTGGTTCAATTTCAAAATCAGGAGACTGTACGGTAGGATTTTTAAATCAAGATTTACTTTCATATCAATCCGAAGAATCCATTTTGACGGTTGCTATGCAGGCTTTTGAGCGTCAAAATTTCTTGCAGGGTGAAATTGACAAGGTTCTACATAAAATGGAAACAAATTATGAAGATTCCGATATTGATAAATTAGGACGTTTTCAAGATGAATTTGAAAACTTAGGTGGCTACACCATGCAATCGGAAGCTGAAACAATATTAGAGGGCTTAGGATTTACGACAGAGGAATTACAACAACCGCTTCACACCTTTTCGGGAGGTTGGAGAATGCGAGTAATGTTGGCAAAATTACTCCTTCAAAAGCCATCACTTTTAATGCTCGATGAGCCTACTAACCACTTAGACTTGCCTTCAATTGAGTGGGTGGAAAACTACATCAATACCTACGACGGAGCCATTATTGTGGTTTCTCACGATAGATTTTTCTTGGATAATACGGTTAATACCATTGTTGAAGTAACTGGCTCAAAATTGGTTTCGTATGCTGGGAATTATGAATTTTTTGTCGAAGAAAAAGCACTTAGAAATGAGATTCAGAAAGGGGCTTACGAAAATCAACAACAGGCAATTAAGCAAACTGAGCTATTCATTACACGATTTAAAGCAAAAGCGACAAAAGCTCGTCAAGTGCAATCACGGGTGAAAGCATTAGAGCGTTTGGATAAAATTGATGCGGTTGAAGATGAAAATGCGAAAGTGAATTTTAAATTCAACTTTGGCACCCAACCTGGACGTTTTATTATGACGTTGGATAAAATTACAAAAGCGTATGGACCTAAAAAGATTCTTACAAACACGGCTGGAATGATTGAACGAGGTGATAAAATTGCCTTGATTGGAGCGAATGGCAAAGGAAAATCAACACTTTTGAGAATTATTGATGGTTCAGAACCCATTGACGGTGAAAGAGTTTTGGGTCATAATGTAATTGATTCATTTTATGCTCAACATCAGTTAGAAAGTTTAGATGTGAATAATACGCTTCTTGACGAATTAAAAATGACAGGTACGGGTAAATTAGAAACTGAATTACGAAGTATTTTGGGTTGTTTTTTGTTCTCGGGCGATGATGCTTTTAAGAAAATAAAGGTACTTTCGGGAGGTGAAAAATCAAGAGTTGCCTTAGCAAAAGTCTTGATTTCGGAAGCCAACTTTTTGTTGTTAGATGAACCTACCAATCACTTAGATATGATGTCGGTGAATATTCTGATTCAGGCTTTACAACAATATGAAGGCACTTTTGTAGTTGTTTCTCACGATAGATTTTTTGTTTCTGAGATAGCAAATAAGATATGGTATATCGAAAATGAAGAGATAAAAGTTTATCCAGGAACGTATGATGAATACGAAACTTGGCAAGAACAACGGATTTTAAACGGTGAAGTTTTCGTTGAAAAGTCGCAAAAAAAGACTACTGAAAAAGTAATTGAGAAAAAGCCAATCATTGATGATTCTACAAAAAAAGAAATTCAAAAAAACCTGAAACGGTTAAACCAAAAACTAACGGATACTGAATCAATTATTGCTAAATTGGAAAGTGAAAAATCATCTAAGGAAACCAATTTAGCTGATTCTACAATTTTTAATGATTCAACAGCGTTAAAGCGAGAAAATGAATCATACCAAAAAATTCTCAATCAATTGGAACAAGTGAATGATGAATGGGAGGAAGTGATGATGGAAATTGAGGAGTTGGAGGGAAGTTTGGTTTAAATAATATAAAAAAATAGAACGCAGATGATGCAGATGCTTCGCAAAGCAGATTTAAAAGGATTTTGAGAAATAAATTAATCTTTTTAAATCTGCGTTGCGAAGCATCTGCGTTCTGACTTTTACTCAATCATGAAAAAAATAATCATTTTCCTCTTATTGATTTCAGTCTCAGTTTTCGCCCAAAAGAAAAAAAACAGAGATACCTACGAATCCAAGCAAATCATTTACGACAATCATAATTATGAACCTTATATTCGGACGGTTCAGTTATATCCCATTTTAAATTCTGGAAAATCTCCACAGGCTTCTCTGAATCCGCCCGTGGTAAAATTGCAAGATAATCAACCTTTGATGTTGGAATTTGATTGCTTAAATCCTGAATATCAGTCTTTTAGAGTAAAAATTTATCATTGTAATGCCGATTGGAAACCCTCTGTATTGAATGAAATTGAATATTTACCAGAATTTAATGATTTTCCAATTAATGATTATAAGAATTCATTTGCTACAAAAGTTCAGTATAATCATTTCATTATTGAACTACCTCACGTAAAAGTATCGGGCAATTATATTGTTATGGTTTATAAAAATCGTAACGAAGATGATATTGTTTTAACTCGAAAATTTATGGTTTATGACAACCGAGTTAATGTGGGTGGACGAACAAGTTACCCGAACAATGCTCAAAAAAGAATGACACACCAACAAGTAAATTTTGGAATAAATTATGGAAATTATGAAATAATTGATCCTAAACAAGATTTGAAAGTGATGATTCGTCAAAATTATAGGGATGATAAAATGACAAAACCGTTGATTCCTTTCATGGTTGATACGTACAATAAAAAGTTAGATTATCAATTTTTCGATGGAGAAAACCAATTTGAAGGTGGCAATGAATTCAGAATGTTTGATGGGAGAAGCACATTGCAGAAATTAGTTAATATTTCAAAAGTTTTTCAAGGTGAGAAAGAAAGTGTAATTGAAATTTATCCAGAAAAATCTCAAAATCGGATGGCTTATGTGGCTGTAAACGATTTTAACGGACAATTTGTAATTGATAATTATGAAACCAATCGTGGAGACACTGAATCTGATTATGTGAGAGTAAGTTTCTTTTTAAAGTCAGATTCTTTGGAAAATAAGAAGGTTTATGTCAATGGAGCATTCAACGATTGGCGTTTAGATGAGAAGAATTTGATGCACTATGTACCTGAAAACCAGGCTTATGAAGTTTTTATTCAGTTGAAACAGGGGATTTATAATTACAACTACTTAACAGTTGATAAGCAAGGAAAAATAAGTGAATCGGAATTTGAAAATACCCATTCTCAAACTGAAAATGCTTATGAAATATTGGTCTATCACCGTTCAATTGGTGCAAGAGCAGACGCTTTGGTTGGGTATTCACTTTTGAAAAGTCAATAATTATTTTATGCGTTTTGAACTCAGTTTGAGGGAAGTTTCGTTATTGACGATGCTTTCCTTTTTTTTTAATCTTGTTCACATCATGTATCCTAAATTATCTATGTGGTTGCAATTTTGTTAATCTTTCGTTAATCCTTTGTGATAAAACAAGAAGTTTTTGTAAATTTCGTTCAATAACCATTCACTTAATATTTAGAAAAATGAAACGAATATTCTGGCTCTTTGCTATCTCATTGTTATTACAAGGCTGTTTTGGAAAGTACCCTCAAGGCTCAGGTGGCTACGATGGTTCAAACACGGGCAACTCTGGTGGAAGCCAAAATCCAAATGGAAATGACCGTCCACAAAATTATCCTCAACAAACTCCTCAGGAACCGACCAATTATCCAACTGAACCGCAATCTCGCACTGGGCGTTCTGCTGATAAAGATTTAGTGGTTGGCAATATTCGCTTGACGGAACAATATACTATCCTTTATTTAACTTATACTAACAGAAATCAAGCTGGTGAATCTCGAGATAAACGAACTGGAAAAACTGTGTACAATGACGGAACTCAAGACATTGCTTTCCAACAAAGTGCAGTATTAATTGCTGCAAACGGAGCAAGAACATTTAGAGCAGTTAAAACAGATAATATTCCTTTTTTAGGAGACAATCAAGCAATAGAATTGCCAAGATATGGAAGACGTTTGAAAGCGGGAGAATCATTGAATTTTGTAGCTTATTTTGAAAGATTGGACAAGGGTCTTGAAACTTTTGATTTGAACGAGTGTAATTCAGATGCTTACATTTGTTGGAATGCTTATGATTTATACGTTAAAAATCCAGCTGATGTTTATAATCAGCCTAAGGAACCTCAGACTTTGCCACCAACAAATACGGACAATAATCCAACAACTCCATCTAAAACAAGGGCAAAATCTGGAAAAGTTGGTGAAGTTGATAATACGCCACCACCTGCCCCAATAATTACAACGGTTTTAGTTTCAGGTATTGTGAGAGATGTGAAAACCAATCGTCCAATCAGTGCCACAATTGATTATAAATTGTCGAGTTCAAAGCAGATTGTGGACTCTGTTCAAAGTTTTGCCAGTACAGGAATTTATAGAATGAATTTGCAAAAAGGACAAGTTTATACTTATACAGCCTCTGCGAAGGGATATTTGGTTACAAATGACGTGATTGATTTAAGCAGAGCAACTGGAAAAATAACGAAGGATATATACTTAACGCCTTTGGCTGTTGGCGATAAAATAACCTTGAAAAATATTTATTTTGAAGTTTCAAAATCAAATTTATTATCGGCTTCATTTTCAGAATTGAATAAATTAGTGACTATGATGGAAGATAATCCAATGATGGAAATTCGTTTAGAAGGGCATACAGATGTTGTGGGTGATCCAGACGCAAATTTAGAACTTTCACAAGATCGTGTAGATGCGTGTCAGACCTACTTAGCAAAACAAGGGATTGCTTCTCGAAGAATTCAAGCGGTTGGTTATGGAGACACTCGCCCAATTGTAAAAAAAGGTACAGATGAAGAACGGAAAGTGAATAGGAGAGTGGAGTTTGTGATTCTGAAATTGTGATTAATAGGTACGGGTTATGAGGTAGTAGGTATGAGGTAAAATACCCTAAATAAAAAAAGTGGGAACTTAATGTATCAAGTTCCCACTTTTTTTTATCTAAGTACCAGTTAATAATTAGTTTATGTTAAAATCGGAGAAATTAATTTCCCAAGATTTTCCTAACTGAGCCAAGCAGCGATTAACTGCATAGAAAAGAGAATCTTTACTGAGATAATCTATTGGGTCAATTTGTTCTT
>JANXML010000117.1 GCA_025354645.1 Arcicella sp. | reverse complement strand
ACTGTTTACTGATAACTGTTAAAAGCCCATCGAATCCATCCAATTTTTCACATTATCCATCCATTTTTCCTTGGTTGATTTATTATTCATACCAAATCCATGACCACCTTTTGGGTAGATAACTATGCTTGCTGAAACCCCTTTTTTCTGACAGGCTTCATAATACATCAACGAATTTTTAACTGGAACTGCATTATCATCTCCCGCATGAACCAAAAAAACAGGAGGGGTTTCCTTCGTTACTTGCGTCTCATTTGAGTATAATTCAATCATTTCGGTAGTAGGATTTGTGCCAACTAATTGATTGGCGGAACCCTTATGTCCAAATTCCTTGAAACTGATTACTGGGTATATCAAAATGGAGAAATCGGGGCGTACATTTGTTTCATCTGCATTTTCACCAACGGGTTTAAGAAAATGTGTAGAAGCAGTTGCCGCTAAATGTCCCCCCGCAGAAAAACCCATAATACCTATTCTGTTCGGATTAATGCCATATTTTATCGCATCCTTTCTTATAACTCTGATAGCTTGTTGAGCATCTTGCAAAGGTGCAATTGATTTGTCAATTTGAGCTTTATCATTTGGAATTCTATATTTCAAAACGAAAGCCGTTACGCCCATTTTATTGAATTCCTTTGCCACATCCGAACCTTCGTGTGATGCCGCTAAAATAGAATAGCCACCTCCTGGACAAATAATGACCGAAGTTCCGTTCGATTTTCCTTTTGGTGGAACATAAAGTGTCAAGGTCGGAACAGTTACTTCCGATATTATCAAAATTCCATTTTTATCCGTTTCAGACTTCTGTGTATTCGGAATATCTTTATAATTCGGAACTTCCTTGGTATATAAAGGCATTTCACTCTGTGCGTTTGCGTAAGCTATTGTCATAAATAAACTTGTTGTAATTAATAATTTTTTCATATCAAATTGATTTAATTTCTTGGAAATTGTTCTAAATAAATACTATAATATCTTGATAATGAGTTGCTTATTATATTGCTAAAACACAAACTCTCAATCCATCATTCCTAAATCTTTCCAAATGTACCAATTAGCTAATATCTTTACAAAAATTTAATTATTAGCAAATAAAATATTCAAAAATATTTTTGACAATCATCGTTTTTAGAGTAATGCAAGAATTAATTATTTCAATTCTTAAAAAAATAAATTCATGCATTCGTGGCTTATGTATTGTTCAAAAATTAAATAATCTCATGGAAAAAATTAGATCAACCACCGTATTGGCAGTCGTGCATAACGGAGAAGTAGCGATAGGTGCAGATGGACAGGCAACAATGGGTACAACCGTTGCGAAAAACCAAGTAAAAAAAATTCGTAAAATGTTGGATGGTAAAATTGTAACGGGCTTTGCAGGTTCAACCGCCGATGCGTTCACACTTTTAGAGCGTTTTGAAGAAAAACTTAATGCTTATGGTGGCAACATGAAAAGAGCAAGTATTGAGTTAGCAAAAGACTGGCGTACAGACCGTTACCTTAGAAAATTAGAAGCGATGATGATTGTTTCTAATAAAGAAGAGGCATTAATAATCTCGGGAACGGGGGATGTTTTGGAACCCGAAAATGGTATTGCTTCCATTGGTTCAGGCAGTAACTATGCTCTTTCTGCGGCTTTGGCAATGAAAAAACACGCACCTCATTTAACCGCCGAAGAAATGGTTAGAGAAGGCTTGACGATTGCTGCTGATATTTGTATTTATACTAATCATAACTTTATTATTGAAAAACCAGTGTGAATTTTGGTGAAAGGTGAAAGGTAAACGGGAAATGATTCGAGAAAAAATTTCTGCCATTTGGTTTTTAAATAAATTTTGAACTAAATGTTGATTAATCTTGTAACTTAGTAGAGTAATAGAAGTTCTAATTTAATAAATTGTTAAGTAATCAAATTAAGTCGTTGATTATCAATTTATTAACTTAGTGACTTGATAAATTATCAACTTAAAACCATAAAAAAATGTCATTAAGATTAGGAGATATTGCCCCTGACTTTTCAGCAGAGACAACTCAAGGACACATTAATTTTCATGAATGGTTAGGCGATTCATGGGGAATGTTATTCAGTCACCCAGGTGATTTTACGCCAATTTGTACCACTGAATTAGGTAAAACTGCACTTTTGAAAGGGGAATTTGAGGCGAAAGGAGTGAAGGTAATTGCTGTTTCAGTAGATGATTTGGATTCGCACAATAAATGGGTGCCAGATATTGAAGAATTAAGTGGAGTGAAAATGAACTTCCCAATTATTGCTGATGAAAGCCGAAATGTTGCAACTTTGTATGATATGATTCATCCGAATGCTTCAGAAAAAGCAACCGTTCGTTCAGTATTTATCATTGGACCTGATAAGAAAATAAAGTTGACATTAACTTACCCTGCATCAACTGGACGAAATTTTCAAGAACTTTTACGAGTATTAGATTCATTACAATTAACTTCAGATTATCAAGTTGCAACCCCCGCTGATTGGAAGGATGGTGAAGATGTTATCATCACACCAGGTGTCAAAACAGAAGATGCTGCTGCGAAATTCCCAAAAGGATTTACCATCGTGAAACCATATTTAAGAACAACTCCACAGCCAAATAAGTAGTGGTTATGGCACGTAGATAACGCAGATACTTCGTAACGCAGATTTTAGAGGATTTTATTAGTCTGCTTTGACAAGAATTTGTGATTCAATTTTATAATTTAGGGATTAGCAAAATGTTTGTAAATTTGTACAAATCATTTTGCTAATCCTTTATTTGTTTTATGAATTATTTGAATATTTTACGTCTCAAATTTGATTTTTTATCCCCTTCAATTAAGAAATTTCTTAGAATTTTAACGGTTATTTTGGTAATTTTTGGCGTTTATTTGTGGTTCAGACCCAATCCAAATGGGTGGAAAAATGTCTCAAAATTGGGTTTGTCAATGCCCTTAAAATACCAGATTCATGGAATAGATGTTTCACATCATAATGGCATGATAGATTGGCAAAAAGTGAAAAAAATGCGTTTTTCTGAGGAAGATTTAAGAATTGAATTTTGTTTTTTGAAAGCCACCGAAGGCATGAGTCATTCAGATAAACAATTTGAAAGAAATTGGAAAAGATTAGGAGAATTGGGTATGAAGAGAGGTGCTTATCATTTTTTTATCCCGTGGCGAGAACCCAAAGGGCAAGCATTGAATTTTATTAATTCAGTTAAACTTAAAAGAGGAGATTTTGCACCCGTTTTGGATATTGAACAAAACTCTTTAAAGCCTGATAGTCAAATAGTTAGCGAGATAGAAGTTTGGTTAGATATCGTGCAAAACCATTATGGAGTGAAGCCAATTATTTATACAAATCCTAATTTTTATAAGAAATTTATTAAAGGAAATTTCGATGATTATCCCCTTTGGATTGCCGATTATTCAAAAGAAACTTTGAAAGGGTATGGAGCAAGTTTATGGTTTTGGCAACATAATCAAAAAGGTTGGTGCGAGGGCGTAAAAGGAACCGTTGATTATAATGTTTTCTTAGGTTCAGAAACGGATTTACAGGAATTGTGCTTATGATTTTTTCCTTATTAATTGAAAAATATTCGTGTAATCTTGGCAACAAATTATTTGATAATTTTCTTAAAATGCTCTAAAATAACCTTAGCATAATTTTCCGCCTGATTCAATTCTGCAAATGCTTTCATTTTTCCTTTATTACCAATTGAAACGTTACTTTCAAGAAGCATTTCCAATATTTCTTTTAGATTATTTTCAACGGTAATTCCTAACTCATTTTCCAATACAATTTTTCCCATTAAACCAAAATTACTCGCAATCAAAGGTTTTTGAGCCACAGCAGCTCTTACCATAATAGCACTCATACCAAAGTGTTTATGATAAAGTGCGAGTGCATAATCTGCCACTTTGAAAAATTGTTGAATATCTTCATCTTTAACAAAAGAATCTTTTACAACTATTTGAAAATCAGTTAGTTTTTGAATTTTAGGTAATTGTACATCAAATAGACTTCTCTCATTCTTTTCCCAAGGACCTACAATTAAAAGGCAACCTTTTTTAGATTTTTCCCTTGAAATATTTCCAATCGCCTCCATAACGTCAGAAATTCCTTTTCTCGAATCCAAAAATCCGAAAATCAAGAATACTGTTTTTGAATCATCTATTCCCAATTTCGATTTAACGTCTGATTTTGTTTTTGTTGTTGGATAAACTTGCACAGGATCGGGCAAAAATTTCACTTTATTCGTTTTCCAATTTTCTGAAATATAGTCAGTTGCAAAAGCATCAAGGTTAAAAAGAGATTCTAAATTTTTATATTTGACAAAATATTTTAGCGTGATATTTTTACGCCAATAATTCAATTTCTCTTTGAAAGAACTTGCAGGATAATTCACCAAAGTAGGACGAAACAAGATTCCAGAAATAGGACAAGGAGGGGCAGGTTGTGTCAAGATGGCTAATTGTAAATAATCAATATACATAAAAAATCCAAACATAGAATTATATTTCTTTGCATACTGACAAAATAAATCCCACTCTAAGACGGAACGCTTGAAAACAGTTTTAGGTTTTTTCCAATCAGTAAATTCAGAGTTAGAAAATTTTATCCACTGAACTCTCGGAGAAATTGTTTTTTGAAGTATTTGAGGGTGTTTTATGAAAAAATCGGGACTAACTAAAACGATTAATTTATATGAATAGTCATTTTGAAGAAAATTTATTATTAAATGATAGAGGTATCCTGGGTGATGTCCGCTTGCGTCAGGTTCAAAGATGAGGATATTTTTGGGTGATGCCATAGTTAATCTATTCAATTTCAATATTGTATTTTTCTAATAATCCAGACAAATTGGTTATCGAAAATTTAGCTTTCTTAACTTTATTTTTTTCGGGGTCTATGGAGAAATTGTAAGCAGTTCTGAAATCAGCTTTTTCTAAAAATGAATTCTCAAATTTCGCTCCTAATAAGTTACAATTATTGAAAAATATTCCTCCTAAATTGCATTCTGCAAAATCAACTTCTTCTAAATTACAATCCTTAAATTTTGGATTTTTTAATCCTAATTTATAAAAAGAGGAGAGATTTAACTGGCAGTTTTCAAAATGAATGGCAAATCCGAAAGTGTTGCATTCTTCAAATTTAACGCCCAATATTTTGCAATCTTTAATTTTGCAATCTTTAAAAGCTGTGTTTTTTACATTCGATAAACTGAAATCACAGTGCTTGAATTCACAATCAACAAAATTTATAAGAGATAAAATTGAATTAGAAAATATGCAGTTCACAAAAATGCAGTTTTCATAATCTCCTTTCGCTAAAGGTTCCTCTATGTATGAAATGCCTTGAAAATTTTGGTCTTCTTTAAAAATTCTTTCCATTAAAATTTTAATACCGAAGCATTAATTTACAATTACAAAACACTCTCATAAACTTTGAAGGTTTCTATGGCTTTTTTTTCAGTAGAAAACGCTTTCTGTCTCACTAAACCTTTGTCAATCAAGGATTTACGCAATTCAGAATTGGCAATAATTTCTTCTAATTTATGACTTAAATCATCTTTATTTGTCGCTTCAAAATATAAAGCAGCATCTTCCGCCACTTCTGGAAAACACGAAGCATTACTTAAAACAACTGGACAGCCACAGGCAAAAGCCTCTAAAATTGGAATGCCAAAACCTTCATAAAGCGAAGGATATATAAAGGCAATTGCTCGTTGATAAAGGGCAAAAAGCGTATTATCGCTATAAAAATGTTGATGAATTACTTGGTTTTCAATTCCCAAAATCTTCATCATTACGATTTCATTTTCTGCAAAATTACCTCCCCCAGCACAAAGCAAAACTAAATCTGGATGCTTTTTCAAGACGGGTTTAATAGATTTCAATAAGCCATCAAAATTTTTATAATCGTTTCTTGCACCCACATAAAGCAAATAGTTGGAGGGTGTTTTTAAATGAAAATGAGCGGGTTGTTGATGATTTACAAAGTCAGTTGAATGATAGACTACGTCAATTTTATCTGCTTTAACGTCGTATAACGTTAATAAATCTTTCTTTGTATTTTCCGATACAGCAATGATTTTTGATGCCCGAGTTATCAATCCTTGCTTCTGTTCCTTACTGGCATTATCGATATGACTAAGATTAAATTTTTCTTTAATACAATCATGATAAGTTATCACAAATGGCTTATTTCCAAGATGTTGCAGAAAATAGGAATGAAAAAAAGTTGGATGAAAAATGTCAAATCTACCTCTTTGTAATTGATAAATACTGTTCAATCGATTAGTCCTTGAAACTAACATACTCGTAGGCATAAATCCAAAAATATTTTTAAATTGCCTCGGAATACGAATTGAACTACTTTTAAGGTATTCATTATTTGAAAATTGTAAAGCCAATTCAATCCCAACTCCCATTTCGGAAAGCGATTCCATCAAATCGTGAAAATAACGAGCCACTCCGCCATAGCGTTGTCCCGTAAATGCTTGATGATCATAGAGAATTTTCATTAGCGATTCATTAAATCCTCAATTTCATCTGCCTCAATTGGAATATTTGCCATTAAGTCGATGTTATTCGTCTCAGTAATTAAGAAATTATTTTCAAGTCGGATACCTAAACCTTCTTCCTTAATATATATTCCTGGTTCAATCGTAAAAACCATTCCAGCTTCAAATTTTCGATATTTGTTCCACACATCATGCACATCTAATCCTAAATGATGAGAGACACCGTGCATGAAATATTTTTTCAATAATGGACTGTCTGGATTCTGTTTTTCAACTTCATGTCGATTCAATAATCCTAAATCTATCAATTGACTTTCCATGAAATTTTCAACTTCTTTTTGATATTCCTCCCACAAAACTCCAACTTTTAATATAGATTGAGCATACTTGAAAACTCGATGAACGGCGTTATAAACCGCTCTTTGACGAGTCGTGAACTTACCATTTACAGGAATGGATCGAGTTAAATCCGAATTATAATTGGCATATTTAGCCGCAACATCGAGCAAAATTATATCTCCATCTTTACAAATTTGATTGTTCTCGATGTAATGTAATACGCACGCATTCGCCCCAGAAGCAATAATTGGGCTATACGCAAAACCTTTGGAACGATTTCTGACAAATTCATGAATCAATTCTGCTTCTATTTCATACTCTGTAACATCAGGTTTAACAAAATTCAATAATCTTCTAAAACCTAATTCAGTAATATGGCAAGCCTTCGTAATTAATTCAATTTCCAACAAACATTTGATGCTTCTCAATTGGTGCATTAAAGGAGCAACCCGTTCAAATTTATGCAAAGGAAAATGCTCTTTTGCCCAGATAATAAATTTAGCATCCCGTGTTTGAACCGATGAATGGTTGCGAAGATGCTCATTTGAATTAAGGTAAATACTATCAGCTTCGTAAATTAATGTATTCAAAACCTGTTCAAATTGACGTGTCCAGTAAATGGTTTTAATACCCGAAACTTGTTCTGCATGTTCCTTTGTGTATTTATATCCCTCCCAAATCGCAATTAATTCCGAAGTTTCTTTTAAAAATAATACCTCACGATGTTTTGGGTCGGGGCAATTTGGGAATAACAAAAGTATTGATTCTTCCTGGTCGATTCCCGTTAAATAAAATAAATCTGAATTTTGCTGAAAACCCATCGTCCCATCTGCGTTGGTTGGCATTGGGTCGTTTGAATTGAAAATTGCCAACGATTTTGGCTTCAATAATTGGGATAATCTTTCACGGTTTTCAATGAAAAGTGAAGATTGTATGGGTAAGTATTTCATTAAATTAAAGGTTTTTTTTCTTACTTTTTCTCACACAAATAAATAATCTCATCCTTCGGTAATGCAAATCTATTCACTTGATTTACAGGCATTTCCAAAACAAATTTATCCTCTGTAACGTGCCAACCACCTTGTTCTAAACGTTTATTATAGTCCCGACCGAATATTCGGAAGTGGTCATTTTGCTTAAATAAACGCTCTCTTTCTTTGGGGTCAGTAATGGTTTTATCTTCAAAAGTTGTTGCCAATTTCCAATCCTGCGGCGACTGCATAATTGCCCAGCCTGTTGGTTTCAAAACTCTTTTCATTTCTTGCATACAGCGAATATCATCTTCAACGTGTTCCAAAACGTGATTGCAAAATACAACATCAAACGTATTATCTCCGAAGGGAATATAATGCAAATCCATCTTTACTTTTGCCAACGGTGATTCAATATCTGCTGTAATATAGTCCAAATTCTTCATTTTTTCAAAACGATTAATGAAGCAATATTCGGGAGCAACGTGAAGTATTTTTAGATTATCGGTAAAGAAATTGGTTTTTTGCTGTAAATAAAGATACATCAAACGGTGTCTTTCCAAAGCTAAACAATTGGGGCAAAGGGCGTTCTCACGAGGTTCTAAGCGTCCATACGGTAAGAATTTACTAAATTTTGACTCACAAACTGGACATTCAACCCTATTGCCTTTTAGTGTTAATCCATAGATTTTTGTAGCAAAATGACCAACTAATTGAATGTATTTTCTGGGGATATTTCTGAGTGTCCAGCTAATTATGTGCTTAATCATCTAAAAGTTTTCTTTTGTAATGGTTTTTGCAAAGTTAAAAAAACTTATCTATCGTATGAAATTTCTTTAATAATACCACAAAAAAATATTCCCATACTTTCATACAGGAATAAATTATATTTTGTACACATTAAAGTGAAACTACTATAATTCACGAATCCAAACGTTTCTAAAACTCACTGCATTGCCATGATCTTGAAGATGAATAGGGGCTTTTCCGTGAACTGGATTCGTTGGTTGACCAATATAGTTAGTAACCCCTTGAATCATCGTATGATTTTGAACCAAAACACCGTTATGCATGACAGTGACGTAGGGAGGACTTTCTATGCCACCGTTAACTGTAAATTTTGGTGCAGTGTAAATAATATCATAAACATTCCAATCACCCATTTTTGAAGTTACATTAACCAGTGGAGGACTTTGTTTGTAGATTGAACCTGCTTGTCCGTTACGATATGTGCGATTGTTGTATGAATTTAATACTTGTACTTCATAAATTCCTTGTAAGAAAACACCGCTATTGCCTTTCCCTTGACCTTTTTTCTCATCGCTTTCAATGGGAGAACGCCATTCGATGTGTAATTGACAATCGGCAAAATGCTTTTTTGTGGAAATTCCGCCAGAACCACCCAACACAGTCATAGCACCATCTTCCAACTTCCATTTTGCGGCTCCTCCATCTTTGGATGATTCCCATTGATCTAAATTTTTCCCGTCAAATAATACAATTGCATCTGAAGGAATTGCCCCAGGAGTTATCACTTTAATTTCAGGATCCATGTATTCTGTGACTTCGGGTTTATCGGGATTTTTTTGGTTAAAACGAGTGTCTTGACCATTCACACAAAAGGCAGAAATGGAGACTAAGACGGTAAAAATTACTTTTTTGTTGATTTTCATGGAATGTTTTCGTTAGTTTATGATAATATTGAAATATAAAATTATGTCTAAGAATATTAATCCTCAAATTAACACGATAAAATTATTTTTATTGTACTTATTTATCGTTTCTTGTACTAAAACATACGCTCAAACAAGCACATTTAGGTACTTAGATATGAATACGATTTTGAAGGATAATAAAATATTGACGGCAAAAAATCAGTTAATTAATGGTTGGTCAATGCGTGCAAATGGAAGTAATTTTTATGTAGAAAGACGTGAGGATGTTTTTTTACCTCAAACGGCACTTAAAAGTTTGGAAAATAATGCAAACGTAGTAGAAAAAAAAATCGGAGGTAAAAAATTGATGATGTTGAAAACCAAAGCCTATTTTCTAATGACTATCGAAAAAAAAATGCCCAACGAAAAGTTGTCTCTTTACAGAACAACAGCTAAAGCCATTTATCAAACCGATTATTATACTATATTTCTTTGGCAAGAACACGGTTTTACGTATTCTAATAAATCAATTCCCAATAATTTAAACGAAGAGTTTTGGAGCATAGAAAAATTACTTGGAGGGCTTTGGAAATAATACATACCAACAAATCACTATTAAAACGCAAAATCCAATATGAAACCCGATATTCCTAAAAAAGCACCAGGTCAGAGATTAGTTAATAGAATGCCTTTACGAACAAAATGGCTACTTTGTGCAGGTGCTGGTTTGCTACTTTTTGGCTTTGGAATTTCCATCGTAAGTTCCGCTGCAACGGTCAAAGCTGATCCATCAAATGCCTTTTCAAGATGGTTTGTAATGGGACTTTACGGTCTGATTATTACCAATTTAGGGTTAATTTTATTTGGACAAGCTATCCGATTTAGGGTTTTGATGGACATTAATAAAAGAATCAATAAACAAGAAAAAGAAATGATGAAACATGTCAAGAAGCTAAATCATTTGGGCGATGTTTTAAGAAACAAAGAAGATAAGAAAGGGAAATGATTATTTCGATGTTCGATTTTTGATGTTCGATATTCGTTAAAATAGATAAAATAAAAAACCCATCCGTTGAGATGGGTTTTTTTAATTCTTAGAAGAAATTGTACAAAATTACTTCGCAGCCTTCGCAGCAAATTCAGCTTTGATACTCTCGATATCAATTAACTTGATTTCTGGAGTTGTTGTCAAAAACTTAATCGCATTGATTTTGTTAGTGGCTATACTCTTGTTTCTTCTATCTTTTCTTTTGAGTCTTGTAACAGCCATTTTGAACAGATTTTTAAATTGAAGTGCAAAATTACGGCTTTTTTCCTTTTCTACCAAATGAGAGTTTAATTAATAGTAAATAATTAATAATTAATAGTTGTAGATATATTAAATAAATGGCTGGTTCTTAGATAGATACAATTTATTTTTCAGTTATTTTGTTTGATTGATTAACTGTTACTAAACTTAAAAAGAGGTAAAACCTATTGAGTTTTGTAATTTTGGAAAGAATTTTTGGGTTTTGTATAACTCATAATTCATAACTCACAATTTACAACTTTTAAAATGAGCAAACCCAGTATTGTAAGAGGCACCAGAGATTTTGGACCACAACAAATGGTTCGACGAAATTACATATTTTCAACCATTCGTTCTGTTTATGAACGTTTTGGCTTTCAACCTATTGAAACACCTGCCATGGAAAATCTCTCAACTTTGATGGGAAAATATGGAGAGGAAGGCGACCAATTACTTTTCAAGGTTTTAAATTCAGGTAATTTTTCCGAGAAAATCGGGTCTTCAGATTTAGAAGAAGGCTATAAAAAATTAACTACAAAAATATCGGAAAAAGGGCTTAAATTTGATTTAACAGTCCCTTTTGCCCGTTATGTGGTTATGAATAGGAGTGAATTAACAATGCCATTTAAGCGGTATCAAATTCAACCAGTTTGGCGGGGCGACCGTCCACAAAAAGGGCGATACAGAGAATTTTACCAGTGTGATGCCGACGTTGTAGGCACAGATTCTCTTGTGTGTGAAGCTGAAATCGTTTTAATGATTCATGAAGTGATGAAGAATTTAGGTATCCATTTTTGCTTAAAAATCAATAATCGTAAAGCTTTAATGGGACTTTCAGAAGTCATAGGGGCAGCGGGGCAGGAGGGAATATTGGCAGTTGCGATTGATAAATTGGATAAAATTGGGAAAGAAAAGGTTTTGGAAGAATTAGCTGAAAAAGGTTTTTCAAACGATTCATTAAACAAACTTGACCCTATTTTTGAAATTGCAGGAACAAATCAAGAGAAGTTTTTACAGTTGGAAGAATTATTCCAAAATTCTGAAACAGGAAAACAAGGAATTCAAGAACTAAGGCAGGTGTGGAATTACCTCTCCGTTTTTGGTCTATCGGAAAAAAATATTGAATTAGACCTAACTCTCGCCCGTGGATTGTCTTATTATACGGGTGCAATTTTTGAGGTAAAAGCCTTGGGTGTTCAGATTGGTTCTATCACGGGCGGCGGTCGATATGATAATTTAACGGGAACTTTTGGTGCTCCTGGTTTGTCGGGCGTTGGAATTTCGTTTGGGGTTGATAGAATATATGATGTGATGGAAGAATTGAATTTATTTCCTGATAATAAATCAGTTACGACAAAATTGTTGTTCTGTCATTTTGGAAAAGAAGAATTAAATTTTGCTCTTCCCCTATTACAAATGGCAAGGGTGGCAGGTCTAAATTCAGAAATTTATCCAGATGTAAGTAAAATTAAAAAACAGTTAGACTACGCCGATAAAAAGCAAATTCCTTACGTCTGCATCATCGGTTCAGAAGAGATGAATACTGGAAAATTAACGTTGAAAAATATGATTTCAGGTGAACAGGAGAAATTGAATTTTGAGGAGATTTTGAGTAAATTAAGGTAAATGTTTTGGTTGTGATGAAGAATCAATAAGGGTTTTGAAACTTTCGAGTGGAAAATGGCAACCAGGTAAAATTAGGGGAAGGGCTTTTAGATCAAAATTTACTTTTCCGATAAACTTCCAAATTCGATAAAACAAAAGCCCTGATAAATCGGGGCTTTTGTCCTGTGAGAAAATTACAATCTTTTAACGTCTCCAATTCTTATAAGCATTAATTAATCCATTCGTTGAAGAATCATGGGATGTAATCGCTTCATTTCCAGTTAATTCTGGTAAAATCTGGTTTGCTAATTGCTTTCCTAATTCAACGCCCCACTGGTCAAAACTATATATATTCCAGATAACGCCTTGAACGAAAATTTTATGCTCGTACATCGCTATTAAACTACCTAATGTTCTGGGAGTCAATAGTTTAAATAAAATGGAATTCGTCGGACGATTTCCTTTGAATACTTTAAATGGAGCTAATTCCTCAATTTCAACTTGAGATTTTCCAGCTTTAATTAATTCTTCTACTACCACCTCACGAGTTTTCCCGTTCATTAATGCTTCGGTTTGAGCAAAGAAATTGGATAATAACATTTGATGATGTTGCCCAATTGGATTGTGTGAAATGGCAGGAGCAAGAAAATCGGCAGGAATCAATTTTGTTCCTTGATGAATCAATTGATAAAATGCGTGTTGTCCGTTTGTGCCAGGTTCTCCCCAAATAATTGGTCCAGTTTGATACGATACTTCTATGCCATCACGTCCGATTTGCTTTCCATTTGATTCCATGTCTCCTTGTTGGAAATAAGCCGCAAAACGGTGCATATATTGGTCATAAGGTAGAATAACTTGCGTGTCTGCTCCGTGAAAATTATTATACCAAATTCCTAAAAGAGCTAAAATAACGGGCATATTTTCGTTGAAATCGGCGGTACGAAAATGTTTATCCATGGCGTGAGCACCATCAAGGAGTTCGATAAAATTTTCATAACCAACTGATAATGAAATAGATAAACCAATCGCAGACCATAAAGAGTATCGACCACCAACCCAATCCCAGAATCCAAACATATTATCAGGATCAATTCCAAATGCTGTAACTAATTTTTCATTGGTTGAAAGTGCCACAAAATGTTTTGCTACTTCCTTCGCAGAACCGCCATTCGCAACAAACCATTCCCGAGCAGAAATTGCATTCGACATCGTTTCTTGAGTGGTAAAAGTTTTGGAGGCAATCAGAAATAATGTAGTTCCAGGATTGATTTTTTTCAATACTTCTGCAAGGTGCGTACCGTCCACATTTGACACAAAATGAAGGCTCAAATGGTTTTTATAAGGTTTTAGAGCCTCCGTAACCATCACAGGACCTAAATCAGAGCCACCAATTCCGATATTAACTACGTCCGTAATTGCTTTGCCAGAATAGCCTTTCCAATTACCCGAAATAACTTTTTCAGAAAAAACTTTCATCTTTTCTAAAACCGCATTAATATCAGGCATAATCTCGTGTCCATCAACGGCAATGGGTGAATTAGAACGATTGCGAAGAGCGGTGTGTAGTACTGCTCGGTTTTCAGTTTGATTAATAACATCACCAGTAAACATCCTTTCAATGGCATCATCCAATTCGCATTCATTGGCTAAGGCTACTAAGATTGCTTTGGTTTTATCAGTAATAAGATTTTTTGAATAGTCCAATAAAATATCTTCAAAACGTACCGAAAATTTGTCGAAACGTTCTTTATCCTTTACAAAAAGCTCTTTAATTGTGGTTTCAGCCATTTCAGCTTTATGTTTTGTCAAAAGCGAGAAGGCATGAGTTTGGTCGAAAGGGACAGATTTTAACATGATTAGTATTTTTATACAAATGAGTTTCAAAATTACGAAACAGAAAATGAAAATCCATTATTGGTAGTCTCTAAAACAAAAACAGTAGTAACGAGGTCGCCACTACTGTTTTTTATCTCTTTAATTATTTATCTCAATAAAGAGAATACTTCGTAATAAAACTAATTAAAAACGAATCTGCAAATTTGCATTAAATACCGTTCCTAACTGACTGAATTGTGAACCGTTGTAGCCAAGAATATCATAACGACCACTGAATCCTAAATCGGCTCTTAACAACGCCTTTTTCTCAGGAGTGTTTATGGCACTTTCACCTTTTGCATTTTGAGCAATTAAATCCCATTTAGGCAAAATATTCAAGAAATTATTAGCATTTGCTGTGAAAGTAACATTTTTGCTAAAGTTATAGCCAACGCTTAAATCAGACACAACTGCAGGTGTGAAAACAGCTTTAATGTTTTCCATAGCACCACCACCATTATCCAAATCTTGGAATTTAGTTGAACCGAACAAAGTATTCGCTAAGTTGAAATTCCATTTGTTTACTGAGTAATTGAAACCAAGAATTGCTTTGTATTGTGGACGACTTTCAGTCAAAAGTGATTTGATTTGTGTATTTAAAATACTTGAACCTGCATCAGCAATTGCTTTTGGCGTTGTTGGATTTCCAATAATTGAATTATCCAATACAAAATTTCCAGCTAAATTAATGCCTAATTTACCTTTTCCTAATTCAATGTTTCTGTATGAAACAACGTAATCAATACCTGTATTTACCGTCTCAATTCCATTGATAAAGAACTGAACACTGGCTAAGTCAAAAGCATCTTTCCCAACCGACGTACCTTTCAAAATTCTACCTAAATCAGTGGTTGGAACTGCCAAGTTTTTATCGTCAGTATTAATAGATGAACTATAAACAATTCTGTCAGATACATTGATTCTGTAATAGTCTAAGGTAATGCTAAGGTTTTTAGCTGGGTTCAAACCAACACCAAATGTGATGTTTGTTGATTGCTCAGGTTTCAAAGATGGAATTCCCAATGCCCGAGCTTGTGCCGAACGGTTGTTGAATAAACCTGATAACAAGATTGTACCTGCCGCAAAAGATGCCTGAATTGATTGGGCGTAAATCTGGTGTAATGAAGGTGCTCTGAATCCCGTTGAAACAGAACCTCTTAATACTACTTTATCGTCAGCTAATTTGTATCGTGAGGCAACCTTCCAAACGGCTTTTGAACCAAAATCAGAATAGTTTTCTAAACGAGCCGTTCCATTTATTAAAAAATCTTTTGAGAAGTCATAGTTCAAGTCAATATAAGCCCCTACGTTGAAACGCTGATTTAATCCTGCATTTAACTTATTGATACCAGGGAACGAGTTTGAACCTTGTTGATTGTATGAGGCTTCATCACCCGCTACAATGGTATATGATTCAGAGCGTGCTTCCATACCAAAACCAATTCCAAATTGATCATTTACAGATTTTGTAACATCAATGTTACCAACAATATGACTAAATCCATATCCACCTGGTTTAAAACGAGTTGGACTCGATTTTCCTAAAGAACGGTTTACGGTATTATCAACCGTATAAGTTTGTGTGTTGCCACCAATGGTCAAACTTGCATCGTGTTTCCAACCATTTGTTTCACCTTTTAATCCCAAAGTAGCGTTATAATCCACTAAATCTCCTTCAAAAGTTGGGACATAACCGATATAACCTTTGTATAAATCAGCATTATCTTCTTTATCGAAGGCTAACGTTGCGGCTGTAATATAGTTTTTCCCACCGTTGTCGGTTGGGCTATGAAGCAATCCACGATCTTGTCTCCAGTAAGGAGTACGATAGTTTGCAAAACTGGTTACTCTTTTAATAACCATTGCAGCGTTTCCATACAATTCGCTGTTTCCAACGGGTAGCCCAAAGTTTACTAAAAATTTAGCTGCTGTTGTTTCTCCAGAACCGTTAATATTATTACCAGTTGGGTAATCTTTCAAGTAGGTAGCAATCAACGCATTTTGTGCAGGTCCTCCACCAAAAGCACCAATCTCTGATGGTAGATAAATGTTAGTAGAACGAACGGCTGAATTTTGTTGAGAGAAATCAACAGTATAATTCACAAAACCTTTTGCCCCGAAATTTGCTCCACTGTTTAACGCTAAACCATACATTCCGCCGTCTCCTGCGGAAGTTATTCCAGAGTTGAAGTTCAAAGAAGTATATTCGTATTTATCTTTCAAAATAATGTTCATAACACCCGCAATGGCATCAGAACCATATTGTGCAGAAGCCCCGTCACGAAGAATCTCAACACGTTTAATGGCTTGCTGTGGAATTGCTGAAATATCTACACCCGTCTCTCCACGACCTGGTGAAAACTGAACGTACAACAATGAACTTAAATTTTTACGCTTTCCGTTTATCAAAACTAATGAACGGCTTGGTCCCATATTGCGAATTTCCCAAGGATCTAAAAGTGTCGTAGCATCGTTTACAGGCGTATTTACAGTGTTGAAAGAAGGAACTGTATATTGAAGAGCCTTGTCAAATGTAGTCTGACCAGTCATTTTCAAATCTGCTGCTCCAATGATGTCGATTGGCACCGCTGCATCCGTTACTGTTCTCTGAACGCTACGACTACCCGTTGAAACAACTACTTCATTTAATTCAGTATTTGAAGCAAACAACTGAACATTCATCGAATTTGATGCTCCAATGACTTGAGTTACAGTTGAGAAACCAATAAAAGAGAATACTAATTTACTGCCAGAAGCGGCTGAAATTTTGTACATACCCCCAGCATCAGTAACTGTACCAGTTGTTGTACCTTGAACGGTAATATTTACACCTGGAAGACCTGCATTTGATGTGCCGTCGGAAACTTTTCCAGTGCGTTCTTGGGCAAATAGATTACCCACGACCCCGAGTAATATCAGGGTTAATGATAAGAATTTTTTCATGTGATTTTTAGAAAATGGTTAAAACAAATCAACAATCGTTTTACAATATTTGTTTGAAGTAAATAGTGGATTTGCCAAATATTATTTTAAACGATAAATCATTTAGCAATGATTCTTCTGCAAAGGAAATAAAAAAAAATAACAATATGTGCGACGAATAGCGTTTTTTTATCGACGTCCCAACATAAATAAATATTACTTAAGCTATTATTTTTTTAAATAATTAATAAAATCCAAAAAAAAGAGATAAGGTTTTGCCTTATCTCCGCAGAAAATTTAACTCAAAAATTGAAATTATTTAGCTCCTTTCATCAAAGGAATAGCATTCTTCAAAACAGCCTTCACAAAATGAATAAACAAAGGTGCGGGATTAATTACCGTTGATTTGTACTCTGGGTGAAACTGAACGCCAATGAAGTATGGATGGTCTTTCAATTCAACGATTTCTACTAATCCTGACTCTGGATTAATGCCTGTGGCTGTCATTCCTGCATTTTTAAATTGCTCCAGATAAGCATTATTAAATTCATAACGATGGCGGTGACGTTCTTGAATATTTAACTTTCCGTATATATGATGAGCCAATGAGCCTTTCTCTAATTTACAAGCATAAGCTCCCAAACGCATTGTTCCACCTTTGTCAGTTACAGATTTTTGTGCTTCCATCAAATCAATTACAGGATTGGTTGTTTCTGAATTCATTTCTGATGAATGAGCATCTTCTAAGCCAAGTACGTTTCTGGCGTATTCGATTACGGCACATTGCATTCCAAGACATATTCCAAAAAACGGCACTTTTCTTATCCGAGCGTATTTTACGGCGTTAATTTTTCCCTCAATTCCTCTTTCTCCAAAACCTGGGGCAACTAAGATTCCATCTAAATCTTCTAACTTCTTTTCGTAATCTGCATCCACTAAACTTTCGGATGAAATCCAAATTACATTTACTTTGGTTTCATTTACTGAGCCTGCATGAATTAAACCTTCGGCAATTGATTTATATGAATCTTTTAATTCAACATATTTACCCACCAAACCAATCGTAATTTGTTCAGTTGGGTTTTTAAGTTTACCCAAGAAATTTTTCCAACTTTCTAAATCAGCATCTTTATCATTATAGATATCCAATTTGTATAAGGCTCGCTGGTCAAGTTTTTCTTTACGCATCAATAAAGGCACATCATAAATGGTTTCAGCATCCATTGCTTCTATTACGTCATTCGCTGAAACGTTACAGAATAAAGCAATTTTACGTCGCATTTCCATTGGTATTGTGTGTTCCGTCCGACAAACGATTATATCAGGTTGAACCCCTAATTCAGATAAAGCACGAACTGAATGTTGCGTTGGTTTTGTTTTTAATTCACCCGCAGATGCCAAATATGGAACGAGTGTGAGGTGAATAAATAGTGTATTTTTCTCTCCTAAATCCCATTTTAACTGACGGGCGGCTTCAATAAAAGGCAACGATTCGATGTCTCCAACGCAACCTCCAATTTCAGTAATAACGATGTCATATAAACCTGTTTCTCCCAAAATTAAGATATTACGTTTTATTTCATCCGTAATATGTGGAATTACTTGAACCGTTTTTCCTAAATAATCTCCCCTTCGTTCTCTTGTTATGACATTATTATAAACTCGTCCTGTGGTGATATTATTGGCTTGGGAGGTTGGTACGCCCAAAAAACGTTCATAATGCCCGAGGTCTAAATCAGTTTCTGCTCCGTCGTTTGTGACGTAACATTCACCGTGTTCATAGGGATTTAATGTTCCTGGATCAATGTTAATGTAGGGGTCAAATTTTTGAATAGTGACAGATAAACCCCTTGATTGCAATAACTTAGCTAATGAAGAAGCCACAATTCCCTTCCCCAATGATGATGTTACCCCGCCCGTAACGAATATGTATTTTGCGATTTTAGGTTGCCCTTTGCTTGACATGATATAATAATTTTTATTTTGGTCTTAAGTCTAAAAAGTCGGAGGATGTAAGGACATAAACAATAAAATTTACCTCTACTTTTGAGAAGTATTTTTCAATTGACAGTACATTACGTTTGAGACTTTTTGTGAAAAGAAACTTAGGAGGAGGATAATTCCGCAACCTGTTGTTACGGGATACAAAGTTAGGACAATTTTGTGGACTTAAAGATTAATTAGACTTTGATTTTTTACAAAAAATAGGTAAGTATTTGGTAAATAAGTCTTTCAAATCAAATATAAGATTGTAATCAAATTTTTATATGTTTATAATTGAATAAAAACAATTTCAAGTAGAGAAAATCAATGAGTTTATTTTATTTTTAAGGTGCCGAGCAATGGCTGTTTAAATTAACAAATTATGTTTTGAAAATAAATGGGAAAGAAGATGGCATCCTCGAAAGGAAGAGTAGGTGGTTTATGTGATTCATCGAATTGGTTCAGGTGAAAACCTAAACCACTTCAACCACTTCTTCTCCATCCAAATAAACCAAAATCCCTTCAACTTTTGGATGTCCCATTGCTCGGTAAATATTCATATAAGTTTGAACTTGAAATTTGTGAGATTCTGATTTTGAACCCGTTTTATAATCCAAAATTACGATGCGATCTTTCAATCTCACAACTCGGTCTGGACGAAGCGGATTTCCTTTGGGCATGAGGATTTCTCGCTCATTTTTAACTAAATCTTGATGGACAGAAAAAAGTGGTTTTATTTTTTCTAAATTAATGATTTTCAGGATATTAGCTTTCATTTCTACAAATTCACTCTCCATAATTAAACCTTCTCTCACAGATTCTTCCAAGGCAAAATCAACGTCATAAATCGTTTTAATTTTAGCAAAAGTATTGTGAATTTTATTGCCATAATCACGGCTTTTCTCAAAAGTTTCTATGTCAAAAAGTCGTTCTGCCGATTGCCTTAATTTTATGGTATTGCTCTTTTCAGAACTTTCAATGGCTTGTATTTCAATGACTTGCAAGTCTTGATGTTGTTCGAACTTTACTTTTTTATTTTCACCCTGATTTACGATTTTAATATATCTGTCACCTTTTTCAATCTCTGGACATCCCGCAAAACGATACAATTGATTACCAACAGTTTTCTCAAATTTGAAAGTATCTTTTTTAACAACCAAATATAATCGGTCGGTCGGGCGAGTAAGAGCCACGTAAAGCATATTTAAACTCTCCAAAAATGTCTTTTCTTTTTCTGCGTGATATTGCGAAGCAATCACTGTTTCAGCTAATTTTGTTGTAATTCGTAGAGGAGAAGTTTTTAAAGAAGTAATTAATGTTGATTTGAATTCTATTTCTTTTGGCAAATCCGCCCAAATTTCTGAATATACACCCGTGTCCATTGTCCAATTGCAATAAGGAATTATTACTACTGGATATTCCAAACCTTTTGCCTTATGTATAGATGTAACCGTTACAGCATTTTGACCTTCTGGTGTTGAGATAGAAAGAACGTTTTTCTTCTGTTCCCAAAATTGTAAAAAATCGGTAAGATGCGTACTTTTTTTGGTCTGAAATTCGAGGACTACATCTAAGAATCTGAATAAAAAATCTAATTCTTTGTAATGCTCAAAAAGGTTGAAAGTATTAATGATTTTCTCTGCTACTTCATACAAAGCCATTTGTTGCAAACGAAATGAATGCAACTGATAACCTTGTTGTTCAATTAATTGATAAAATTGATTAACATCCTTATTTTCAATGGCTTGCTTAATAAATTGATTATCGTCTGTATTGGGAATTTGTTGTAGAACTACTCTGTAAAACAGATAAATGGCTTCATATTTTGCCAAAGTATTTTCTGGGTTTTGAATCACTTTCATTAACGCCATCGTGAGATTGACAGCCTCGGAAAAGTTCAAATTCAAAGAGTCCGAAGAAATAACCTGAATATTTGCATCTTTCAAAGAATTAGCAACGATTCTTGAGTGGGTATTTTTGCGACAAAGGATTGCAATATCTTCATAAGAATACCCAGCCAAAAGATTTTCCTCAATAATTTCGAGGATTCTGTCAATCATCAATTCGTCTTCACTATCACCCGTTAAGAAATCAATCTCGACGTGTCCTCCTGATTTAGCAATTTCTGGAATTTGTTGAGCAAAAAATTCATCATATACTTTTGGCAAAATGGGTGCAATTACTTCATTATCAGGCGATTCTTTGATGAATTGAAAAATATCATTGTTGAATTGTATGATTTCTTTAGTACTTCGATAGTTGGTTGTGAGGTTTTCTGATGTCAAATATTTACGAATACTATCATATCGTTCAATCAAAAAAATATTCTCTTCATGACCCAAAACCAATGCTTCCAGGTTCTCTTTATGTAAATGCACAATTAACTCCATTTCGCCTCCTCTGAAACGATAAATTGACTGTTTTGCATCGCCAACCGCCAAATTAAAATGCCCATTTGCTAAGGAATTTTCAACCAATGGCAAAAAATTATGCCATTGCAACGTGGAAGTATCTTGAAATTCGTCGATGAGAATGTGATTAAACTTCTCGCCTAATCGTTCATACACAAAAGGAATCGGCTCGGTCATTACAATTTCGAGGATTTTACGATTAAATTCAGAAATATGAACTTGTCCCGTTTCACTTTGAATATCAGCAATTTCCTTTTTTAATTGACTCAATAATGCCAATTTTTTAAGCTGTTTTGCTACTTCCTTATATAAAATGAATTTTGGTTTTTCGTTATGATGAATTTTTATTATTTCTTCCAAATACAAGCGTAACTCAGCTTTTACGCCGTCAATTCTTAAGGAAATGTCCTTTTTGCAAGTCTTTGAATACCACATATCATCTTTCACAGCCTTGTTAACGTATGAATTTGCCTTGAAAAAAACGTCCTGATATTGCAATCTTTGAAAGTAAGCACCGACTCCGTTTTTTGAATAATAAAAATCTTCTACGTCAATATCCGCCTCATAAATAGATTCGGAAGCAGCGTTTGCAACCGTCTTAACTTTGGTTTCAATATATTCGCAATACGTTTTTAGTTTTACTTCAATAGTCAGAAAATCAGCAGGTTGCATTTCTGAAAGTAGTTCAACAGATGTTTGAAATTGGTCTGAAAGTAGGCTTTTTCCGAAAGAAGCTAATTCTTCTGGTAATCGATTCCATGATTTGCCTTCGTTCGCTTTTTCCATCGCAAAACTCTGAATTGCCTCCGTTATTTGCTCAAAATTTTCGGTATTTACTTTTTGAAATAATTGTTCAACGGCGGCATCCAACAACACTCCCGAGTCGAGGCTTACTTCAAAATTAAAGGGAAAACCTAATTCCTCCGTAAAAGCCGCCACAATTCTCTGCACAAAAGAATCAATCGTTGAAACTGAAAAATTTGCGTACTCGTGAATGATATGTCTGAAAGTATTGCTGGCACGATTGCGTAATTCTCTTTCGTCAATTATAACGCCATCTTCTTTCAATTCTAATAAAATTTGTTGGAAAATACCGTTGGATTCCGCTTGGTCTTGCGGGTCTTTACTGGCAAATTGGCGGAGGTATTTCAAGATTCTCTCCTTCATTTCTTCGGAGGCTTTTTTTGTAAAAGTTACCGCCAAAATGTGGTTAAAATACCAAGGAGAAGTGGTCTTGAGGGCTAATTTAATGTATTCCTTCGCAAGCGTATATGTCTTACCAGAACCTGCGGAAGAAGCGTATATTTTGAATTTTGGGGATTGCATTGGGCATTTATAAATTGATTTTGTAAAGTTATGCAATTAATCTATGTTTGTGTTAGAAGTATATAAAACGGATAAATTGATACAAGATTTTGGTTATAAAAAGTGAAACAAAGGATAGTACGACAAAATTAGAATTCCTAAATTTTGAAAAGTGTTAGCAACGTAAATAGTAAAAAAAACCTCTATTTGGTAGATTCAAATTTTTAAAGGAGTATAAGCATTAGTATAAAATTAATTGATAAAATATTAATGGTATGAATTAGCATAATTTATTCATTATCAATGACTTACGAATTAAGTCGTGCCATGAATTAATTTATTCCAAATACTTAATTATGAAAAGAAAGGTATTGATTTTACTGCTTTTAATTATTGTAATTACGACTTATTGGTAGAGACCGATTTCTTTAAAATTATTGAAAAGGAGAGCCTAAATAGCTTAAGCAGTTATGATTTTTCCAAATATTTACTTTTCAAGCTCTAAAACCTAAGCAAATACAGCACCTAAAAATTTATTATATTTGCAATAATATAAATTAGAAAATGGCTAAACACAAAACACTTGGGCAGGTATTTACGCCAAATTGGATTATTACTGAAATATTAGATTTAGTAGGATACAATAATGAGCATATTTTAGATAAATATATCTTAGAACCTGCAAGTGGCGATGGAGCTTTTTTGCTTGAAATAGTGAACAGATATATAGACATCTGCCTTGACAAAAAAATTGAATTATCAGAAATTAAAACGAAATTAGAAAAATATATTTATGGCATAGAACTTGACGAAATTGAATACAAAAAATCAATTCAAAATCTGAATAATTTAGTCTGTGAAAAGCTGGGAATTGGTGAAAATATTAAATGGAATGTTCTCAATAGTAATACCTTGGATATTTATAAAGAGTATTTTGATTTTTTTGATTTTGTAGTAGGTAATCCTCCTTACATACGCATTCATAACCTTGATAAAAAAACAAAAGACTTTCTAAAGCAAAACTTTTTATTCTCGGAAGGAACGATTGATATTTACTTGTCCTTTTTCGAAATGGGATTTAAAATGCTTAAACACGATGGTTTATTGGGTTATATCACGCCAAATAGCTACTTGCACAACTCTTCATACAGTGTGTTCAGAGCGTATTTAAAGACACAAAAGATTGTTAAAACCATCATAGATTTTAAAGCTAACAAAGTCTTTAAAGGATTTTCAACCTACACTGCAATCACAATCATAAAGCGTGATTATACCGAAAATCATTTTGTGTATAAAGAGTTGGTAAACAGTAAAATTGAATTCATCAATAACATAACTTTTGAAAATTTAAATAAAAAAGATTGGTCCTTTGCGAATACCGAGGACGAGATTTTTTTGAAAAATTTAGAGGAAGGTAAAAATTATGCGATTAAAGATTTTTTTGATGTTCAGTATGGTTTTGCAACGCTTAGAGATAGAATATTTATTTCAAAAACGTATGATTTTGATGAGGATTTAGTGTATTTCAATGGAAAATTAGTTGAAAAAAATATCTTAAAAAGTATCGTCAAAGGTTCGAAATTCAAAGGAGAAATAAACTTAAACAATATGATTTTATTTCCTTATGAACTTGAAAATAAACGATACAAAGTAATTTCTGAGGAAAAATTAAGTAATGTTTACCCCAATACTTATAAATATTTGTTGGAAAATAAAACAGAACTTGAAAGTAGAGACATTGACAAATCAGCTACTTGGTATGAATTTGGTAGAAGTCAGGGCGTACAAAGTATTCATCATGAGAAAATCGTTTTGAGTACTTTAGTAAATGGGAAAATTGACTTTTACAAAGTTCCCAAGGAAGTATTGATGTATTCAGGATTATTTATTGTTAAGAATAAGCACTATTCTGATTGGGATATTATAGAAAAAACCTTAAAATCAGATGAATTTTATAAATATATTAGATTGACAGGAAAAGATTTTTCAGGTGGGTATAAATCAATTACTTCCAAACAAATAAAAGAATTTAAAGTAAAAATTCATAATCTTGAGATTTAGTTTTTTCTGATAAAAGATTGCCAAAAACCAAAATTACTCCAACAATGAAAATCAAAAAAACTGAAAATGTATTCACCAATATGAACCCTGTTCATCGAGTAATAATTAGTTCATTTCTATCCACAATTAGCTTTCTTTTAATCAAAAATCTGGGTTTTGATACTTCAATAATTGTGATGGTTTTGTGGGATGTTTTTGCATTAAGCTATATTATTACCAGTTGGATAGTTTTCTTTATAAGCACCACAGAGCATATTACAAAAAAAGCCCGAACTGACGATGGGGGCAAGATATTTGTTTTTTTTATTGTCGTTTTTGCTTCTTTTGCCAGTATGGTAACAGTGGCAATTTTGGTTGTTACAAAAGATTCTTTGGGTATGGAAGAAGCCGTTTACTTGCCGATAATCATTGGTGGAATTCTGCTATCTTGGATACTTGTTCATACAACATTTTGCTTTCATTATGCCCATCTTTACTACGACAATGAAAAAGGAACTGACAATAATGACGAAGGATTGGAATTTCCAAATGAAAAACAGCCAGACTACATTGATTTTGCCTATTTTTCTTTTGTAATTGGGATGACTTTCCAAGTTTCAGATGTTGAAATATCTTCCAGAAAGATTAGGCGATTGGCATTATTTCATGGATTGCTTTCATTTGTATTGAATACATTTGTTGTAGCTTTAACAATAAATTTGATTGCTGGTTTAAAGAATTAGACTTCAAATAGTAGGAAAATTTTAAAATTATTCTCTACACAATACATTATTGACTAATTTTGTTGCACACTAACCTTCGGATTCATTCCGTTTTTTGTTGCCCATGCGTACTTTGTTAGATTTTGAAAAACCGATTGTTGCTCTCGAAACCAAGTTGGCAGAGATGAAAAAGTTAGCAATCGACAATAATGTTGATGTTTCGATGGCGGTTTCGCAGTTAGAAATCAGTATTGAAGAACTTAAAAAAGAGACTTTCACAAACCTCACTCGTTGGCAAAGAGTCCAACTTTCTCGTCACCCCGAACGCCCTTATACCCTTGATTATATTGAACAAATGTGCGATGAATTCATTGAAATTCACGGTGATAGAACCGTGGCTGATGACAAAGCAATGGTGGGCGGTTTTGGAAAAATTGGCGACCAAACGATTATGTTGATTGGTCAGCAAAAAGGAAGAAATACTAAACAACGTCAATTACGCAATTTTGGAATGCCAAATCCAGAAGGTTATAGAAAAGCCCTCAGATTGATGAAAATGGCAGAAAAGTTTGGAAAACCAATCGTTACTTTGATTGATACACCTGGTGCTTTTCCTGGATTAGAAGCAGAAGAACGTGGTCAAGGAGAGGCAATTGCTCGAAATATTCGTGATATGTTTATGTTGAAAGTACCCGTCATCTGCATTATTATTGGCGAAGGAGCATCTGGTGGTGCCTTAGGAATTGCCATTGGGGATAGAGTTTTAATGCTTGAAAATACGTGGTATTCCGTAATTTCACCAGAATCTTGCTCATCCATTTTATGGCGTTCTTGGGATTTTAAAGAACAAGCCGCCGAGGCTTTAAAATTAACAGCAACTGATATGAATGGAAATGGTTTGGTGGATGGAATTATCCCAGAACCCTTAGGAGGAGCTCATCTGAACCAAAATTTAGCCATTGAAATTGTTAAAAATACTATTATATCAACCTTAAAAGAATTACAAAAAATTACTCCAGCTCAAAGAATTAATCAACGAGTTGAGAAATTTAGTGGAATGGGAGTTTATAATTAATTAAAGAAAATTACAAATACGGGTTAGAATGTTTGAATACAAAAGATAAACTTTATCGGTATTCATACAGTTTAATCCGTGTTCTATTTTAAGGAATTTGATTACATAAAAATGTAAAAAATTACTTTTTGAAGGTTCAGGAGTAAAGAATTTTAGTCAAATTTTTGAAGAAGTGTTTCTTTCTTTCGAGATGGGGAAATTAAAACCTGAAGTCGCAATTTATCAGCAATTATTAAAGGAAGCTAATATCCATGCACACGAAACCTTATTTTTGGATGATATGTTAATGAACTTAGAATCTGCTGCAACTTTGGGAATTAAAACCAAACAATTTATTCTTAACCAATTTATAATTATAGATTTTTTTAATAATAATGAAATATAAAACCGAGTTTATTCAAGCCTTACTTTTTATTATAACGCTAATTACTACCACCTTAGCTGGAGCAGAAGCCATGAATGGAAAATTCTTTTTCTTCGTTCCAGAAGCCTACACCCTACATTTTCCTATTGATTTTTGGCAAGGTTTTCAATTTTCTGTGCCTTTCTTAGCCATTTTAACTTGTCATGAATTTGGACATTATTTTATGGCAAGATATTATAAAATTAAAGTTTCGTTGCCCTACTACATTCCCATGTGGTTGAGTGCTTTTTCAAGTTTAAGTTTTGGAACGATGGGAGCGGTAATCCGTATTCTTGGACGGACTCGGTCACGAAAAGAATATTTTGATATTGGCATTGCGGGTCCTTTGGCTGGTTTTGTTGTTTCACTTGGGGTATTATATTACGGTTTCACACACCTTCCACCGCTTGAATACATCTTTAAAATTCATCCAGAATATGCAAAATTTGGAGCAAATTATCCTATTGAAATTTTGAAAGTTACGAAGTTTATGGATGGTCAAATTGTTTTAGGTGACAATTTGCTATTCAAGTTTTTTAAAAATTACATTGCCGACCCAAAATTATTGCCTCCTAATTTTGAGATAATGCATTATCCTGTCATTTGGGCGGGATATATTTCATTATTTTTTACTGCCCTAAATCTAATACCGATTGGACAATTAGACGGTGGACATATCTTATACGGTTTAATTGGGAAAAAAACTTTTAACATTATTTCACCTACTATATATATTGGATTTGCTCTTTTTGCGGGTTACGGATTATTCACGATTAATGATATTAAAAATCTTGGAACGCTTGGTCAATATAAAGACGAATCTGATTTTTTTACTTGGTTATTTGCTTACATTTTCTTCTTAAGAATCTGTTTTTCAAGGATTTCCGAAAATCAAATGACAGCTTGGGTTTTGAGTTTAGGTGTTGTATTAACTCAATTTCTTTTGAGTTATATTCCTCAAATTGCCACATTACATGGCTTTTCAGGCTTTTTGCCTTTCATATTTTTATTGGGAAGGTTCTTAGGAATATATCACCCTGAAGTTGAAATTGATGAACCTTTGGATTTAAAACGCAAACTTCTGGGTTGGTTCACACTTTTTATATTTATCATCTGCTTTACCCCTTATCCATTTATGCAAATTGATTTTTCAGCTAAATAAGTTGATATTTATTAAGGAAATAATTATATTTATGTCAAATTCAAAAAAGAAAAATATTTTGAGTTTAACAGAAGAATTTGTTGCCCCTTAATTACTTATTATTACAACCACTTTTAAAAATGCTTAACTCAATTTATATTTACCTTTTCAAACTTAGAGGTTGGAAATTAGTTGGAGAAATTCCTTCAACGCTCAAAAAAAGTTTAATTATTGTTGCTCCTCACGCCGACTGGGTTGATTTTCCTGTTGGATTATTTGCCCGTGCAATTCTCAAAACGAAAGTTAGTTTTCTGGGGAAAGCAGAACTATTTAAAGGGTTTTTCGGATTTATTTTTAGATGGTTAGGTGGAAAGCCCGTTGATAGATTTAGCAATAATGGCATGGTTGAATCTGTGGTAAAAATGTATAAGGAAACCACTTATTTGCATATTGCCTTAGCACCAGAAGGAACTCGAAAACCAGTTTCAAGGCTTAGAACAGGCTTTTATTATATTGCCTTAGAAGCGAAAGTACCAATTGTGATGGTAGTTTTTGATTATCCGAACAAGAGAATTATAGCCAGAGAACCATTTTATATATCAGGAAATATGGATGAAGATTTAAGAGAAATTGCCACTTATTATAATCAATTTGATGGTGTGAAAAAGGAGTGGATTAGTAATTATTTATTAGAAGAAGCATAAATATAAAGGAGAAAATCGTTAATTATCTTCTCCCTTATATTTTCTAATTTCTTCAACCATCAATTTTCCTGCTCGTTCTGAAGCCCCTTTTTCTCCTAATAATTTTTTGATTTCTAAATAACCGTCCAATTGATTTTGTCTCGTATATTCATTAACGGTTATTTTTGTTAGCTCCTCCGTTATGTTGTCTTTCGTTAAATTATACTGTAATAATTCCTTCACCACTTCTCGTCCCGCAATCAAATTCACTAAGGAAACAAAAGGGACTCGAATAACTCGTTTATAAACTTGATATGCTGCCCAACCGCCTCGGTAACACACAACTTGCGGCACATTGAAAAGTGCAGTTTCGAGGGTTGCAGTTCCCGACGTAACTAAGGCGGCATCTGCTACTGAAAGCAAATTATAAGCATCATCTTTGACTAATTTTACTGGAAAAATAGATTGCCAACGAGCGTATAATTCTTTTGGAAGGTTAGAAACCGTTCCAATAACAAACTGATAATCAGGGAATTCATAAACTTGTGACATCATTAAAGGCAACATCGTTTCTACTTCTTGTTTGCGACTTCCTGGCAAAAGTGCAATGATTGGTTTCTGTCCAAGACGTGCATCTTTTCTGAAATTTGGATTTGGGGTAAAATCAGCAATGGCATCAAAGAGCGGATTTCCAACGTATTCAACTTCGCAATCGTACTGTTTGAAAAAGTCTTTCTCAAACGGAAAAATTACGAACATTTTATCAACGTATTTTTTGATATTCAAAGCTCTGGACTGATTCCAAGCCCACACTTTCGGAGAAATATAGTAGAAATTTTTAAATCCGTTTGTCTTTGCAAATTTTGCAACTCGCATATTAAAACCCGAATAATCAATCAGAATAATAACATCAGGCTGAAAGGTTTTAATGTCTTTTTTACAAAATGAAAGGAACCCCAATATAGTTGGAAGATTTTTTATTACCTCAAAAAAACCCATGAATGCTAAATCTTGGTAATGCTTAATTACCTCAGCACCAGCTTCTTGCATCATATCACCGCCCCATGCACGTATTTGAGCATCGGAGTCGTGTTTGCGAATACCCTTAATCAAATTAGAGCCATGCAAATCCCCTGAACGTTCTCCTGCAATGATATAGTATTTCATAATTCAGTTATCAGTGAACAGTAAACAATAAACAGTGAAGAGTAAACAGTGAACAGTAGATAGTCATCAATTTTCTTTTAATTTAGTAACTGTTTACTGATAACTGTCACCCAAAGTATTCAACAAAATTTTTCTGTGTTTCAAATAATTGCAAACTGTGCAATTTGGCGGTTTTGGATGCTTCTGAGACTTGTGGAGCAAGAATTTTCCATATTTCCATAATAAAAATCTCGCAACTTGCCATTTTTCCTTCCATAAAATCTACGTCAAGATTGAGATTTTTATGATCTACCTTTTCGATGATTTCTTTTTTTACAATATCCCCTAAAACTTTAAGATCCATGACAAATCCAGTTTCAGGATCAGGATTTCCTTTAACAGTAACGATGAGTTCAAAATTATGTCCGTGCCAATTTATGTTTGAGCAAGGTCCAAAAACTTCCTGATTTTTTTCCTCTGTCCAGTTTGGATTATAGAGCCTGTGAGCGGCGTTGAAATGTTCTTTACGACTTACGTAAACCATTGTTTTCAGTGTTTAAATTGTGGAGGATTTGCTGGGAAAACATTAGCAACAAATCCCATAAATATTAACTTAATTAAGTTAATAGCTAACTGAATTCTTAACTATTTGCAAAATTACAATCTTTTCAATTCTCAAAAAAATAATATATTTAAGGTGTTGTTAAAGTATGACCTGTAGATTCGATTAAAACAATTAATTAGTTGAATTTATTGTACTATTTATTGAACATTGTTATTAAGCAAGTAGATATACGTATAAATTCTTAGAAAATTTATATTTTTTCAAAATATCGTGTAGTGTTTTAATCAAAACTTAATGATAATTTTGATAGTTTTTTACATTTACCTAACACGCATAAATACAATTTTATTCCACTCTTTATGATTATTGTTACAGGTGCCGCAGGCTTTATCGGAAGTTGCTTGATTCAACGTTTAAATCGAGACAATTTTAATTACATCATTGCAGTTGATGATTTTTCTGATGAAGAGAAAAATAAAAATCTTGTCGGCAAAAAAATCCAAGAACGAGTTGAAAGAGAAAACTTTTTTGATTGGTTAGATGCTAATTATCAAGAAGTAGAATTTTGCTTTCATATTGGTGCAAGGACTGATACAACAGAATTTGATGTTGAAATTTTCAATAAATTAAATCTTAATTACTCAAAGAAAATTTGGAAGAAATGTCATGATTATCAAATTCCATTGGTTTATGCTTCATCGGCGGCAACTTATGGTTTGGGAGAATTAGGGTATGACGATAATGAATCTTTGATTTCACAATTGAAGCCTTTAAACCCCTATGGAGATTCCAAGAACGATTTTGATATTTGGGCTTTGAAGCAAGAAGAGCAACCGTTCTTTTGGGCAGGATTGAAATTCTTCAATGTTTATGGTCCCAATGAATTTCATAAGGGACGAATGGCTTCCGTAATTTGGCATACTTTCAACCAAATCAAAAAGACGGGCGGCATGAAATTATTCCGTTCACATAATCCAGAATTTAAGGACGGGGAGCAAATGAGAGATTTTGTGTATGTGAAAGATGTGGTGGAAGTTTGTATGTTTCTGATGCACCATCGCAGGAATTCTGGCATCTATAACTTGGGTTCGGGGAAGGCAAGAACATTCATTGATTTAGTGAAAAATACTTTCAAAGCCATTGATAATGAGGAAGTTATCTCGTTTGTAGATACTCCCGAAGACATTAGAGATAAATACCAATATTTCACAGAAGCAAATATGTCGAAACTGAAATCTATTGGATACGAAACCCCCTTTCATACCTTGGAAGAAGGCGTTGCAGATTATGTAAAGAATTACTTAGTGGGGGAAAAATATTATTAAAAATCAATTTTGAAGTTTAGAAAAGAGAAGGTTGAAATGCCTTCTCTTTTTTTGTTAAGGTTATCACTAACTAAACGACGTTAATACTTTACTATAAAAAAATCAAAAAAAGCATAAGACTTAGAATCATCATTTTTGATACCTTTTGGTGTTTGAGTGGTAAATAACATAACCGAACTTAATTTAGACTTAGTTAATTATCCTCTCTATTTCTTCGTAATCAAATGATTGTTTAAGCCAAATTACTAAGCAATGCAACCTTTAATCACAATTAACTTTAATCCATTACCAAATACGAATAAGTCTTAGTAATTTTGCAGTTCAATTTACGACTAATCGAATATTAATTTAAAAGCGAGTTTTTAAACTCAAAAATGTACAAGAAATAATGATGGATAAGAATCAAATCACGGGTTTAGTATTGATAATGGCAATGTTGCTGGGTTATCAATTTTTCTTTGCCCCAAAGATTGAACCAGAGAAACCACAACCAAAAGCGAAAACAATTCAATCAACAACCACACCTCAAAAAGTTGCTATTCTCGATTCAAATGCTGCAAAAACTGCCGCAGGAGATTTTGCAACCGCTGCCGTTGGAATCAGTAAAGATGTTGTTTTAGAGAATAAAGACATAAAAGTAACCTTCACATCACAAGGTGGAAAAGTGAAACAGGTGTTGTTGAAAAATTATGAAACGTACAATTCATTTGCTGCCAAGCAAAAAACACCCTTAATTATTTTCGACCAAGATTTTGATAAAATATCCCTTGAATTACCAACAAATAAAGGAAATATTGATTTGAATAAATTATATTTTAACACAAAATCAATAGGAGGGGTGGTTGCAGAAGGAAAAACGGATAAAGTGGTTTTTAATTTGCAATTAGCTAATGGTCAGACCGTTGAACAAACTTATACGTTGGCAGGAACAGGTTTTTTATTGGATAACGTGTTGAAATTGACTGGTTTAGATGGCATTTTAAAGAACGAATCCGTAAAAATGAATTGGGTAGAGAATGTTCGTCCTACGGAGAAGGATTTGACTGAAAATCGTAAAGCAACCGTTAATTATTTAATTAATGATGGAGAAAATTTTGACCAACTATCAGAAGCTCCAACGGGTTCAAATGATGCGAAATTAGATCAACCTTTGAAATGGGTAGCGTTCAAAAAGAAATATTTTCTTTCAAGTTTTATTACTAAAAACGACCCAATTTTAAAAGCGGAGGTTACAGGTACTGCCAATGAGCAAGATTCAGTAAACATTAAAACGCTTCGTGCCAACATGGATTTGAATTTGGCAGGAATCAGAGCTGGCAAAGGAAATTTTCAATGGTATTTTGGACCGAATGATTATAACATTATTAAAGACGTTGCTCCTGGTTTTGGGAAGAATGTAAAGTTGAGTTACGATATATTTTTACCAATCACTCGTTACGTGTTCGTGCCGTTGTTTAATGTCTTAGAAAAAGTGTTTTCAAATTACGGTTTATTGATTATTGCATTGGTATTAATTATCAAATTTGCTTTGTTACCGCTTACTTATAAATCGTATGTAAGCATGGCAAAAATGAGAATTTTACAGCCAGAATTAAATGCAATTAAGGAAAAGATTGGTGACGATCCAGCCAAACAACAACAAGCTCAAATGAAATTGTATGGAGAAGTTGGGGTAAGCCCATTGAGTGGTTGCGTGCCTGTGTTGGCTACAATGCCCGTTTTGATGGCAGTTTTTATGTTGTTTCCAAACTTAATTAATCTTCGTCAGCAATCGTTTTTATGGGCAAATGACCTTTCAACTTTTGACTCTATTGCGACTTTACCATTCAGCATTCCATTATACGGAAACCATGTTAGTTTGTTTACTTTGCTGATGACGGTTTCGAGTATTGCGTATGGATATTACAATAATCAAAACACGCCAGACCAAACAGGACAGCCCATTGATATGAAGAAAATGGCTTATATAACGCCAGTAATTTTTATGTTTGTAATGAATTCTTTACCTGCGGGGATGAGTTTTTACTACTTTATTTCAAATATCGTGACAATCGGACAACAAATTGGAATTCGTAAGTTTGTAGATGAAGATAAAATTAAGGATATTTTGGATGATAATCGTAAGAAAATTGCAGCGGGTGGAGGAGCAAAAAAATCACGTTTTTCGGAATATATTTCTAAGCAAATGAAAGCTGTTGAAGAAGCACAAAACGTTCAGAAATCAGTTGATACGAAGAAAAAGAAAAAATAAAAACAATAATATTCAATTTATTACGGGCAATAGAACTTAAAATCTGTTGCCCGTTTTTTGTTTCTTAGATTATTCCATACTTTTACAAACCAACTAAAACAATACAAGATGAAACAAGGAAAAGCCAGATTTGACTATCAATTAAATAAAATAAATACACTTCTCTCGGAATCTAAGAATCATGAAAATTCAGCACTTTGGTTATTTCTACACGATTTGAGAACACCAATGTTTATGTTGGAAAGTCTTTCAAAGATGTATGCTCAATTTCATAATAAAGCATTTTTCACGGAATTAAATGAGCGTTTCAAGGAAGTTGAAGATATTTTGGGGGCAATTGATTATTACGCTGCCTTTCTTAAAGAATTTGATGCTGATGAAAAAATCCCTTCAACTGTTAAAAATTATTTGGAGACAAAAACCAGAGAAAAGATTACAATATTTAATGAAATTTTGTTAAAAAAGGGCTGGAATACTGGCAAAACAATCAACAAAATAAACGAAGGCTTGGAAATTGCAAAATGGCAGAACCAAGCAGAAGAAATTGCTAATATTGAAAAATATTACTATAAACAAATCAAAAAAATCCATGAATTCGTTGATAAAACTACTTTTGACTTTGTGAATGTTGAAAGTGAAGTCCATGAATTGAGAAGGAAATTGCGTTGGTTAAGTATCTATCCACAAGCATTTCAAGGAGCCATTCAACTTCATGAAGTTAAGGTAGTTTCTGAGCAATTAAAGCGATACTTAACCAATGAAATTGTTTCTTCACCTTTCAATAAATTACCAGAATCAAAAGATACAAAGCATCATTTGTTTTTAGAGAAAAATCATTTCTTGGCATTAAGTTGGATGATTTCTGAATTGGGTAAATTGAAAGATAAAGGCTTGAAAATCACTTGTTTGAAAGATGCTTTTCAAGAGATTGCGTTTTTAAAAGATGAAGAAGCAATGCACGAAGCCTACAGAATTTTAGGAAGTGATTACCCAAAAATGGAAGCACTTTTGAAACAGGCTGGCATATTGGCAAAAGACTTTTTTACTGAAAAAATATTAGATAAATTAATTTGGGGAGTGGATTAAGATAGAACTATTATTACTTATGGATAATCAAAATCAACCACTAAAAATTTGGGCGGGACTAATTACACTTTACCTGATTTGGGGGTCAACTTATCTCGGAATTCGTTTCTTGGTTGAATGCGTGCCACCATTTATGGCTTCGGGAGCGAGGAATTTTTTAGCAGGGTTAATTCTCTTACTTTTTGCAATTTTTACTAAAAAATTCCAGAAGCCAAGCCGCAAGATGCTGATTGCTACTGGTTTATCAGGTTTTTTTATGCTAACCGTAGGAAATGGTCTTACCACAAGTGCCGCTCGATGGATTCCTTCCAGTTATTCGGCTTTGTTTGCTGCCCTTAGTCCAGTAATTTTGGTATTAATGCTTTGGAATTTGACCAAAGAAAAACCAAAGAATAAAGTAATTATTGGCTCAATTTTAGGATTAATTGGGGTTTGCATTTTAATGAGTTTGAAAACTCTGGCAATAAAAGGCACGGAACAATATTATTTGTTGGGAATTTCCTTTCTTTTTTTAGCCGTTTTAGGCTGGGATATTGGCGTAATATTGATAAAAAAAGCAGAAATAAATCAATATAATGCCTCACAAATTGCAGGAACCCAAATGTTTGTGGGAGGAAGTTTATCTCTGATTTTCAGTTACTTATACGGTGAATTTGATAGTTTTCAGGTTCAAAATATTACTGATAAAGCAATCCTTTCGTTTCTGTATTTATTGACTTTCGGTTCAATTATTGGATTTTTAGTTTTTGGGTGGTTATCAAAAGTTGCTCCTCCCACGCTTGTGGCAACCTATACGTACATCAATCCGCTCGTAGCCATGATTTTGGGAGCAATTTTAGCGAATGAAAGATTACATCCGTTGATGCTCTTAGCGGGGGGAATAATAATTACTGCAGTAATATTAATTACTTCTGCCAATCGGAAAGAGAGATTAACACAAAACTAAAAAATGCTTTTTGCTATCAATTTGTTTTTATTTAGAAAAATTTTAATTATGAATTCTAATTGATTTCACTTCTAAAACCGTTAAGTAGTATGATACGCAAAGTGCGAGCCAAAAGGGGTAAAATTAAAGTAATTTACTGAAGCCTTCGGTTTTCTCCAGATAGCTTCTGCAAATTACTATTCAACAGAAACCACTTGTTTGCCTCCTTTTAAAGGTAACGTTTTCCCATTCCAAACAAACCGCCCATTCACATTTTCAGGTAAGGTAATCTCTCCTTCAATTCCTGATTTTCCCTTTCTGTTTAAACTTACTTTTATTTCTCCTTTTAGGTGTGGCATTTTTCCATCTATGCTGTTCAAAATACCCAAAGCAGGTTGAACAAGCACTTCTTCAAAACCTGGGGCATCGGGCATGATTCCACAAATAGTGGCTAAGAAGTCATAATTTGGCGATGCCGACCAAGCGTGGCAATCTGAACGAGTTGGCTCTTCTTTTTCAGCAAAAGTTGTCAAACCCATATTTATCATTTCTCGCCAGGGTTGCAAAGTTGAATGATACCGCTCTGCCATTCCTACTTTTTTTAGGGCTTGGGTTAAATAAAATTTGAAATAAAAGGTTGTTTGAATTAAAGAAGTATCATTCAATATTTTCTCCATAATTGCCTTTTCGTTCGCTTTGGGGACACTATTGGAAAGTAAGGCAAAAATATTGGCGTGTTGACTGAAAACCATTTTGTCTGGCGTATCTGAAACCTCCGCTTTTGTAACGTCATAACACAAATCATAAGTCGATTTTGAAACTAAATCTGCTAAAGTTTTATAATAAATTGCCTTATCTTTCTGTCCATAAGTTTCAAAAATGGCAGAAGCCTGACGTAAGGTATAAGCATACTGAAATGAAATAATTGAAGAATTTCCATTTGATGCACCTTCTGGCACACCACCAATATCCGATTTTGCATCCCATTGCCAAGGTTTTGCCCAATCCACGAATTGCCACCAGTTAAGTGGTCCTAACATATTTTTCTTTGGGTCGAGTTTTCTTTCATACCAAGCCAAAACTTTTTCTACATTTGGTAAAAGTGAAACTACAAATTTATCGTCCTTGCGGTGCATCCAATAATCATAAGTCATTGATACCCAGAACAATGAAAAAGTTGGAATGATTTGCGGAATATTCGATGGATAACGACTTTGGGTTAATCCTTCTGAAATTGTTGAATTATCAAAATCAGTTAATGCCTTTCGCATGAGGCGGTCGTCACCCGAAACGTACAGAGAAATGAGCGATTGAATTCGGGTATCGCCCGTGTATTGCAATTGTTCGTAGTAGGGGCAATCAAAATAGTTTTCTCCTCCGCAAAGTCGAGCGGTTTGCCAACCAACTTTCCAAATATCGGTCATTGATTTATCATCCTTGCTTGTAAATGATGCTTTTTCAACAAAGGGAAACCCCGTTTTTAAACCATAAAATGAATTAATAGTCAGCGGTTCAGATTTAGTCTCAATTTCTAATTCAATATAACGAAACGTTCTGAACCACAACGGTTTAAAGGTTCTTTTTAATGCTCCATCTGGTTTAAAAATATCTTGATTCCCCATGATTTTACGACCTGAAATTTCATTACGATTTCCTTTTTCTCTTCTATCATTCATTAAAGCCTCAGCATACGTAAATTGGATAGAAGAACCTTTTCCACCACTTACAGTCATTTCTGGATAGGCAACCGTTTCAAAAGTTTGATCAAGTAAAATGGATGTTTTCTTATTAGCTGGAATCGTAAAAGTGCCCGTTCCTTTCAACCATTTATCGTTTACTTCCTCATCTTTTAAATTAGTGAAACGTCGAATTTCTTTAATGGGTTGGTAAATTTCTTCCATTTGCGGAATTGTTCTTGGAACCAAATACCAACCAGCACCTGACCCTGTTCCTGTTGGATATCCAGCTTCGAGTTTTTGAGCTTTTTCCCATAATTTATCATCAAAATCGGTTTTCTCCCAATCGTATGGATACTTTGAGGCATCAACCTCTTCACCGCAACCAACCACGATAAACGTCCAGAGTTTGGAACCATCAACTGGAAGCGATTTATACGCCTTATTTTCAATTACTTTCCAAGAATTATTGGTATTTACTATTTCTTCGACAGAGGTATTCCCTTGCAAAATAAATCCCGTTTTATTGCTTATTTGAGCCACAGGAGCATCTTTTCCAAAATTCCAAACTACGGTAGCAATCGTGTTTTTTCCTTGTTGCAGATAAGGAGCAATATCATAAGTTTCAAAGTTCCAATGCATCAAATCGCTTCGTGCAGGACCCGCTCCAATATAATTTCCATTCACAAAAATACGATAACGATTATCTGCTGAAACGTTGATAATGAAAGAGTTAGGCTTTTGAGAAAGGTCAAAATTCTTTCTGAAATGATATACCCCAAACTCTTTTAAATTAATATTTTGAGGGGCAATCCAATCTGCTTTCCAACGTTGATTCACAACTACTTCGCTGGGTTGTTGAGCTGAAATATGTGCAAAATTTGCGAGAGTGATTAATAAGAAAAATAATAGTTTTTTCATGTGTAAATTAAAATTATAACAATTGATTTGTCGAAAATAGCTTTTATTTTTCAAACTCAAATATTTGAAAAAAAGTCCTGATTTCGGGTAAGAAAATCAAGACTTTTATACCAATAGTTTGGTTTTATATTTTCTGTAATCTAAAAACTTTTGTCTCATGAGAATCAACTTTCCCATTCCATTTATTAGATTTCCCAACATTTTGATGTAACCATAAATCTTTAATTTCATAAATTCCATTCAAGCCAATTTTAGAAAAATCTAAATCATAACTTTGAACGTTTTTACTTCTGTTTAAAATTCCCACGGCAAAATCTCCATTTTTTAACGGTTTCAAGAAGACGCTCCAGTTTTCAGTATTTATTTTTCTAATACATTGCTTTCCTAATTCGTCTTGATTCAATGCAATGATTTCTTGATTCATCAAAATGTTTTTTGTCGCTTCATTCATCTTCCTCAAATCGTTGGAAGCGGCAAGAGGCGAATTCATCATACACCACAAACTCATTTGGGTTTGGTATTCTGTGTCGCTGCATCCAACGCCCCCTTTTGTACTCGATGGACCTTCTTTTCCGTAAAGTCCAACCAATAGCATATCCATATCATTCCACTTTCCTGGTCCAGAATATGGATGTAATTCAGCATTTTGGTCGGCTGTATTCAATATACCATTCCAATTAAAATCTACCTTTTCTTTCCCACTTAAATCCATCCATTTATCTCGAATATCACCAGTCGTTCTCCATAATTGTCCTCCTGCTTTTGCCGCCCAAAGCCAAGGTTTTCTTTGTCCCCATTCACAAATTCCCAACACAATTTCTCTACCACTGTTTCGGAGTGCATCCGCAATTTTTTTGTATCTTAAAACCGCAGTTGCTGAGTCTTCAGGAGCATTGCAATAATCGTATTTCAAGTAATCTACACCCCACGAAGCAAAGGTTTTAGCATCTTGTTCCTCAAAGTCTAAACTTGCTGTATAACCCTCGCAAGTCAGTGGCGAGGCATCCGAATAAATACCCAATTTCAAACCCTTGGCATGGACATAATCCGCCATTGCTTTGATTCCAGCAGGAAAACGCTTTGGGTCGGCAATGATATTGTTACGATTATCACGACCACCAACCCAGCCATCATCAATAAAAACGTAGTTATATCCCGCCTTTTGCATACCAGAACTAACCATCGCATCTGCCATTTCTCGAATATCTTTTTCGTTGATGTCAGTGCCAAAATAATTCCAAGTCATCCAGCCCATCGGAGGCGTTGGAGCGAGAATTTTAGTTGATTTTTGAGCGAAGATTGTTATATGAACAATCATTAGCAATGTTAAAAATGTGATACGCATAGGTTTGATATTTTGTTTTAGAGATGTTCTATTTACGTAGCACAGGAATCTTTCCTGTGAGGGAGGAGTCCAGTCTGTTTGTCCGCTTAAATGGAAAGATTCCTGTGCTACGTTGAACTTACAATTTAATTCCCAATTTTACCCCTTGTTCAATCGCACGTTTGGCATCTAAATCTCCTGCTTCCAAAGCTCCACCGATGAGATGGACGTTTTTGTGCTTTTCTTTCAGATTTGTAAATAATTGATTATTAGATACTTGTCCTGCACAAATCACTACGTTATCCACTTCCAAAACATGAGGTTGTCCTTTGATTAAAACGTGAAGTCCATCGTCATCAATTTTTTCATACGTTACTTCGCCAATCATTTTTACGTTTTTCATACGTAAAGCCGTTCGGTGAATCCAGCCTGTGGTTTTGCCTAAATCTGCCCCGTGTTTTTTGGCAGAACGTTGCAATAAATAAACTTCTCTTGGCGAAGTCATCCCCCCATTTTCCATTAAGGCTCCCCCCGTTTTGTATTCCATATCTACGCCCCATTCTTTCATAAAATGTGGAATGTCGTTATTGCCAGAATGGGTTAAATATTCCGAAACATCAAAACCGATTCCTCCTGCACCGACGACGGCAACTTTTTTACCGACTGGTTTTTTATCTAAAATTACTTCGGTATAAGTCAAAACTTTGGGGTGATTTATGCCCTCAATTTCCATCTTACGACCCGTTACGCCCGTTGCCACCACAATTTCTTCAAAGTCATTCGCTTGGTTTTCGTCAAAACGAGTATTCAAATGCACTTGCACTTTATTGATTTCCATTTGGCGATTATAGTAACGTAAAGTCTCCGAAAACTCTTCTTTTCCAGGAATCTCTTTAGCAATATTAAACTGCCCACCCAAAGTGGATTGAGCCTCAAAAAGGTGTACTTCGTGTCCCCGTTGCCCAAGCGTAACCGCACACGACAAACCCGCAGGACCTGCACCCACCACGGCAATTTTCTTTTTATTATTTGTTAGTAAAATATTGATTTCCAATTCGTTACAAGCCCGTGGATTGACCAAACAAGATGCTGTTTTACGGTCAAAAATATGATCAAGGCAGGCTTGGTTGCAAGCGATACAAGTGTTTATTTCATCTGCCCGTCCTTCCATTGCTTTTTTTGGAAATTCTGGGTCAGCTAAAAAAGGACGAGCCATCGACACCATATTGGCGTGTCCGTCCGCCAAGATTTGTTCTGCCACTTCGGGCGTATTGATTCGATTTGTGGTAATTAACGGAATTGATAATTTACCCATTAAACGTTGTGTTACCCAACTGAAACCACCTCTTGGAACCATCGTTGCAATAGTTGGAACACGGGCTTCGTGCCATCCAATGCCCGTGTTGATAATGGTTGCACCCGCTTTTTCGATTTCTAAAGCTAATTGTTCAACCTCTTCCCATGTTGAACCCTCTTCCACTAAATCCAACATTGAAAGTCGATAAATTATGATGAAATTTTTACCTACTGTTTCTCTACATTTTCTAACAATTTCAATCGGGAATTTAATGCGGTTTTCATAAGAACCGCCCCACTCATCCGTTCGATTATTAGTTTTTTTTGCAATGAATTGATTAATCAAATAACCTTCCGAACCCATGATTTCAACACCATCATAACCCGCTTCCTGGGCTTTATTGGCACAATTTGCAAAATCTTTGATCGTACTTTTGATACTTCCCGATGATAATTCCCAAGGTTTAAATGGAGCAATTGGTGCTTTCAGAGCCGTTGGAGCAACTGCCAAAGGGTGATAAGCATAACGACCAGTATGAAGAATCTGCAAACAAATTTTACCCCCTTCGGCATGAACAGCATCAGTAATTATTTTATGTTCACGAGCTTCTGAACTTGAAGAAAGTTTACTACCAAAAGGCAACGCACAACCTGCCCGATTTGGCGAAACGCCCCCTGTTACGATGAGTCCGACGCCACCTTTGGCACGTTCAGCAAAATAAGCGGCTTGTTTCTGAAAGCCATTTTTGCTTTCTTCCAATCCAGTATGCATTGAACCCATGAGGATTCTATTTTTTAATGTGGTAAAGCCTAAATCAAGCGGTTGAAAAAGAAGTGGGTATTGCATATTAATAGTGAAGTGATTTTAATTATTTAGTTTAAAAAGAAATGATGTTATGCCGATAATGAAGCGATTATTTTTGTATATTTTGTTTTATTTTTACCGAAAGTACAATGAAAATTCATATTTATTCTTCAAAAAGCCAAAAAATATAATGAAAAAATATTTGATTTACGTATGGTTATTTTTAGTGAATTATCAACATTTAGTAGCTCAATCAACCCAAAAAGCCTTTTCTGAAAAAGATAGAGTTTGTTTTGTAGGGAATAGTATTACTCATGCAGGTTACTATCACAATTTCGTGAATCTTTATTATCAATTACATTATCCCGAAATGCCCATTGAAACCTTTAACTGTGGTGTTGCGGGCAATAGTGCATCAAATGTTATTAAGCGAATGAATGTTGATGTTATGAACAAAAAACCTACTGTTGCAACCTTAATGCTTGGAATGAATGACGTTAATCGAGACTTGTACAGTACGATTACTACCGATACGAGCATCTTGAATGCAAGAATACGAAGTATTGAATTGTACAAAAAAAATGTTGAGATAATTGTTAAAAATTTTGTTAAAAATAACGTAAATATTATTATTTTAACCCCATCTATTTATGATCAAGAATCTAACATTAAAGCTCAAAATATGGTTGGTGTAAACGATGCTTTGGGCATTTGTACTGAATATTTGAAGGGATTGTCGAAAAAATATAACACTAAAATTGTTGATTTTAATGGTGAGATGAATCTTTTAAATCGCAGAATTCTTCCTCAAAATCCTGATTTCAAATTGGCTGGGTCTGACAGAATTCACCCCGATGTTTGGGGGCATTTTATTATGGCAAATATCTTTCTAAAAACACTCGAATCGCCCAAAGTTGTTTCCTCAGTTGAAATAGACTTTAAAGGAAAAAAACTGATTGAAAAACAGAATTGTGAGGTTAATAATCTAAAAATTCAAAAGTCTCAATTAACTTTTGATTGTCTCGAAAAATCGCTTCCATTTCCGATTGATGAAAAATTTAAGCAGGCTTTGTCTTACGTAAATTTTGAAAAAGATTACAATCAAGAACCTTTAAAAATCAAGAATTTATCAAAGGGAAAATACCTTTTAAAGATTGATGATGAAACGATAGATACTTTAACAAATATTGATTTTAGTAAAGGAATAAATTTGGCAAAATATCAAAATACCCCTCAATACAAACAATCAACCTTGATTTATAAATTAAGCATGGAACGTCACGCCTTGATTGCTAACAATTTGAGAGATTTGGCAATGTTTGATTTTGCAGAATTAATGGATATGAAAAATCCCAATGATATAGAAGAAACCAAAGCAATTTTGAACAAAAAAGTAGAAGATTCAAAGGGTAAACCTTGGTATGATTATATGGGAATGGTGACAAAACAATATCTCATCAACAAGCCAAACGAAGCCAATACAACTTTGAAAACAGAAGAATTATTGGCTGAAATAAATAAAGAAAATAAACCGAAAGAGCATCGTTATTTTGTGGTGAAACTGGATTGAAAATTAATCTTACCGCAAGGACGGGAAATCGCTAAGAAAAAACCTCTCTTCCTCCCATCTTTGCGGTTATAAAACCTACAAAATCAGCAATCCATATTCCCCCAAACCATTGACAGGTTTATTGTACCAAAATAACTCAAAATCCTTCAATCCAGCGTTTTCGTAGTGATTTTGAACTTCTTGAAAAGTATAAATCTTCTTATTCTTAGGAGAAATTAACCCTAAAATTTCAGCCAACCAATCTCCTTGAACTTTATTCGTTTTGATAGAAAATTCTTCTTTTTTATTGTGGAAATTCAAAGTAGCTACCGTCTGACGGTCCGATTCTCCTTTTTTTATATTAGAATAAACCACCAAAGGCTTTTTACCCAACCAAACAACTTTTGAAGAAGGTCTTATCATAAATTCTTCCTCTTCCGAAACAGCCATTTCAATATAATTCTTAGGAACTTTGGTTCTTGGAACTTTGAACTCAAACCATTCTTGGAGCGATAAATTAAAGCCAATTCCTTGCATAAAATTGAAAAGCGATTTCTTTAAACCGTAACTAAATGTGTCATGGTCAGTGCCTTTTGGGTCGTTATGTACCAAGTCATTATTGGCAAAACTGCCGATGATTGGATTCTCAATTTGTACCCCAAATTGTGCTGGATACATTCCCACTGGACTGTGGGCGGTCATGGCGAATTGGTGCCAAAAACCTGATTGTAGAATCCCCAATTCAAACATTTGTCTTACCATTTCGAGCGAATCAATGGTTTCTTGGGCGGTTTGCGTCGGAAAACCGTACATCAAATACGCATGAACCATGATGCCTGCCTCCGTAAAATTGCGAGTAACTTGGGCAACTTGCGAGACAGTTACGCCTTTCTGAATCAACTCCAAAAGACGGTCAGAAGCCACTTCCAAACCGCCCGAAACGGCAATGCAACCAGAGGCTTTGAGCAGCTGACACAAATCGTGACTAAAACTTTTCTCGAAACGAATATTTGTCCACCAAGATACCGAAAGTTTACGCCTTAAAATTTCCAAAGCCAAAGCACGCATGAGGGCAGGGGGTGCGGCTTCGTCCACAAAATGAAAGCCATTCTGATCCGTTTGAGCAATCATTTCTTCTATTCTATCACACAATATATTTGCGGCTACTGGTTCATAAATTTTGATATAATTCAAGGAAATATCGCAGAATGTACATTTTCCCCAGTAGCACCCGTGAGCCATCGTGAGTTTATTCCAACGCCCGTCGCTCCACATTCGGTGCATGGGATTCACAATTTCGATAACAGAAATGTATTTATCCAACCATAAATCCGAATAATCTGGCGTGCCAACTTCGGACTGTTTATAGTCGGGCGTTTTGCTGTTATTTATATATTTTACTTCTTGATTTTGTAAAGCAAAAGTGCGTTTCAGTTGTTCAAATGGGCGTTTTTCTTCGATGTACTCCATCAAATTATCCAAAGGAGCTTCACCATCGTCCAACGTAACAAAATCAAAAAACTCAAAAACCCTGACATCCGAGAGCGAGCGTAATTCTGTATTTGGAAAACCTCCGCCCATGGCAATTTTTGTTTCAGGATAATGTTTTTTAATCCATTGCCCAATCCGAAAAGCACTGTACAAATTTCCTGGAAAAGGCACTGAAATAGCGACTAATTTTGGCTGAATGATTGCCATTTTTTCTTCCAAAATCTTAATGAGAATTTTGTCGATGTAGGTATATTCTTGTTGTAAAGCTCCGTATAATTCATCAAAACTATTGGCAGAACGCCCCAAACGCTCCGCATATCGACTAAATCCGAAATGTGGATCAATACATTCCATGATTAAATCCGAAAGGTCTTCTAAGTATAAAGTGGCTAAATGTTTGGCTTTGTCCTGCGTTCCCATCGAACCAAAAGCCCAATCTAAATCCTTTTCTAATTGGGCAAAACGAGAACCTTCGGGCAGAAAACTTTCCTGACAAATCACGTGCGAAAGCGTTGGATTTTTACCCTGCAAAAATGATATTACCGCATCAATGGTTTGGATATAATCGTCTTGCAAAGCAATGATTCGCTCGGCATTTTCCGATAAATTTGTTAGTAAAATTGCCGCAAATAATTCTTCCAATCCGCTTTTTGAAAACAAAGCCAAAATTACTTCTATACCCAAATCAGCATGAAAACAGGAAATATTTTTCGTATTAAGAAACCCCTTTATGTAAGCCGTTGCTGGATATGGCGTGTTGAGTTGCGTAAACGGGGGCGTTATGGCGAAGACAGTCTTTTGCAATGGATGTTTGTTTTTTAGACACAAAGGTACGGAAATGTCGTGGATTTGGGTTTTATTCGATGAACCTTGAATAAACGGTGGAGCGGATTATTACGGACAACCAGTAGGGCTAAAAGAAATGGAAGTATATTTGAGTTCAGCCACACCTTATGACAGACTTTCAAAATCATGGACTGTCAATGATATAGCAGTAATTCGCCCAGCTTTAAGTAAGTAATGTGCCGTAAATTCAAAGTAAATGGTCTAAAAGGTTAGAATGCTCTCTCATTGCGAGACACGAAGCAATCTGTTAGCTTACGAGAAAAGGATTTAAAACACTTTTCATCAATCCAAAAGATTACTTCGTACTTCGCAATGACAAGATGGGTGATTTTTTTAAAAATTATAAAATAAAATCCCTATTTTTACTTATGATTGAACACACAACCCTAAACCATCTTCCCCATGAAAAAGTGGTTTTTTCTTCTAATTTTCTTCGTTGGTTTTGGTAAAATCTATGCCAATGCTATCTTCATTCCTATGGACGAAAGACAGTCCAATCACCTCAAAGCCTACGGGATTGCTTACTGGATATTGAAAGCCGACCGAGAGGTAAATTGGCTCGTCAATTATCAAGGAGGAAGTTTTATGATGGAATACACTGCTGTTTTAGAAAATGAATGTCGGATTCGAGGCGTTACATACGAGGTAATTTCTAATGCCGATGAGGCAGAAATCCTCAAAACAATTGCCAATCCAAACCTCAATATGGATGCCGTCAAATTGGTGAAAACTGCTAAAATTGCGGTATATTCTCCCGTCAAAATTAGTGCGGCAAGTTTTGAAGATACTGATGCCGTTTTGTTGGTACTAAAATATGCTGAAATTCCTTTTGAGATAGTTTATGACGAGGAAATTATGCGAGGGGAGTTGGTCAAATATGACTGGTTGCACCTTCACCACGAAGATTTTACGGGGCAATTTGGAAAAGATTTACAAAAAATGTCGGCTATGGACATGAAGGCACAAGAAGACCTCGCCAAAAAATTTGGGTTTAAGAAAAACGCACAACTGAAACTGGAAGTTGCCAAAGCCATCAAAGCCTTTTGTGCGGGCGGAGGCTATTTATTTGCGATGTGTTCGGGGGCTGAAACTATTGATGTTGCTCTTGCTGCCGAAGGAATCGACATTGTACCGAGTAGATTTGACGATGACGGAATTGACCCTGATGCACAATCCAGATTAGATTTCAGTAAAACTTTGGCTTTTGATAATTTCATTCTTTCGTTGGAAGAAGAGACTGGTATGAGGCGTGGAAGGTCTTTCTCAAATATTAATTCATCCGCAAATGGACAGGGTTGGGGCGGTTGGGGAGAAGATGAGGTTGATTCATACTTCAATTTATTCAGTTTTTCTGCCAAATGGGACATTATTCCTGCCTTGTTGACCCAAAATCACGAGTCTCAAATTCGGGAATTTATGGGTCAAACCACGGCATTTAATAAAAAAACGGTTAAATCGAATGTCTTAGTTTTGGGGAGTAGCAAAAGTTCCGACCGTTATATTTATGGCGAAATAGGAAAAGGGCAATTTGCTTTTTATGGAGGACACGACCCCGAGGGACGCAAAGGTTTTCATCGTACACCCACCGATTTAAATATTCATCCTCATTCGCCTGGTTATCGGCTAATTCTCAACAACGTATTATTCCCATCGGCTCGTAAGAAAAAACGTAAAACGTAAAAAGTCGTTAAGTCAAAAGTCTTTATCTTTGTGGAAAAACTTATGACCAATCAAGAGAGGATTGCCCAACTAAAAGCCTATAAATTGAAAGAAAAATTCGTGCTGGATGATTTGGAGGATTATGAAGTTGTTCCTCCACCTACTGAATCGGTTGTGAGAATGCGAAAAGAAGTTGATCGTTTTACAGATTTTCTGATTAAGCGATTAGTCAAAAATGTGGATAATATTCAAGAACAAGCACAACAATTCTTCAAGGACTGGGATAATGAAGAATTTACCGATGATGAAACTGAATTCATTGTAGAGGTTGAATATGAAGCCATGCGGATTGCGGGGGTAAAAGCGGACGATTTGCTGATTTAGGCTTAAACCGCAAAGACGAGAGGACACAAACTTGTAAAATTTACTTTTTTGTATCCTCCCTTTCTTGCAAATTATTCTTTTACTTTTTTCCTACGAGTCACCGTTCTCGGAGCCACGTCTTTTCTTGGAATTACCAATCTTTTCAAAATCTTTTCCTTTCCTTCTTTCACTTCTGCGTTTTTTCGATGCCCCCAAATGCGGTCTTTGGCTAATTTTGTACTTTCTTCAAGGTTGATAATTGGATAGGGATAACCTAAACCGCCCAATCTGAAATTATACAATTCTTGCTCCATTAACGTCATTTTCCATGGTTCGTGAATAAATGCTTCTGGGCAATCTCGCAATTCTGGAATCCATTGTTTTATAAAAATTCCTTGTGGGTCATGTTCTTGCGATTGCTTGACGGGATTGTATATGCGGACAGTATTTATGCCCGTAACACCCGCTTGCATTTGAAACTGTGGAAAATGAATACCTGGCTCGAAATCTAAGAAAAGTTGAGCTAAATGCGTTGAGCCACTTTTCCAATGATGCATTAATTGGTGAGTCAAAAACGACACTAACATTGCCCTCATTCGGAAATTCATGTAACCCGTACTTTGCAAACATCTCATACAAGCATCAACGAGAGGATAACCCGTTTTTCCTTCTTTCCATGCCACTAAATGTGCCTCATTATCAGAAGTGTACATCGTATCATAACCCCGATTAACATTTTCAAATTCCATCGAATCTTCATTCTCGAATTTCTGAATAAAATGACAATGCCAACGCAATCTCGAACCAAAGTTCATCAATGGTCGCTTGAATGAAGGATTGTTTTTTGCCGCTTCCAAAGACGTTTGATAAACTTGTCGAACCGATAAATTCCCCCAAGCAATATAGGGCGATAAACGACTGCATCCTTTACGGCTTTCCAATGGTTTCGAAATAAATTTTGAATAGTTTACGGCTCTTTCTTCCATAAAACTCTTCATGTATTTGTAGGCTAAAACTTCGCCTCCTATTTGAAATAATGCAATATTATCAGATTTTCCAAAAGGTAAATCTATGAGTACGTTTTCGTCATGGAGTATATTTAGATTTTCACCAGTAATGACTAATTTTTGCAATAATTCAATTGATACATTTATGATTGGTTTTGACATAAAAACGTGCCAATCTTTCGTCCACTCTTCTCGATTAGGTTTGCCTCTAATCACCCCATTAGTCTGATATTCAGGGCATTGTATTTCATTGTTTCTTACATATTGTGATAATATTTTATCACGATCGTAAGTTACTTTTATTCCAGTTTCTTCATGAGAAAATATTTTATTAATCCCATATTGTTGATGTATTTGGGGAATAATATCAATCATTTCTCCGTGGAGAATGGTGAATTGTGGAGGTTTCCCCACAGGACAAAGGTGGATTAACTGCTTGTTTAAATCAACCAGAGATTCATAAACAAATCGCCAATGACGAGCAGAATAATGAGGATCATTCCAGACAGAAGGTTCAAAAACGTAAAGCAACATCACGGGTAATCCTTCGGCGAGGGCATCATGAAGTGGTACGTGATCACGGAGGCGTAAATCACGTTTAAACCAGACAATATTTATTGGATTTTCTCTCAAAATTTTTGATACATTATGTACCTTAATAACACGTTTTAATGAAAAATGTTTGCCATAAACTGACACAAAAAAATCAGACCACTGATAAAATATTAACAAATTTTCTTGGGTGATAATGCACATTTAAAGAAAATAAATTAAATTTTAAACCAATGGTCTGACTGTAATTAACTGGATTATTTTGTTCCGTATTTCTCAGAATATTTACGGTAAAGTCGTTTTTGTTTATCGTCCAAATCAACCTTGCGACCTTGAATGAAAGCGTGTTCAACTTTGGCAGTTCTCATGTCTAAAACATCACCTGCCGATACGATTAAAGTGGCGTGTTTTCCAACTTCCAACGTACCTACCATTTTGTCGATTCCTAAGATTTTCGCATTGTTTGCAGTAATTAATTTCAAGGCATCTTCTTTGTCCATGCCGTGACCTGCCACAATACCCGCTAAGAAAGGCAAATTGCGAGTTCTCCAATTTAAGCCTATGTATCCCAATCCTACCAAAATGCCTTTTTGAGCCAATAAATAAGGTAATTTATAAGAAATATCAGTATCATCATCCGCAGAATTTGGCAAACGATGCGTCGCACTCACAATTACAGGAATATTATTTTCCTTCAAAAAATCAGCCGCTAATAATGATTCTTCTGCTCCAATTATCACAATTTTCTTGACTCCTTTTGACTTAGCAAACTGGACCGCTTCGATGATTTCTTTTCCATAATCAGCACTAATATAAAGGATTTTTGAACCGTCAAAAAGTCCTCTCATTGCCTCCATTTTCACGTTAGTTACGCTTGATTTTGCTTGTGAATACGCAATGGCATCGTTAAAAGTTTTGTCAACTTCTCTCAAAGTTTCATCTCTTTTATCGTTCTTTTTGGTTGAAACCGTGAAAGTACTTTGATCAAAATCACGTTTGAAATATCCCACCCAATTAATATGAATTCCATCGTCTTTTTTCAAAGCCGCATCTTCCCAATTCCAACCATCCATTTGCATAATTGACGACATACCTGCAACAATTTCACCCTGTGGCGTTGCTTGGGTAATCAAAATTCCATTGCTTCTTACCGTAGGAATCAACTCAGAATCAGTATTATAGGCAATTAATGCACGAACGTGGGGATTAATTCCGCCTACTTCTGCCATATCGTTTGTTGCTCGAACAGCATTAATTTCTGTCAAACCCAATTCATTTGCAGGAGAAATTAAGCCTGGATAAATGCTTTTACCTTTTAAGTCAATCGTTTCGGTATTTGCTTTATCATAAGTAGTTGTTTCGTTGCCAACGGCAGTAATAATTCCTTTATTGAAAACGATTACACCATTTTCAATTACTTGTCCATTGGCAGTATGAATCGTTGCACCCGTCAGAGCAATTGCCTTCGTTTGAGAATTGGCAGGAGCTTGATTTTGAGCGAAAATTGTATTCGTAAGTAACTGGAATACAAGGAGATATATGTATTTTATATTTTTCATTTTTATGTTTTGTTTTTGCCACCAAGGCACTAAGACTCCAAGTTTTTTTATAATATAATCACTTGAAAAATCTTAAAATTTGTGTCTTGGTGACTTGGTGGCAATCTTCATTAATTAATCATTATGTTCATGATTGGTTTCTTCCGAATAAATATCTCCTTCTGAATTACAGTGCATCAACTTAGGCTTTTTCATTTCTGGTTTTGCCGTAGGATTACCACCTGCTTTTGAGGCTAACATTTTCTGAATCAGACGATTACGTTCAGAAGCAATGGTTGCTCTTAACATTTTGTCCTTTTCTAAATCAAAGTAAATGGCTCCGTCAATAATCACTTTTTCAGGTTTTGCATAAACTGAGAGTGGATTGTTATTCCACAGCACAACATCGGCATCTTTACCCACTTTAATACTTCCTAAACGATTATCTAAGTGCATCATTTTGGCTGGATTTAGGGTTACCATTTTCCAAGCTTGCTCTTCCGTCATTCCACCATACATCACCGTTTTTGCTGCTTCTTGATTCAAACGACGAGCCATTTCGGCATCATCAGAATTGATTGAAGTATTCACGCCAACTTTCGTCATCAATGCCGCATTGAAAGGAATTGCCTCTTTTACTTCCATTTTATACGCCCACCAATCCGAGAATGTTGAAGCATTGGCTCCGTGTGCTTTCATTTTATCTGCAACTTTATAACCTTCTAAAATGTGCGTAAAAGTATTAACCTTGAAACCCAAAGAATCCGCTACTTTCAAGAGCATATTAATTTCAGATTGCACGTATGAATGACAAGTAATAAAACGCTTTTTATTCAAAATTTCTACTAAGGCATCTAACTCTAAATCACGCTTTACGGGTAATCCACTCACATTTTTCATGGCTTTTTCATATTCCTTTGCTCTTAAAAAAGCATCCATCATAATTTGTTCAACACCCATACGTGTCTGTGGAAAACGCACTCTGGCACGGTCGCCCCAATTGGCTTGTTTAACGTTTTCACCCAAAGCAAACTTAATGAATCCGTCCATATTTGGGATTTTTAAAGCATCTGGTGCTTCGCCCCATTTCAATTTAATGATGGCAGATTGACCACCAATACAATTTGCCGAACCGTGGAGTAATTGCGAAGAAGTTACGCCTCCCGCCAACTGACGGTAGATATTGATGTCTTCCGAATTAATTACATCTTCCATTCTCACTTCAGATGTTACAGATTGCGAGCCTTCATTAATGGTAAATAAAGCAATATGAGAATGTTCATCAAAAATTCCATTGGTTAAATGTTTACCCGTTCCATCAATCACTTTTGCACCAACTGAGGAAAGATTTTTACCAAATTGAGCAATCTTTCCATTCTGTATTAACACGTCGGCATTTTGAACAACACCCGTTGATTCGTTCGTCCAGACCGTCGCATTTTTTACTAAAATTGTTTCTGCTTGCGGTTTTGTTTCGCTTCCATAACCATTAAAAGGATAAACCAATTTACCCATTTCAATTTTCGCTTTTCTGGCTGTATCTGGCTTGGCTGGCGTTTCTTTCATGGCTTCTTTAAAATTTGCCACGAAAGAAATAGGTTTTCCATCGGCAGAAATTCCTTGTCCAACTATATTTTTACCATCATAATATGCCGCAACTCTTGCCTCTCCTTTATCTTTTTTTGCGTCCAATTTATATAAAATCGTAAGCATATCTCCCGTGCGAGAAACCTTTGGCGTAACTTTTATTGAATCCGTTACAACTATCTGATATTCAGGCTTGTCTGATTTTCCAGTAACATTTAATTTCAATTTAGCGTTATCATTTATCGTTAAATCATAGTTACCTCGAACATCTTTTACGTTCATATCCGATAAAACGTAACGTTTACCTTTAATCCAGTTTTCATAAATTACATTACCATCTTTAAAAATATTATCTGAGGTAATTAAAAAATTAGCCATCATTCCAGATTTTAAAGATCCCACCAAATTATCAACTTTCATCATCGAAGCAGGTGTTGAAGTCAAAGCCGCCAATGCCGTTTTTTCTTCCAAACCATTTTCAATCGCTTTTCTGAGGTTAGCCATGAAATCTGATTTTGATTTTAAGTTAGAAGTCGTTAACGCAAAATTAATTCCTGCCTTCGCCAAAATTCCCGCATTTGCAGGAGCCATTTCCCAATGTTTCATGTCGGTTAACAAGACAATTTTCTCATCGAATGGGTCTTCAACATCGGGAGTTATAGGATAATTAATGGGTAAAATCAAACTAACGCCCGCTGCTTTGACTTCATCCAACCGTTGATATTCATCGCCCATTCCTTTGATAACGTATTGAATACCAAACTCTTTACCAATTTTATTTGCTCTCAGGACTCCTAATTTATCAGAAACTTCAAATACTTGCGGGATGCCTTGATTATTGTTGAAAGCATCTAATGAAATATTAAATTCATTTTTTCCTTTGGCTTTTTTATACCAATCCGCATCATAAAAAGTCTGACGCAGTAAAGCCACCGACCCCATCAAAGAACTTGGATAATCTTGGGTTGAAGTACCTTTTGAAAATGAATAATGAGATGAAACTCGACTTTTTAATAAGGCATCTTGCTCTTTTCCATCCATTAATGCAACTAAGGCAGAAGTTCCTCTTACGATTCCGTCTTGCGTATGAACGATAGCTGAACCAAAACCAGCTTTGCGTAAATCCTCCGCTAAACCATTATTAACCGTAAAAACTTTATCAGCATCAATTTCTGGATTAATGGCTTGATTCCAATTATAAGCCCCTTTTTTCTTAGATTCAGGTTGAGGGTCACCCCTGAAACCGCCTGCACCTTGTCTAACGGGTTCGGGTTGACCGTAATTTGAATAAGATTCTACGAAAGATGGATAGATTCTTTTGCCTTTCAAATCGACAATTGTCGCTCCTTGCGGTATTGAGATTCCTTTTCCAACAGATTCAATTACAGAACCTCTGATAATTAAGGTTGCTCCTTCAACAGTGGTGTTTGCATCCGTTATGATAGTAGCATTTGTGAAGGCGTATAAATCAAATCTTTCATCTTGTACGCCATTTCGGGGGAATGTTTGGGTTTGGGAAAAAATTAGTGGACTCAATAAAAACAAATTGAGTAATGTAATAAACAGTTTTTTCATTGTTTGTGATGGTTGGTTTGTTGAAATAATAGTTAAAAGTAAAAGCTAAAAGGGATATATCCAACTTGAATTGATTGTTTTGTAAGGTCAAAGTTCAATGGAAAAAATAAGCGTAACTTTTTAAAGACATGTAATCTAAAATCTACTTTTCTCTTTCATTCTATCTAATTTATTCAATATTTAAAAATATTTTTCATGTAAACGTTTCCGTAAACGTTTACGGAAAAATATTCAATAAAAACCTTGAATAGTGATATTTTTTTAATATATCTTTATGGAACAAAAGCATCCAAATTCACTGACATTGATTTTATAACCAATTTACGATAATGACGATTAACCTAAAAAATATTGATGAAGTAAAAATGTGGAATGAATTTCGTAGTGGTAATCACACCGCTTTTACACAGATTTATCAAAACTACGTGAGCCTTTTATATAATTACAGTACGAGTATCACGCCAGATAGGGAGTTAATAAAAGATTGTTTGCACGACTTATTTGTTGAGCTTTGGAAAAATCATAAAAACTTGGGAGAAACAACATCCATTCGTTATTATTTGATGGCTTCAATCAAACGCAAATTGGTTCGCCATTTAGAAACTACGCAACGACATTCTCAACATCATGAAGCGTATTATCTTGAAAATCCTGATTACACGGGTTCGCATGAACACCGTTTAGTTGCTTTTGAAGAAGAGAAAAGATTGACTGAAAATCTCAATGAATCGTTCAGATTTTTAACGAAGCGACAAAAAGAAGCAGTTTCTTTAAAGTTTTTTCAAGATATGGATACCGACCAAATTTCGAATGCGATGAATATCAATCCGCAATCTGTGTATAATTTGATTTTTGGAGCGTTGAAAATATTGAAAGAACATATTTCACAAGAAAAATTAACTTTTGCCTAACATAAATAATTACAATGAAAAGCCCGATTGACGACAATCGGGCTTTTTTTATAGATAAATTCCAATAATTTGCCGATGAAACCAATTTTACGGTATAATTCGAGTAGAAAAAAAATAGCCCTGACTTTTTATTGAAAATACAAATAAAACTTAAAATATTTACAAAAGTGGTGTCATTGAATTTTCAAAAATATGAAGCGTATTGTTCGGATGATTTTGCGATGGACTTCTATTTTTCACAATGGATTCATGCCCCTGAGAATTTAACGGTTTCTTACTTTTGGGAAAATTTTTTGAAAAATTATCCTGATAAAATTTACGAAATTGAATTAGCACGTCATAAATTATTGAAACCAGCTTTTTTTTCAAATCATTTTTCACAACAAGATATTGAAAGCCTTTGGCATCAAATTAATGTCACCATCACAACTGTTTAATTATCCACAATTTTCAATCTTAATCAAATAAATATGAGTATGAAATCTTTACTAAAAATTGTAGGCAAGAAGGATTGGGCAATTTGCCTTGTCCTTTTAATATTTGCCTCTACGAGTTTCGGACAACAATCCGTTACTGGAAAAATAACTTCTTCGGATGACGGGCAAGGTATTCCTGGCGTGAGCGTAGTTGTAAAAGGAACCAATAAAGGAACTACATCTGATGCAACAGGAAATTACAAAATTGCTGCCGAAGGAAAAATGAAATTGTCTTTTTCTGCCATTGGTTTTGTTTCGCAAGTTGTTGAAGTTGGTTCTAAAACCAATATCAATATTATATTTGTTTCCGATGTGCAATCTCTTGGAGAGGTTGTAGTAGTGGGTTATGGTACTCAGAAAAAGAGCCAATTAACGGGAGCAATTTCTTCTGTTACGGCAAAGCAAATTACTGAAATGCCCATCACAAACCTTGGGCAAGCCATTCAGGGACGTATAGCAGGTGTTGATGTGGCTCAGTCGGGAAGTAAGCCAGGAGCAACACCTAACATCTTGATTCGTGGTCGTCGTTCATTCAATGCGGGAAATAATCCTCTGTACGTAGTTGATGGAATTCCGATGACGGGCGATAGGAATGAATTAGCGAACAATCGTCCTTTCGATTTTGCCTCGGGAGGTTATGAAGACATTAATCCAAACGATGTGGCTTCATTAGAAGTTTTAAAAGATGCTTCTGCGGCGGCTATCTACGGGGCGAGAGGTGCCAACGGTGTAATTTTAATTACGACTAAAAGAGGTAATACCAAAGGAAAAACAACCATTACGTATGATAATTTCTTTGGAACAAGCAAGGCGTTAGATAAAATTAACCTATTCAGTGGTGCAGAATTTACGGAATATGTTCGTGAAGCCTATCGTGCAACGGGTGGATATAAAGATGCAAACGGCAATCCAGTTCCAACGGGAGTGGCGGATGCTTTTGCGGATTCAAAAGTAGCAGTTTTGGGTGGTGACCCTGCCGTTGCTGACGGTATTGCCAATAATAGAAATACTGATTGGCAATCCTTAATATTGAAAACTGGTTTAACTCAAAATCATACTTTGGGTATTCAAGGAGGTAATGAAAAAACACAATTTTATATTTCAGCTGGATTTTTTCAAGATAAGGGAATTTCAGAGGGATTAGACTTTACCCGCTATTCATTCCGTGCAAATATTGATCACCAGTTGAACAAAACCTTCAAAATTGGAGTGGCTTCATACATGATGAATAGCGTTAGAAACGGTGCAACGCTAAATCCTTACGGTTTTACTTTACAACAAAATCCTTTGGCAAATCCTTACAATGCCGATGGAACTCCGAAATTTGCTCCGACTAACGATGCTCTATTGACAAATCCATTAGCGGAAATAGTTCCAGGTGCTCAGGTCGATGAAATTAAGAAGTATCGTATTTTTAACAGTATCAACGTGGAAGCTAAGATTCTTGAAGGATTGACTTATAAAATCAATTTTGGACCTGATTTTACCATTGCAAGAGGCGGTCGTTTCGTAGGGGCTCTAACAAACCTGAATAAAGGAGGAAGTAATTTTGCCTCAATAAATAATCAATTTGGATTTAACTGGACATTGGAAAATATTATCAATTATTCTAAGAGTTTCAAAGGTGGACATAGCATCAACTTTACTGCTTTACAGTCAATCCAAAGAGAAAATTTTGAATATAGTAGTGTTTCCAATTCGGGAATTCCAGTTGAAACGCAACAATTTTACAGCTTAGGAACAACCGCTGGAACGAACATCGTACCTAATAGTGGTTTAATTCCATGGACAATTAACTCTTATATGGGACGTATCAATTATGATTATAAAGACAAATATTTAGTAGCGGCAACATTGCGTAGAGATGGTTCAAGTAAATTTGGGGAAAATGTTAAATATGGTAATTTCCCAGGAGTGGCGTTGGCTTGGAATATCAGCAATGAAGGGTTCATGAAAGAAATTACGGCAATTGACCAAATGAAACTAAGAGCCAGCATTGGAACCGTTGGAAATCAAGGAGTTGTACCGTTCCAAACGCAAGGTCAATTAGGACGTACTGCTTATGCTTGGAGTTCGACTCCCGCATTTGGTTACCGTCCAAATACGATTGGAAATCCTGATTTGAAATGGGAAACTTCAACTTCTAAAAACGTTGGTTTGGATTTCTCACTTTGGAGAGGAAAAATCTCGGGTTCATTAGAATTGTATCAAACAAATACAACCGATTTATTATTGTCTGACTTTTTACCATCTTCAATTGGATTTAATGCTGTAACTCGTAACGTTGGGGAAACTCAAAACTCAGGAATTGAATTGGGAGTTACCACAGTCAATGTTGACAAAGGAGGCTTCAAATGGTCTTCTGACATTGTTTTTACAAAAAATACGGAGAAAATTATTTCTTTATACAATGGAGCAAAAGATGATATTGGAAATAAATGGTTTATTGGTCAGCCACTTTCAGCTATTTTTGATTACCGAAAATTAGGTATTTGGCAAACTAACGAAGCCGATGCCGCCAAAGCGTTAGGAAGTTCGGTTGGTCAAATTAAAATAGAAGATAACAACGGACGTGATGCCAATGGAAACTTAACAGGAATTCCAGATGGAAAAATTACGCAAGATGATAGGGTAATATTAGGTTCAGATATTCCAAATTGGACGGGAAGTATCACCAACCGTTTTAGTTATAAAGGTTTCGATTTGAATTTTATCTTTTATGCTCGTCAAGGACAAACCATTATCAGTGGTTTTCACCGAGATTTGAATCAATTGGCTGGTCGTTATCAACAAATGAAAGTGGATTATTGGACTCCTAACAACCCAACTAACGAATTCCCTCAACCAAAATCTAATCAGGAGTCTCCTGTAAATAATGGGGCTATTATCAACTTTGATGGTTCGTTTGTGAAACTTCGTAATATTAATTTTGGCTATGCAGTGCCACAAAAATATGCTAAGATGGTTGGTTTAGAATCTTTGAGATTATTTACCAGTATTCAACAACCTTACATTTGGTCGTCGTATCGTTCAAAATACAATGGTGTTGATCCAGAAACTGCGGGTAATACAGTGGAAAGAAATGTTACACCTGCAACAGTAATTACAACGTTTGGTTTGAATGCTAAGTTTTAACCGAAACAAAAATCGTAGTTAAGTTTTTTATTTACAAAAAGTTAAAGAGGTATTAAGTACCATGTATTAAGATTTTCGAGGGAATAATACTTTGGAAAGCTATAATAGTGAAATTAAATCCCAAATCAATTCACTAAAATACTCATAATTAGTATATAGTTTATTGATTTCTTAGGACTTAGGACTTGATACTTAATACTCATTTTAAAAAAATATAAAAAAATGAAAAAAGCATATATTAATATTAAAAAGTCGATTGCACTCATGAGTTTTGCCGTTTTCATGCTCATTAGTCAATCTTGTTCAGATTTACTCAAAGAAGAAGTAATCTCGGGGGTTAGTAATGATTATATCAATACTCCTGCTGGATTTAATGCCGCCATCAACTCTGCCTACGCAAGTTTGAGGGGTTATTACGGAACTCAAATGGGACTCACCGTAACGGAATACGGAACCGATTTGTATGCCACGGGTGCCGATGGCGGTTATAAAGGTTTTCACTTTTATGATGCTCAATTGAATTCTCAAATTGATTGGTTAAAACTCATTTGGGATGAATTATACCGAGGAATTAATACGTGTAATGCCGTTATCGAAAGAGCTCCCAAAGCAACTGGAATTACGGATGCCTTGAAAAAACAAAGAGTAGCTGAAATGAAATTTTTGAGAGGGCATTATTATTTCTTGTTATTTCAACAATGGGGAGGCGTAGATTTAAGATTAACCGAAACATTAGCTCCCACAAAAATTACAAAAAGAGCAACGGATGCAGAAATGTTCGCAGCCATTCTTGCAGACCTTGAAGGTGCTTTGCCCGATTTAGAAAATAAAGCAAAATCATCAGATTATGGTCGTGCCACCAAGGCAGCGGCTGAGCATTTATTAGCTCGTGTGTATTTAACCAAAGCTAATTCATCGGTAAAAGCCCCAGATGATTATTCAAAAGCCGCTACTTATGCTCAAAATGTAATTTCTAATTATGGTTTCAGGTTATTACCAGACTTTGCGAGTGTATTTGCCCAAGGTGCTGGTGAAATAAATGATGAAGTAATTTTTGCGGTTCAATATACTTCAGACCCAGCAACAAACTTGGCTCCTGCTCCCTTGAACAACGACCAGCCAAGTGGAGATGGAAATACACAAGGAAATAACCTCCACTTATTTTTTGGAATGCAGTATGATGTACAAGCAGGTATGCAACGTGATATTTTTTATGATAGACCGTTTAAGCGTTTACGTCCAACGAAATATTGTTTGGAAACCGTTTTTGCAGATAAAGAAAATGACTCACGTTACAAAAAAACTTTTAGAGATACGTGGCTTTGTAATAATCCAAATACTGTTGCTACTCCCACTTATAACACGGCGTTTGATGCTTCAAAAGCAAAAGTTTCTTTTAAGACAGGGGATACAGCGATTTTCATTCCAGGTTTTGAGATGACTTTGGCTGAGAGAGCCAAGAGACCTTATCAAGTATTAGTGCCAAGTGCTTATAATGAAGCACTTTTCCCAACTTTGGTTAAGTTTATGGATCCTCTTCGTCCCGATAGAACGTATGCCCCAGGTAGTCGTGATTTCTTGGCGTTTCGTTTAGCTGATACGTATTTGATGTTGGCGGAGGCACAATTATTCTTAGGTAAAATTCCAGAAGCAACTGCGGCGGTGAATGTAGTTCGTACACGTGCGGCATTCGCAGGCAAGGCGGCTTTCATGCAAATTACACCCGCTAAAATGACGATGGATTTCTTAATGGATGAACGTGGACGTGAATTAGCGGGAGAGCAAATTCGTTGGATGGATTTGAAACGTTGGGGTAAATTGGTAGAAAGAGTAAAATTAGCCAATCCACAAGCGGCAGGAAATGTGAAAGAAATTCACAATCTTCGCCCAATTCCTCAAGCACAAATTGATAGAACGGATGGTGGTGCAACATCTTTTCCACAGAATCCAGGATATTGATCTTAGTTAAAAATTAAGAATTAATAATTAAAAGTTAGAAGGCTTGCGAACTTAAAGTTTGTAAGCCTTTTTTAATGACTGCATGCAATTTTTAATTCTTAACTTTTAATTTTTAATTAGCTTAAACGGTCTTTAAAACTCTCATACCCAAAAGTTTTAATCAAATCAAAAGTATCATCTTCTCGCCAAATACCGATTGAGGGTAGATTTACACCATTAAAAGTTGTAGTTTTCACCATCGTGTAATGAATCATATCATCAAAAACGATGGAATCTCCAATTTCTAAGGGTTTATCAAAAGAATAATCTCCGTAAAAATCTCCCGCTAAACAAGTCATTCCACCAAAACGGTAAGTTGGTTTATCTGAAACAGGTTCTTGATGAGCGTTTAAGATTGTGGGTTTGTAAGGCATTTCCAACGTATCTGGCATATGAGCCGCAAAACTTACATCTAAAATTGCTACGTTAATTCCCTGAGAATCAATAATATCCAAAACCGTTGAAGTCAAATAACCCGTCCGCCAACCTACGGCTGAACCTGGTTCCATAATGATTTTTAAGTTTGGAAAACGTAATTTCAAACCTTTCAAAACAGAGATTAAATGTTCTGGTTCATAATCTGCACGAGTGATTAGATGTCCTCCTCCCAAATTTAACCATTTTGCTTGCTTCAATAAATCTCCAAAACGTTCTTCAATGGCTTTCAAGGTTCTTTCTAAGGTGTAGGAATCATTTTCGCAAAGTGTATGAGAATGTAGTCCCTCAATGCCTTCGGGCAAAGTATTACCCAATTGATTTCGAGTTATCCCCAACCGTGAACCCGCAATACAAGGGTTATACATATCTGTCTCAACCTCAGAGTATTGCGGATTTATTCTTAATCCGCAACTCACCCCGCCAGCAATGGCTCGTTCCTTGAATTTATTGAATTGATTGATTGAATTAAATGAAATATGATTTGAATACGTCAGTAATTCATCAAATTCAGCATCTAAATATGCAGGCGAATATACATGAGTTTTTGAACCCATTTCTTCAAATCCCAAACGAGCTTCGTTCAATGAACTGGCAGTTGAACCCGCCAAATATTGACGAACCATCGGGAAGGTTGAAAACATTGAAAAGCCTTTCAAAGCACAAATAATTTCTATCCCCGCTTGTTCTTGAACGTATTTTAATAATTCTAAATTCTTTCGTAAAAGCCTGTCTTCTAACACATAACAGGGTGAAGGTATTTTTGAGAAATCTATCATATTTTTTAATTATTATTACAGACAACTTCCCGAAAGTTCTTTTTACTTTCGGGAAGTTCAATTGCAAAAGCCTGTCGAAAGTGGAAAAAGAATATTTTGAGGAGAAATTATTTAGTACGTAGAACTTCCCGAAAGTAGAACAAACTTTCGGGAAGTAGATAAAATCAATACTCATGCGGTAAAACCCCATTTATTTCCTCATGCCAAGGCAAACCATGAACATTCAACATTGCCATAAATGGGTCTGGATTCATTTCTTCACAGTTCCAAACGCCTGGTTTCATCCATTCGCCCGTAATCATCATCATTGCTCCAATCATGGCAGGTACACCAGTTGTATAGCTAACGCCCTGAGCCTGAACTTCTTTCCAACAATCTTGGTGTTTGCAATTATTCCAAACGTAATACGTTTTATCCTTTCTGTCCTTAATTCCTTTTATTTGACAACCGATTGAAGTTTCTCCCGAATAATTTTCTCCTAATGAACTTGGCTCTGGTAGAACTGCTTTCAAAAACTCCAAAGGCACAATATCCATTCCTTGGAATTTAATTGGTTTGATTGAGGTCATACCCACGTTTTCCAATACATTCAAGTGCGTAATATATTGCTGTCCGAATGTCATCCAAAATCTGGCACGTTTCAAGGTTGGGAAGTTTTTTACCAATGATTCTAATTCTTCGTGGTACAAAACGTAAGATTCTTTTGGTCCGATATTTGGATAATCAATGGGTTTATGGATTGACATCGCCTCAATTTCAACCCATTCGCCATTTTCCCAATATTTCCCTTTTTGAGTAATCTCACGAATGTTAATTTCAGGGTTAAAATTTGTCGCAAATGCCTTTCCGTGGTCGCCAGCGTTACAATCAATGATGTCGAGGTAGTGCATCTCATCAAAATGGTGCTTATTTGCGTAAGCCGTATAAACTTGCGTTACGCCTGGGTCAAAACCACAGCCCAACAATGCCATTAAACCTTTTTCCTTAAAACGCTCTTGGTAAGCCCATTGCCACGAATATTCAAATTTAGCAACGTCTTTTGGTTCATAATTGGCGGTATCCATATAGTGAATTCCTGTTTCCAAACAAGCATCCATAATGGTCAAATCCTGATAAGGAAGAGCCACATTAATAATCATAAAAGGCTTTACTTTGTTGATTAAAGCCACCAATTCAGGCACATTATCAGCATCAACTTGGGCGGTTTCAACCTTCGTGGGCAACCCAATTTTAGCACATTCCTCTGCGATGGCATCACATTTACGCTTGGTGCGGCTCGCTAATACAATTTCCGAAAATACATCGGAGTTCATGGCACATTTCTTTGCAACTACGTTTCCAACGCCTCCCGCACCTATGATTAAAACTTTTTTTGACATTTTGTTTTTAATTACTGTTTGTAGGTGCAAAATTAATTAAAAAAACTTTATCAGTTTCAAAATTTTGTTCAAAACGGTCTCGTCGCCTTTGCAAAACAACCCATCCAATATTTACTGAATAAATTATCCTCTTTTATTCCTTTTGATGACGATGAATGAATGAAGAGGACTTCTTTATCATTTCTAAATTCAGTCACCATTCCTGCGTGATTAATAGTACCAGTTCCACCTTTGTTGGTTACAAAAAAAACCCAATCACCCGCTCGAAGTTCATCAACAGAAATTTCTTTGCCAATTTCTGATTGTTGCCAAGAAATCCTGGGAATTTTAAAACCATGTTCTCCATAAACACAATAAAGTAAGCCCGAACAATCCATTCCATTGCCATCTGTACCCCCAGAACGGTAAGGCACACCCGTGTAGGAACGTGCCAAAGTCACAATTTCATTAATGGTTTTTGAATTATAAATTTTAGAATAAGATTTTGAAGAGGGAGCAGTACGAGTTTTTGAGGAAGCCGAAGCATTATCATTTTCCTTACGACGAAATAATCGACAAGAATCCATGAAAATAAGTAGTAAAAGAAGTGTCAGTACCCTCGTGAGGGCATTGGGAGAGATTTCTTTCATATAATTTTTAAGTAAGGATAAATCGTAATTTCAATCCAAATATAAACGATTTTTTGAAGATTGAATTGTATTTTACTCTTTTTTTAACATTTTGACGGTAACTAAAAGTTGCCCGACGTGGCGTTGTGTGTGTTCGGCGGCATGAAAAAATAAACCCAATTGATTGGTTGGAATTTGTTTTCTGCCAATGCCTCTGGGTTCCAGAAGAGTTTTTTCTTCAATATTTTTCAGTTGAGTTAATGCCTTATTTATTTGATTATTGAAGCGAGTTAGTAATCCTTTTACCGTGAGAAATTGCGTAGAATCAGATTCCAAAGCCAATAATTCTAATTGGTCTTCATTTAAAATTTGGTTATTTGCATAGGTAAAAAGTCTGTCTAAAACACCCGAAAGATGTTGAAGATGAAAAGCAATGGAAGCAACACCGTTGGGTCTTTCCCAAATCAATTCATTTGGAAAATCAATCATCATTAGATTGACTTCTTCACGAGCCTGAAGGATGGCGTGGGCAACGGGTTGAAGTAATGGAATCAAGCCTGCAATAGGTCCACGCATCCAAACTTCGAGGGACTGAGTTGCTTTATTCATAGGTTAGAAAGAGAGTTTGTACTACAAAAAAGCCTCAATTTTATCAAAAATATCATTCAGTTTTACATTCATTGTATCAATCAAAATATCTGGATTTTCTTCATCATAAATTGTTTCTGTCCACACTTTGCGATTATCCGTTTTCTGAAATTTTACTACACCTTTATCAAATCTATCCACAAAAATTACTTCGTGAATACTCGGCTTTATATCTTGTTTCTTCTGAAAAATCCATAAATTCATCCCAAGTGGCTTCGATTGTAACGAAACCTCCATTTTCAATCTTTTGGATTTGACTTTCCGATAAAACTATTTTTTCAAGTAATTCCATTGGTTATTGAATTTTGATTTTTGTATATATAAAGAATTTTGAATAGGATTTGTCAATTTTTCAAAAATTGACAAATCTATAATTATGTACATCACACCCCTTTCATACTCAAAGCCACTCGCTTTCGAGCAATATCTACTTCCATAACTCGTACCGTAACGTGCTGTTGCAATTTCACGACCTGATTTGGGTCAGAAACGTATTGATTGGCTAATTGTGAAATGTGAACCAAACCATCTTGTTTTACGCCAACGTCCACAAAACATCCGAAAGCCGTAATGTTTGTAACGATTCCTGGAAGAACCATTCCTTCATATAGGTCTTCGACTTTCTTTACGTTTGAATCAAACTCAAAGGCAATTATTTGTTTTCTGGGGTCACGGGAGGGCTTTTCTAACTCCTTCATGATGTCTTGAAGCGTAAGAATTCCTGTTTTTGGTGTTACATAACTTGCCAAATTCAAGCGTTTTCGTAATTCAGATGAAGTCATTAAATCTTTAACCGTACATTTTAAATCCTTCGCCATTTGCTCAACAACTGGATAAGTTTCAGGGTGAACCGCTGAATTATCCAATGGATTTTTGGCATCTTGAATTCTTAAAAAACCTGCACATTGCTCAAAGGCTTTATCGCCCAAACGAGCCACTTTTTTGATTTGATTTCTTGAAATGAAATTGCCGTTTTCTTGACGATATTTTACAACATTTGCGGCGATTGCTGAACCTAAACCTGCTACGTAACTGAGTAAATGTTTCGATGCAGTATTGAGATTTACCCCAACAGCATTTACACAACTTTCAACGACAGAATCCAAAGAATCTTTCAATAAATTTTGCTCAACATCGTGTTGATATTGCCCAACGCCAATTGATTTTGCATCAATTTTTACTAATTCTGCTAATGGATCCATCAATCTGCGACCAATTGAAATTGCTCCACGAACCGTAATATCTTTATCTGGAAATTCTTCACGAGCGATTGGTGAAGCTGAATAAATGGACGCTCCTTGTTCAGAAACAGCAAAAATTTGAGGCACATTTTTGAAAGGTAATTTCTTAATAAAATCCTCCGTTTCACGTCCAGCCGTTCCATTTCCAATGGCAATTGCCTCAATTTGATATTTTTCAGAAAGCGTCAAAACCTTATCCTGAGCCTCTGAGGGCTTATCGAAAGGATAAATCACGGTATCTGCCAACAAATTTCCTTGGGCATCTAAAACAACTGTCTTGCAACCCGTCCTATAACCAGGGTCAATGGCAAGAACCTTTTTTTGTCCCAATGGTGAAGCCAATAATAATTGACGAAGATTCTGGGCGAAAATTTTAATTGCTTCAACATCAGCCTTTTCTTTGGACAATCCAGCAAATTCATTTTCAATTGAAGGTTTCATTAATCGTTTGTATGAATCAGTCAACGCAGTTTCGACTTCCTTTTTTGCTTCGGGTAATCCACGCAAGAAAATTCTATCCAAAGCACCCAAAGCATTATCTTCATCGGGCGAAATAGTTACTGATAAAAAGCCTTCTTCTTCTCCTCTTCGGATGGCTAAAAGCCGATGTGAGGGTACTTTTTTTAGAGGTTCATTAAAATCAAAATAATCACGATATTTTGCCCCTTCCTGTTCTTTATTTTTCTTCACTTTGGCATATACGTATGCCTCTCGTTCAAACACTTTGCGGACTACATTTCGGGCTTCTACATTTTCATTTACCCACTCTGCTATAATGTCTCTCGCACCCTGCAAGGCTTCCTCAATGTTAAGAACTTTATCATTCAAAAACGCTTTTGCTCTAACAGAAATATTGCCTTCTTTTTGTTCAAAAATCACCTTTGCCAAAGGCTCTAAACCCTTTTCGATGGCAATCGTAGCCCGTGTTTTTCTTTTTTGTTTATAAGGTAAATAAAGGTCTTCTAATTCTTGAAGATGATAAGAATTTTGAAGTTTATTCAATAATTCAGGAGTCATTTTCCTTTGCTCTTCAATGGACTTAATAATGCTCTCACGACGTTTATCGGCATCTTTTAGCTTCGTCCAAAGCTCTTTTATATCTAAAATTTGCACTTCATCAAGACTGCCAGTGGCTTCTTTTCTGTAACGAGCAATGAAAGGAACGGTTCCACCTTCATCGAATAAATTTATAGTGTTCTGCACTTGGTGGGTCATCACGCCCACTGAATTTGAGATGATTTGGATTTGTTGTTTGTTCATTTTAAGTAAAACAGGTTTCTAACCTGTTGGTAATCAGTTTTTTTAAGTATAACAGATTTCTAACCTGTTGGTATATGCAATAGGTTAGAGACCTGTTGTACTTATATCTCATAGTTATCGCAACAGGTTATAAACCTGTTGTACTTAAACCTATAATATCATTGTATTCTGGTTTAATATATGTCCATTTCCAATCAGAAGGCTTTTCACAAAGTCCAGCCTTAACTGAGTTATACACCACGTACTTTATTATTCGTTTCAATTCATCGTTATTTCTAACAAATCTATCATAACTTTCATCTTGCCAAAACTTCCCTTCAAGACCAAGAAGTTTATTGCATTGACTTGCGGAAAACAATTTGATTGAGTGCATGATTTGCTCTAAATAAAAAGGTTTTGCTAACTCATGTTTATCATACAGCCTAAAAACAGCATGAACATGGTTTGACATGATGGTGTAAGAATAAAGTTCCAATCTTTTGTTATCCCAATAATGAAGAGTATCAGCAACAATTTTTGCTGAAATATCTGATTTTAAATAATGATTACCTCCTTTATATTTATCGAAGAATTCATCTTTTTTAGCAAAATCCAACTTCCATAACTTCGATAAATCATCATTTATGTTAATTGAATTTTCCAAAATTAGTGCTTTTTGAATGTCATATTCAGTTTTCCATTCAGCAATTTTTTCAGTTGGCATACTCCCATTTAGGACGTAGGTCACAAAGAAAGTCCCTCCAAGTGGTTGAATATGAGGTAGATTTCTATGATGATATTCTTCCATTTTTTAAGTAAAACAGGTTTCCAACCTGTTTGTGGTTATGTAAATATTTTTGAAAAGATAAGTATAATAGGTTTCCAACCTGTTACTATGACAACAGGTTAGAAATCTTTTGTACCTATATTGAACAGGTTAGAAACCTATTGTACTTATATTGAACAGGTTAGAAACCTTTTGTACTTATGTTGAACAGGTTAGAAACCTTTTGTACTTATATTGAACAGGTTAGAAACCTATTGTACTTATATTGAACAGGTTGGAAACCTATTGTACTTATATTGAACAGGTTAGAAACCTATTGTACTTATATTGAACAGGTTGGAAACCTGTTGTACTTATATTGAACAGGTTAGAAACCTGTTCTACTTAACCATCAAAATATGCTCAATTCCATCCTCTAAATAAACGTTTTCTATTTGCTGAAAACCAAACGATTCATAGAATTTTTTGAGGTAAAACTGAGCTCCAATTTTTATCGAGACACCTCCATATAGTTCCTCTACAAGTTCAATAGATTTTTGCATTAATTCTTTACCAATTCCTTCTTTTCGAGCTAATGGTGAAGTGACTACACGCCCAATAGATGCCTCTTCGTATGACACTCTGGGAGGAACAATTCGGGTGTAAGCCAATATTTTTTGCGAGTCATTATCAAATCCTATAAGATGACGACAATCGAAATCTTTATCGTCTAAATCTTGAAAAGGACAATTTTGTTCAACAATAAAAACCTCATTGCGAAGTTGAAGAATTTGGTATAATTCTCTTGTATTTAATTCTTCAAAATGTTTATGATACCAAGTGATGTTCATTTATTTTTTATCTTTGTAAAAACCAGAATATAAAAAGAATATTATGCTGAAAAAACTTATCCTTGCTTTAATATTATTGAGTGTTTTTCAAATCGTTAATGCTCAAAAAAATGCCACCGAATACGAATCCGCCTACAAAAAGGCTCTTGAAACATTCAAAATTGGTGATTATGAAAAAGCTCAGTCAGAGTTTGGCGTTTTATGCAATAATCGCATAGAAACTTTTCTTGTTCCTTATTCATTTTATTTTAATGCACTTGCATCCACAAAATTGCAGAAATTTTTTGAGGCTAAAACAACGTTGAAAAACTTATTAGTTCTTTATCCAAATTGGTCTCAGAAAGACGAAATTAACTATCTTTTTGCCAATATAGCCTATGAGGAGAAGAATTATGTCGAAGCATTGAATATTTCAAAATCAATATTAAAAGAAGATTTACAAGATGATTTAGCTGAAATGAAATCTTTTTATATTGGACAGATTTCCTCGCAAAAAACCATACAAGACTTAACAAAAAAGTTTCCTGATGAAAGCGTATTGATTGAGAAAAAATATAAAGTTGTCATTAATAATCAATCTTCACCTCCTTCTACAAATGTTAAACAAACAAAAGGTTATTACAACTTCGGAGTTCTTTTACCGCTTGATATTGAAACCCTTGACCCTGAAAAACCTCGGAAAAATCAATACGCTGTGGATATTTATCAAGGCATGAAAATGGCGAAATCAACGCTTTTGAAGGAAGGAATTACCATTAACCTTTTTACCTACGATGTTGCTAATAGTGCGGATGATATGTTGGAATTGGTTAATAATGAATCGTTTAAAAAAATGGATTTATTGGTTGGACCCCTTTATTCAGAAACAAATAAAGTGGCAACTGCTTACTGTGAAACAAACCAAATTCCGATTGTCAATCCAATGTCGAATAATAGAAAAATTTTAGATGAATATAATCTCTCATTTTTATCTCAACCTTCTGCTGAAATGCAAGCTATTAAAGCGAGTGATTTTGTGAGAAAACAAGCTTTTATGGGTCGGAATACTGCCATTTATTATACTGATTCTCCGAATGATTCTACAATGGCAGAGACGTATCGTTTGCAAATGAAAAAGGTTGGTTATGAGATAGTTAAGTTTGAAAAAATATTGCCTTACTCGGATGACATTGGCTCCAAATTACCAGCAAATAAAGTTAGTCATATCTTCATGGCAACGTCTGACAAAAAAGCTGGACTTTCCATGATTACTGCCCTTAATAAAAAAGATTATATGTCGCCCTTAGTCACAACTGCGGAGGCTTTCAATTCTTCAAGTTTAAGTAATGGAACACTTTCAGGTCGTGAAGTTTATTGTCTTGATCCTGAATTTATTGATTTAGAAAAACCCGAAGTTGATGGTTTTCGTAAAGATTATCTAAACAAATATGGAATTATTCCATCTTATTATGCTTTTCATGGATATGATTTAGCACTATTTTGGGGAAGATTGCTGGGAAGAAACGGTAATAATATTCGTAAAGGGTTAGATAATCGTGATTCTTACAAAGATATCTACACACTTTCGGGCTACAATTATATTAAATCACAAGACAATCAAGTATTGCCAGTAACAACATTTCAAAATTATAAATTTGTATTAGCAAGATAGGGTTCACGGTAAACGGTTAAGGGTAAACGGATTGCGTGATGAAATATGATTTCCTTACTATACCGAAAACACTTTAAATATTGGACATACAAACCGTTTACCTTGAACCCTTCGCCCTTCACCGATAAACAATGACAAACTCAGAACAACTTTTTCAAAAAGCAAAAACATTTATTCCAGGAGGTGTTAATTCACCTGTGCGAGCCTTCCGTGCGGTTGGAGGAAATCCAGTTTTTATTAAATCAGCAAAAGGAGCGTATCTTCATGATGAAGATGGCAATTCATATATCGAACTTATCAATTCCTGGGGACCTATGATTCTGGGGCATGCTCATGAATTAGTAGAAAAAGCTGTTTCTGATGCCATTCAACAAGGTTTTTCTTTTGGAGCTCCAACAAGAAGAGAAGTAGAAATGGCAGAATTAATCTGTTCAATGGTGCCTTCTGTTGAGAAGGTCAGGATGGTAAATTCTGGTACTGAAGCAACGATGTCAGCACTCAGAGTGGCTCGAGGTTATACAGGAAGGGACAAATTGATAAAATTTGAAGGCAATTATCACGGACACGGAGACTCGTTTTTGATTGCCGCAGGTTCAGGTGCTATGACCTTCGGCGAACCAGATAGTCCAGGTGTTACAAAGGGCGTTGCGAACGACACTTTAACGGCTCAGTACAATAATTTAACAGCTGTTCAGACTTTGATAAATGCCAATAAAGGACAAATTGCTTGTATTATTCTCGAACCCGTTGTGGGAAACATGGGCTTAGTAAAACCCGTAGAAGGGTTTTTGGAAGGTCTCCGTAGAATTTGTGATGAAGAAGGAATCATCTTAATTTTTGATGAAGTTATGACGGGTTTTCGTTTAGCAAAAGGTGGTTTTCAAGAACGTTGTGGTGTAATTCCAGATATGACCACGATGGGTAAAATCATTGGAGGCGGAATGCCAGTGGGTGCATACGGAGGAAAAAAAGAAATTATGGATATGGTTTCTCCTTTGGGACCCATTTATCAGGCAGGCACACTTTCAGGTAATCCAATGGCAATGGCGGCAGGGTTAGCGATGTTAAATCATTTGAACGAAACACCTTCGGTTTACAGTCGTTTAGAAGAAATTGGAACTACTTTGACTAACGGAATGAAAGCCAATATGGATAAGTTAGGTTTGAAATATACTATCAATCACGTTGGTTCGATGTTTACCTTATTTTTTACCGACCAACCCGTAAATAATTTTGAAGACGCCAAAACCTCTGACACGGCATTATTTGGCAGATATTTTCAAGCCATGTTGAAGCGTGGAATTTACCTTGCCCCTTCACAATACGAAGCTATGTTTTTATCTACTGCTTTGACAGATGAACATATTCAGATGATCTTAGAAGCGAATTTGGAGAGTTTAAGAGAGGTAATTTAAATGATAAAAGACAAAGCCTCTGCGAACTTCAGAGGCTTTGTCTTTCAATTTACTGCTTAACAATCTTCACAACTCTCTGTTTATCAGGCTCTTGAACTGAAATAAAATAAATCCCTGAATTCAGTATCTTTGTATCAATTCTAAATTCGTTATTGAAAAGTTCTACTTCTTGCGTGCCAATTTCCACCCCATTTCCTGAAATCATTTTGACTGTTTTTCTGTTTGATTCACTAAAATAATTTAAGCGAATCGTCACTACATCCAATACTGGATTTGGAAACGCCATAATTTCAGTTTCATTTATCTCTTCAATTTCAGATTCTCCTTGTCTTGCAGATGCCAAAATATTTACTGGTGTCGTTGATAAAATATTTATGCTGTAATCTTCTACTTCCCCATACGTAAAAGTTTCGCAAGGAGTTGCATAAGCTCCATATTTTGAAGAAACTCGCATGCGGGTTGTCCCCAACGTTGCAGTGGTTGGGATGGTGAAAGTTGCACTCGTATTTCCTGATGTTGACACGTTTGTGCTTACCACTTGCTCACCTGCATCCGTGAAAACGCCATTTTTATTGAAGTCAATCCATACCCTCCAATACATACGATAAACGGTACTTGGAAAGCCCGATGAAAAAGTAATTGTTTGTGAACTTCCTCTTACTGCATTTGTGGAAACAGCCGTTCCATTATAATATCCGCCATCGCTTCCAGAAGTTCGATTGATTGTTCCTAATTGCACTAAATCCGTCCACATATAAGTTAGATTAGTACCAATGGAAGCACAATATGCCGTTCCCGTGGTCAATTGTGCGGAGGTATATGGACTACTTCCAGAAGGACAATTTGCTTTAACTCGATAATCATATAAGGTTGAAGCCGTTAAGCCAGCAAGTGCGTAAGATGTTGTTGTGACGGCATTATTGGCAATTATCCAAGTGGCTGAACTTGCCAATTTGTATTCAACCGTATAATTATTTATACTCGCAACAGCCGCCCAATTCAAGGTTGCTCCACTTGATGTAATATTGCTGGCGGTCAAAGATGTTGTTGCAACGCATGGAACAGGTGCTTGATAATTAACGGAAACTGTATCCGTTTGAGGAGACAATCCATTATCAACTTTTATGGCAAATTTATAAATTCCATAAGGAGCTAATGAGTCAAGTTTGAAGGTAATATTATCAGTCTGAGATTGCAAAAGTGTTAAGGTACTATAAGTTTTCGCTGATCCCGTTGATGTGATTAAACTTGATATCGGAGAAACAGAAACGGTGTAAGTAGCAGGTTTAACACTAAAATTTTGAATTGAATAATTAATATTTCCAGAAGTTGATGAGATTCCAGTGGAAGGAGCGGTCGTTAATTTTGCAAAGAAACTACCCACTTTAAAAGCCTTTTTATTCATTTCGATTGTGGTATTACAAATCGGAATAATTCTGGAGGAGGCTGGGTAAAAACCTTCTGCGGCAGGTCCAACTTCGGGGGTAAAGCTATAAATTTTGCTCTTTGTTGTTTGCTCTCCATACTTCCAATCATCACCTCCACCGTTTGAAGTATAATTTACAGTCTGTTGTGCATTACCCGACGTAAAGCCATTATCTGCCACAAAAAATGTCCCCATTTGCTGGAAAGTAGTTATTTCTGGATTTGGATTTGTAGCTACGTACCCATAAGGATGAATACAAAAATTACCGTAAGAGTGAAAATCGAACGACAAACTAAAATTATGAGTATTACAGAAATTTCTTACGACTTGGGTTTCAGGTTCTGAAAATGCCGAAGTACCTCTGTACGTATCCGAACTCGTTGTAGGGGAAGAACCCGTGTTATCGTATCCCCATTTGTAGGCGTAATTACGATTTGGATCAACACCAAAAGTGCCATCACCGTTATTTTTTCGATTTTTTCTCCACATTCCTCCACCATTTGGATTTGTGCCTTGATTATAAACGTAACCATCGGGATTTACGCAAGGAACAATAAACAATTCGGTCGAATTAACCAACGTTTTAATATCTTTATCAGTATTGTAATTTTCCAAAATATGCCACATAAAGAAAATTAATTGACTCATACTCATGGGTTCACGGGCATGATGGACGGCATTAAAAAACATTTCAGGTTCGGCTTCATCCACATCTGGATTGTCGCTGATTTTCACCATTAAAATCGGACGACCTTCAACAGATGTTCCAATCGAGCTTTTGGCAGAAATAAGGTTTGGATAAAAAGTCCTCATTTGGTCGAGAATGGTTTGCAATTCGGCAAATGTATAATATCCACCGTAGGTTCCCAAACCAAAATGAGAAGGAGTAGCCACGGAAACTCTGGCATTTTTATTACCATTTGAAGTAGAATTTTTATCAATTTCTTTGTTGAATTTTTCGAGATTCTTTTCTAAATCCTCCAAAATAAATGAATATTTTATATTGTTCTTTTTTAATAAATTCAAATCATTATCCGATACTTCTGCCGTGAAATCTTTTTTGTTTTCATAACCAAAATGATCCACTTCAAGTCCTTTACTGAAAAGTAGTTCTAACCTTTCTGGAGCAATTTCAGCCGTAATTCTGTGATACTTAATGCGTTGTGCAAATGTGGGGAATGTAATTAAAATGAGAAAAATAATTACAATGGCGGGTAAATAAAATTTCATCTTCATAAAGATTGATTGGATGTTAAAATGTGAATAAATTAGCTTAATTTACTAAAAAGGAGAAAGATTTTATTTTTTTTCTGAACCTACAGGATTGGAATTGTTTTGAGGGGAAGGCAGTATTAGATATTGGAAAATTTGAAACTGATAAGTTCTTCTATAATTATTTCGTAAAAATCATACATATTTTGTACTTAAACAAGAAACTATTTAAATTTATTTATTTCATTATGAACAAAAAACTAAAATACTCAACCCGAATGTACTTTAAATTACCGCTTCTATCGACGCTCTTTCAAATATTACTTGGCGTATCAACTATTTTCGCTCAACAACCGCCTTGGACTTTGACTCCATTTGTTAAACAAGATGTGGATAATCCTATTTTATTACCCATAAAAAATACTGAATTCTTTTGCCCTGTCAGTAAACAAAAAGTCAATTGGGAATCCAAAGATGTTTATAATCCTGCGGCAGTAGTACGAAAGGGCAAAGTATATTTGCTTTATCGGGCAGAAGATACTTTAAAATCCGTGGACGGAACATCCAGAATTGGCTTGGCAGTGAGTTCAGATGGAATACATTTCAAGCGGCAAACCAAACCAGTATTATTCCCTGAAAATGATTTCATGAAACCGTATGAATGGGCGGGAGGATGCGAAGACCCTCGAATTGTGGAAACAGAGAAGGGCAATTATGTGATTACTTACACAACTTATGATGGAACAACTGCTCGTCTTTGTGTTGCAACGTCCAATAATTTACAAAAATGGAAGAAACACGGATTAGCTTTTCAACAAGAAAAATATAAGAATTTGTGGTCAAAATCTGGAGCAATTATTTGCCGTAGAGTAGGAGAGAAGCTGATTGCAACCAAAATAAAAGGAAAATATTGGATGTATTTTGGCGATACAAGTATTTTCTTGGCAACCTCAAAAGATTTGATTAATTGGGAAATTGTTGTAGATGAAACAGGCAAACCAGAACCAATCTTCGGGGCAAGACCTGATAAATTTGATAGTAGATTGGTTGAATCTGGACCTCCCGCAATGATTACAAAAAATGGAATTTTATTACTATATAATTCAATGAACTTGCACGAAAATGGCTTTGCAGGATTACCTCCAGATGCGTATAGTGCAGGTCAAATTTTAATGGATAAAAACGACCCTACCAAAGTTATTGCCAGGACAAATGATAATTTTATGAAACCTGAAAAACCTTATGAACTCACTGGACAGGTAAATCAGGTGGTTTTTATTGAAGGATTGGTTTATTTTAAGAAGAAGTATTTTTTGTATTATGGGACGGCGGATTCAAAAATTGCAGTGGCAACATGTCAGTTTTAAAAATAATTTTTAGTGAATATTTCCTAAAACAATAATTACTTTCCCAATAAATTTCCAATCTGTTTCAACGTTATCTCGGCAACTTTTGCATTGTAACTCAAATTATTTAATCGATAACCAGAGTTTTCAAAACTTTGTTGTGCAATGATAATATCCACATTTGTGGCATTGCCTAATTGAAATTTTTGGGTAATTAATTTTAATAATTTTTGTGCTAACAAATAGTTTTGTCTTTCAGCTTCAATTAATTTTAAATTACTTGTATAGGCTTCCCAGGCTTTTGCGGCAGTATTTTGAAAGTTTTGATCAATAATTTCTCTTTGAAGCCTTGCGTTTTGCGTATTTACTTTCGCAATTTGAACTTGTCTGATATTGACTGTTCCCGTATAAATGGGCATTGTTACGCCCAAGCCTAAAAATGGTCCATAATTCTGATTCAAAAGTGTGAAACCCGCACTACTTTGATTCATGACGTAATTATAACCCGTATTAACCGTAATAGTCGGATATCTTCTGGCATTGGTTTCTCGTTCCAGGATTTTGTTGATGTTAATTTGAATATCAGCCGCTACAATTGCGGGGTTTTTCTTCAAATTTACCTCAATTTTTTCCCAGGGAATTTCCGTATCCACCAGAATAGTATCTTTTATGGCAATCTCAGTATTCGGACTAAGAACCATCGTTCTTAGCAAATCATCCTTACTTTGTTCAATTATAATATTTTGAGCTTGCAAGGCTTGTGTTTGATTATTTAAGTCTAATTGTGCCTGCAAATATTCAGAATCGCCCAATAATCCTACATTTCTACGTGCCTCAATTAACGCTAATCTTTGTTTCGAAACTTCAATAGATTGTTTAAGGGTTAATTGAAAATTTTGTTGTTGTACGACCGAATAATACTTAAACATTACATCTGCAATAGAATTTTGAATTGTAGCATTCAATTGTTCCTGACTTAGATGTTGTAATTCCTCTAAACGCTTTTTTGTTGCTAAAACTCGCCCTCCGTTATAAAGAAGCATCGAAGCAGTCAAACCAAGATTTGAATTATTGGATAATACTCCCGTCCGATTGGTGGTGGTTCCACTACTTAATTCCTGATTTAAACCAATTACTTGCTGATTGGTATTTGCCACTCCAATAACCGTTGGAAGTCCACCTGCAATACCAATATTATTGTTGATATTACTAATTTTTTCATTGTTCTTATAAATCTGAATGTCCAAATTATTTTTCAATGAAACGTCGATGGCTTCACTCAACGTAATTGATTGTTGAGCAAATCCATAATTTAGTCCGATTAATAAAATCAAACTAAAATTCAGGGTTATGTATTTAAAAAAATTTCTCATTTTTTTGTTGGGGGTACGAATAGCATTCGTCCAAAATATTCAAATAAAAGAATGCTATTCTTCTCGGCTTATATTTTAACTTAATGTGTTTCTAAATGTGTAATATTCTCTTTTTCATTTGCCAATTTAGATTCTTCCGTAACGTAATCTTTACTTGAAAAGAAGGTATAAACCGCTGGAATGACCAATAATGTAAGAATCAATGAAAATAAAATACCGCCAACAACCACCGTACCCAAAGGAATTCTACTGGTTGAAGCTGCCCCTAAACTTAATGCAATCGGTAATGCACCCAAGGAAGTTGCTAAACTGGTCATCAAAATTGGACGTAGGCGTTGAGTTGCAGCTTCCACCACTGCTTCAAACCTTGAAAAACCTGCTTGTCGTTTTTGGTTAGCAAATTCAACGATTAAAATACCATTTTTCGTGACTAATCCAATCAACATAATCATTCCTATTTGGGAGAAAATATTGAGCGTTTGTCCAAATATCCAAAGACTTCCCAATGCACCAGCCAAAGCCAACGGAACCGTTATCATAATGGTAAATGGGTCTTTGAAACTTTCAAATTGTGCCGCCAAGAGCAAATAAATCAATGCCAAAGCTAATCCGAAAGCGAAAGCTGTGTTTGAAGAACTTTCAGAATAATCCCTTGAAGGACCACTAAGGGCGGTTTGAAAAGTTTTATCAAGTATTTTATCGGCAATTGCTTGCATGGCTTTCACACCATCGCCAATGGTCTTTCCCTCTGCTAATGAAGCAGAAACCGTTGCCGCTTTCAAACGATTAAAGTGATAAAGTGATGGAGGATTACTACTTTCTTCTAATTTTACGACCGTGCTCAACGGAATTCTTTCTCCTCGAGAATTCGTAACGAAAAGATTATTAATATCAGTTGGTTGTGTTCTTTCCTGACGTTCAACCTGGGCAATTACTTCATACTGACGACCATTCATCGTGAAATATGCCAAACGTCTTCCACTAAAAGCCCCTTGCACCGCAGCAACTACATCTTGGGTTGTTAAAGCCAAATCTTTAATTTTAATTCTATCGAAAGTCATTAAAATTTCTGGTTTATTGAACTTTAAATTAACATCGACATTTTGGAAGGTTTTATCATTTCGAGCCGCATCCAAAAACTTCGGAATGGCATCTTTTATTTTAGCAAAATCAATGTTTTGAATTACAAATTGAACAGGTAAACTCCCTCTCGAACCAAGCCCAACCGAAATCGTTTGCTCCTGAATACCAAATACTCGGGCATTATTAAATTTGCCCATTTTTTTGTTCAACATTTTGGCAATTTCTTCCTGCGTTCTGATTCTATCTTGGGGCAAAGTCAAGCCGATACGTGCAATCGAAGAATTTGTTCCTCCATTTCCACCAAATCCTGGCACGGCATTAAATACAAAATCTTTCTCTGGAATCGAATCGTTCAAAAAATTGGTAACTTGGTCTGAAACCGTTTGTGTATATTGATAACTTGAACCTTCGGGAGTGCTAATCGTGAAGCGGACATTACTTTTATCTTCCATGGGAGCAATTTCACTTTGCAGGTTCTTACCAGCTAAGAATATCAACAATCCACAAGCCACCACAATTATCCAAGCCACCCAACGAATCCGCATAAAACCTTCCAAAATACGTTTATAGCCACTTTCCATTCCCGTAAAGAAAGGTTCAGTCTTATCATAAAGCCATCCATGACCCGCTTTTTTACGGGTTAAATAAACATTCAAAACGGGAGTAATTGTTAACGAAACAAAGGCAGAAATCAAAACTGCACCCGCCACAACAATCCCAAATTCACGGAATAATCTTCCCACAAAACCTTCCAAGAAAATTACAGGAAGAAATACAACTGCCAAGGTTAAAGAGGTTGAGATAACGGCAAAGAAAATTTCCTTACTCCCCTCCAAAGCTGCTTTCCGAATGGGCATTCCTTGTTCTAATTTTCGGAAAATGTTCTCAGTAACCACAATTCCATCATCCACTACTAAACCCGTTGCTAAAACAATTCCTAAAAGCGTTAGTACGTTAATTGTGAATCCAAACAGGTACATGATGAAAAATGTTGCCACCAATGAGATAGGAATGTCAATTAGTGGTCTAATGGCAATTAACCAGTTTCTAAAAAAGAAGAAAATTACTAAAACTACTAAACTAAAAGAAATGATAAGGGTTTCTTCAACTTCTTTCAAAGATTGACGAACATTTTTAGTATTATCAATTAATAATTTAAACTGAATATCTGATTTATTCTCTTTCTGAATTTCAGCCAAACGTTTATTAAATTCATCGGCAATTTTGATATAATTAGCCCCTGGCTGAGGCACAACCGCTAAACCCACGGCATATACGCCATTATATTTCCAACTTTGCTCCAAATTAGCTGGTCCTAATTCAACACCCGCAATATCTCCTAAACGAACAATTCCAGTATTACTTTCTCTAATAATTAAGTCTCTGAATTGTTGTTCAGTAGTCAGTCTTCCCAAGGCACGAATTGTCATTTCGGTATTACTACCATAAATTTTACCAGCAGGAATTTCAACATTTTCACGTGCTAAAGCAGTTTGCAAATCAGTGAAAGACACGGCATAAGCATTCATGCGGTCAGGCTTCAACCAAATCCTCATTGAAAAACGTTTTTGTCCTAAAATGTTTACGCCGCTAACATCATTTATGGTCTGAAAACGCTGTTGAAGTATGTTTTCGGCATAATCACTTAATTCTAATAAACTTTTACTCCTACTCTGGATGGCTAACAGCAGGATAAAATCACTATTTGCATCAGCTTTTGAAACGACTGGTGGGGCGTCAATATCTTGGGGTAAATTTCTAACGGCTTGTGCAACTTTGTCTCTAACATCACTGGCAGCAGCCTCTAATGGAACATCCAAATTAAATTCAACTGAAATATTACTATTACCTAAAGTACTCGAAGAAGTGATTGAACGAATACCAGGAATTCCGTTAATTTGTTTTTCTAACGGTTCGGTAATTTGGTTTTCAATAATATCAGGATTCGCACCAGTGTAGGCAGTCGAAACTGTTACAATTGGTGGGTCAATTGCTGGATAGTCTCGCACCGCAAGAAATGTAAATCCAACAATTCCAAACAGAATAATTAGGATATTCATTACCGTTGCAAATACGGGTCTTTTCAAAGATAATTCTGAAATATTCATTTTTAAAACTAATTTTTAGGAAAATAGGATTAGCAAAAGGGCAATTATTATATAGATATTTCTTTAAAAATTAACTCACTTATAGCTCAATTGCTCACTTGACTTCACACTTCGGATTTTCACAGGTTTATTAGGACGGGCAAACAAAACACCATCAACCACAATGGTATCTCCAACAGTTACTCCTTTTGTAATTTCTACAAAACTTTCCTTACGTACCCCCGTTTCTACAACGGCATAAGTGGCTTTACCACCCTTTATGAGTACTATTTTTTTGTTTTTATCGTCTGGAATAATAGCATTTGTTGGAATGGTAATACTATTTCTGGCTGAACCAGCATTGAAATAGACTTTTGCGAACGTGCCTGGATTTGCTGTACAATTCGTGAGCATTGCACGAATTAATAAGTTTCGAGTTGTTTGATTTATCTGTGGTTCACGAGCAATAACGGTTGCCTTACATCTCGAATTATTTTGCCCTTCAACGGCAACTTCAACGACCGAACCTTTGCGAATAATGCTCGAATACTCTTCTGGAACGGTAAAATCAACTTTCAATTGATTAACTTGTTGTATGGTAGCAAGTATTGTAGTGGGAGAAACATAAGCTCCAGGACTGACTTGTCTTAAACCGATTACACCACTAAATGGAGCTTTCAAGACGGTTTTTTCGATTAACACTTTCGTGTATTCTAAGTCAGCATTAAGAGAATTTACTTGATTTAAAGCGGCATCATATTCTGCTTGCCCAATTCCATTAATTGACAATAATTTTGTTAATCTCTGTTCGGTTTTTTGAGATAAATCGAGTTGAACCTTTGTCTTATTAAGTTGTGCCTGCAAGTCAGAATCATTGATTCGAGCCAAGATAGTTCCTTTTTTTACCGTTGTGCCTTCGGGAATATTTAAGTAGGTTATTCTTCCGCTAACTTCGGGATGAAGTTCAACAAATTCATTAGCAACAATAGAACCGTTTGCTTCTGTAATTGAACTAATTGATTGGTTTTGAGCCACAATTACATCAACAACAGCAGGTGAATCTGTTTTTTTACTTAAATCTTCTTTATTTTTTTTCTTACCACAACCAGAAAAAATTAGCAAAAAAACCAATAAAAAAACCAAATTAAAATAAGTATTTGTCTTCATCTTCAAAGAGAAAGTTTGAATTATTAGTATCGATAATGAACAAAGATAATTTGTAATTTATGAATTAATAAAAGGAGGTTTACCTTTAAAAAATTATATTCGACGTATCATTATTATGTGCAGATAAATTGGCATAAAACTGCAATTAAATCAACACAAGCCTTTTTTAACTTAATTTTGCAAATAGGGATAAATACTTATAATCTTTGATTTGACATATACCTAAATTTTTAAAATTTCATATAAACAATCTTTAAAAAAGCATGCCACTAAAAAAAGACGACACTGCTCAAAACAATGTCGTCTTTCAAATGATGTTAGATTCAACTAAATTTCAATACCAGTTCCTTTCATGAATTTTGAAGACAATTTAGATTTGCTGGCGATATAACGAAGGCTTACACCCACATAAGGGGCTGAAGGTAAACTTAAATTAGTAAGGGTTTCGTTTGCAGAATTGAAAGTTTTTACGTGTCTAAATGTCCCTAAACCTCCCTCAATTCCTACGTTAAAAACATTTAAAAAGTTGGCATTTGCTGATAAAGAAAACCTGATTTGTTGAAAATTTTGACGACGAATTAATTTTTCTGTCGTTGTATATTCCTGAAAACCAGCACTATAACCATCATAAACCGAATTAAAATCAACGTGCAACCATGGACTAACCTTGTAAGATACACTTGCTCTAAAAGGCAAAATGCCCGATATTTTCCAGTCGTTTCCTAAGCCTTTCGTAAATCCAAAAATAGGAATGATTCTAAATTTTTGATTGTAAATTATGGCTGTTCCGTAAAGGATTTGTGTTTTAAGTCCCAAGATTCTTAAACGTGCTGCTCCTCCATAAAAGTAAGGTTGCGGATTAAAAAATGTCTCATAAGATTGTGTCACACCACCTCCAACGCCATACAGCCAAAATTTTTCCCGTAAACTTGCTTTCAATTGGACAAAAGTTACTCCAAACGTTTTATAGCCACCATCTGGCTTTTCTAAACCATCAATTGTAGGATTAATTTGAGACACATTCGCAATTAAAAGATTGTGTTTTGCTTGAATATCTAACTTTTTCCCAAACCCAAAACCTGCCGAAAATTCTGTGTTCAGAGGAATAATTCCAACAGCCGAAGTACGGTTAAACCCAAATTTTGTTCCATTATCTGAAACTGATTCAGGCATATATTCTGCCCGTAAAGTAATATTTGGATAAAACAATTGACTCAAAGAAGGCGTTTGAGCGAAGGTTTTTACGATTGAAACTATCGTAATAAAACAGATTACGGCAATAGGTCTTTTTGAAAACATTTTTGAAGGATTTTTGTAGTAAACGTCAATGGTGATCTAATAGTATCTTTTCCTACTTGATTACCGTAGGCTTCCGTAAAAAAAACGTGAAGTAATGAAAGGCTTACTCATTGATAAAACCATGTTTAAGTTTTCGGATAGTTTTTTGGTATTTTCAATAATAATTGGTGGAATATTAGCAGCACTTTACACGGTCTTTTGGTAGTGTTTTGTAGTAAATTTTGAATAATCAATGAAAAATTCATACTTTTGATTTACTAATATTAATTTTAAAACCTTCATAAACAAGCCGTTAGCTAGGGTTAAAAATATGGAATTCACAGAAAAAGAGATTGCTCCTTTGGCGGGTCTTGATGTTTGGGAGGATGATGTTTTATTACGCTACCCAGAAGAATCGGAACAAAAATCTAAACAAGATTATCGTAATTATGACAATCCCGAAAGAGATACCGTTCGTGAATTTTATCGTTTGAATCATAAATTTCAAACCCTTGATTTTGTCAAAGAGAAACAGTCGGAGTTCTTGAGATTTAATAAAACCGAAATGCCAATTTGGGAGGCATTTGATTTCCTAAATACGCTTGTGGACGATTCTGATCCAGATACTTCGCTCGACCAATGGCAACATCTTCTCCAAACTTCTGAGGCTATCCGAGCTGATGGACACCCCGATTGGTTCATTCTAACGGGCTTATTGCACGACATGGGCAAGGTTTTATGTCTATTTGGCGAACCTCAATGGGCGGTCGTGGGTGATACTTTTCCAGTGGGTTGTCAGCACTCAAATAAAATTGTTTATCCAGAATATTTTGAATTAAATCCTGATAAAAACAATGATTTCCTCAATACAAAATATGGGATTTATGAACCCAATTGCGGGTTAAAAAACGTTCATATGTCTTGGGGACACGATGAATATTTGTACCAAATGGTAAAGGATTATCTGCCAGAACCAGCTTTGTACATGATTAGATATCACTCATTTTATTCGCAACATCGTGAGGAGGCATACAATCATTTAATGGATGCTCACGACCACGAAATGTTTGAGTGGGTTAGGAAGTTTAATCCCTATGATTTATATTCAAAATTGCCAACTCCTCCCAACACAGAAGCCTTAAAACCATATTATAAAGAGTTGTTAGCCAAGTACTTACCTGCAACTTTAAAGTTTTAAGTAGTTAAAATAACCATAAGGAAGCTAAAACACAAAGTGATTTTTCTATTTGCGTATTTGCGATTAAAAACCATAATCACGAACTTGAAAATTTTTACTATTATTTACTTTTCAATGCTTGAAATCATTTTTGGAATGAATCATTTTTTCAGAAAGTTATGGTTTGGTTTTAATAGGGGCAATTCTGTTTGTTTTGTCAGATTCTTTCATTGCATTCGATAAATTTGTTATTCCAATTCCTTTTCTAACTTTCTTCATTATGGGTACATACACCCTTGCTCAGTGCTTAATAGCGGTCGGATTTTTAAAGAGAAATACGCTCACATCATAAGTTTTATCCGTAATTTGCGAGAAACTCATCAACCATTATGTCGAGAAAATATTCCGTTATTATTCCTGTTTATAATCGTCCAGACGAAGTAGAAGAATTGTTGCAATGCCTTGTAAATCAGACTTATACAAATTTTGAAGTAGTTATTATTGAAGATGGTTCAGTTATTGAATGTAAAGAAGTTGTTGAAAAACTAAAAAATAAATTAGCCATTAATTATTACTTTCAACAAAATACAGGACAAGGTTTTGCCAGAAATACGGGTTTTAAATACGCCAAAGGAGAATATTTTGTTGTCTTAGATTCGGACGCTTTAATTGAAAATAATTACCTTCAAATTGTTGATAATCAACTCAATACCAATTTTTTAGATTTATATGGTGGACCAGATCGTGACCACCCAAATTTCTCTCCCATTCAAAAAGCCATCAGTTATTCAATGACTTCATTTTTCACCACGGGCGGCATACGTGGAAGTAAGAAGAACTTGGGAGGAACCTTTCACCCAAGAAGTTTCAACATGGGACTTTCGAGAGCGGTTTGGGAAAAAACGCAAGGGTTTATAATCACCAGAATGGGTGAGGATATTGAGTTTTCAATTCGGGCTATTTCTTTGGGTTTTAAATCAGGGTTAATCCCTGAAGCTTTTATTTATCACAAACGCAGAACCAGTTTTTCGCAATTTTTCAAGCAATTAAAATTCTTTGGAAAAGCCCGCATAAATATCAGTCGTTTCTTCCCAAAAGAACTCAAATTAGTCCACACATTTCCCATGCTTTTTACGTTGGGATGTCTTTCAATTCCTATCTTTTATTTGATTTATAAACCGTTATTTTATGTAGGAATTATCTTTTTAGGACTTTATGTTTTATTGAATTTTATGGATTCGTCTTTGAAAAATAAAAGTATAAAAGTAGGTTTTTTGAGCGTTATAGCCGTTTTTGTTCAGTTATTTGGGTATGGAATTGGTTTTATTACCGAAGGTTGGAAAAAGATTTTTGAGGAAAAAGGGTTTAAGCAAACGGGGGAGAGGATTGAGTATCCTTCTTGATGATAAATGTACGTTACATAGAAAATAACGCTATATTTGAGTAACATAAATACAAAGTAACTATATTTATGAAAATTGATACTGACCAAGAAAAATTGTCTTTAATTATGACGATGAAAAATTTTAAAACCAAGAAAGAGGCTGTTAATGAAGCACTGGGCGAATATTTAAAAGACCTTCTTCGTGAGGAAGTTTTAAAGATGAAAGGCTCAAATTGCTGGGAGGGAGAGTAGTACAGGTTTCTAACCTGTTCTTTGTTCACTATGAACAGGTTTCTAACCTGTTCTTTGTTCTCTATGAACAGGTTGGAAACCTGTTTTACTCTAAATTGCAGTGGGACTAAGAAATGTCAATTTATACTTCAAAAATATTTACCATAATTTCATCAACCAATCAACAAAATGAAAAAACTATTACTGCTCTTTATTTCACTAATTTCCTTCCAAACCATCGCTCAAAAACTTCCTTCAATTTCAGAAAAAACCCTTAATTTGAAGAAATACGATGGTTTTATGCCTTTTTATTGGGATGAAGATTCGGGAAAGATACTGCTTGAAATTTCAAAACTTAATCAAGAATTTTTGTACGTTTCTTCCCTTCCTGCGGGTTTGGGTTCAAATGATATTGGTCTCGACCGTGGACTTTTAGGCGATGAAAAAGTGGTTTTTTTCAACAAAGTTGGACGTAAAATTATGCTCATTCAACCCAATTTAAAGTATCGTGCCATCACCAACGATGCCAACGAAAAACGGGCAATCGAACAATCCTTTGCACAATCTACGCTTTGGGGTTTCACCGTGGAAGCCGCAGAAAATGGTAAATATTTGGTGGATGCCACCGATTTTTTAATGACTGACCCAATGGGAATTCCTGACCGTTTGAAGGACATGAAGCAAGGTTCGTACTCATTGGATAAATCCCGTTCTGCTATGTATTTGGCACGCACTAAAAACTTTCCTTTAAATACAGAATTTGAGGTTACAGCCACATTTACAGGTGGAAGTGATGCTGGTAATTTTGTAAAATCTGTTACGCCAAGCCAAGAATCAATCACCTTGAGAATTCATCACAGTTTTGTGCAACTCCCTGATAATCAGTATGAAAAAAGAGATTTCGACCCACGTTCAAGTTTTAATTCTTTGGCGTATATGGACTATGCAACGCCAGTTTCTGAACCCGTTGAAAAGTATTATACGGTGAGGCATAGGTTGAAGAAAAAAGATCCAACCGCCAAAATTTCCGAAGCAATTAAGCCCATTATTTACTATTTGGATAACGGTACGCCCGAACCCATCCGCTCGGCATTGATGGACGGTGCTTCGTGGTGGAATCAGGCTTTTGAGGTGGTGGGCTACAAAAATGCTTTCCAAGTAAAACTCCTTCCTGATGATGCTGACCCAATGGATTGTCGTTATAATGTTATCAATTGGGTTCACCGTTCCACCCGAGGATGGTCGTATGGAGCATCCGTAACAGATCCACGCACAGGCGAAATTATTAAAGGACACGTGAGTTTAGGTTCATTGCGTGTTAGACAGGATTATTTGATTGCTCAGGGCTTACTTTCTCCCTTTGAAAATGGTCAAAAATTCGACCCCGAAAAAGATCCGATGCTCAAAATGGCGTTGGCTCGTTTACGACAATTAGCCGCTCACGAAGTCGGGCATACCCTCGGTCTGATGCATAATTATTCTGCCAGTATCAATAACCGTGCTTCGGTAATGGATTACCCGCATCCTTTGATAAAATTGGATGATAAAGGTGAAATTGACCTTAGCGATGCTTATGCCGTAGGAATTGGGGAATGGGATAAAGCATCAATAACTTTTGGTTACCAAGATTTTCCGAAAGGAACGGATGAAAAAGTAGCATTGAACAAAATTTTATCCGATGCTCGAACCAAAGGTTTGCTGTTTTTAACCGACCAAGATGCTCGTTCTGCGGGTTCCGTGAGTCCAACTGCTCATTTGTGGGACGGTGGTAAAAATCCAATTGATGAATTGGAAAATTTATTGAAAATTAGAGAAAAGGCATTAAAGAATTTTGGTGAAAAAACTATTCGTATGAATGTCCCAATGGCATTTTTGGAGGATGCCTTAGTTCCAATTTATAACCTGCATCGCTACGAAGTTGAGGCAGTTGCCAAATTAGTTGGATCAATGGATTATAAGTATAAAGTACGTGGGGATGAACAATTTAGTACGAAATCAGTAAGTAAAGAAACGCAGCAAAAAGCCCTGGAAGCGACCTTAAAATGCCTTTCTGCCGAATTTTTGACTTTACCCGAAAACATTATTTCCATGATTCCCCCTCGACCAGCGGGGTATATGTCGTCAAGAGAATTATTCAAAAAACGGACAGGTTTAGTTTTCGACCCATTGGCTGCAGCGGAATCGGCAGCAGACTTTCCTCTACAATTTTTATTTCATCCAGAGCGTGCCTCTCGTATGATTGAATATGAAGCCAGAAATGGTGGTTTAGGTTTAGAAGAAATGATAAATCGAGTTTTGGATAAAACCTTTAAATTTTCAAAAAATCAAGGACTTAACCGCAAAGTACAGTTCCAAACCGAGCAAATTGTATTAACTCATTTGATGGCATTAACCATCAACGAAACCGCTAATTACCAAGTCAGAGCCGTTTGTGGAAAAGTTTTAAAGGAATTAAAAATATACTTGGAAGAAACTAAGAAAAATACCAAAGAAAGTGATTATCAAGCTCATTTAGATTATGCCTTAGACCGCATGAAAAATCCATCTTTGGCAAAAGTTGCCGTTCATAAAGAATTGCCTCCTGGGGCTCCTATTGGGTGTGAAGAGGAAGAATAATTAACAATAATTTTGTTTTAAAGGAGTGAGCATTTTAGCAAAATTACTCATACCATTAAAACAAAACTTCATTAGGCAACCACAAATTCTTGCATTGGGACTCTCACTTTTTTCATTTTTGCCGTTGGGTCATTTGCTTCATCACGGTAGCCAACTGCTAAAATAGCCACACTCTTCAAACCTTTACTTGTTAATTGTAAATATTCATCTAAAGCTGTGGACGAAAATCCTTCCATCGGACAAGTGTCAACTTCTTCAACCGCTGCTGCCGCTAAACCAGTTCCTAATCCTATATATGCTTGACGTACCATCCACGCATGAGCTGTTGCATCATCCATTGAGAGCATTGAACCTTCAACCATTGCTTTATAACCTGCTAATGCCTCTGCTGGAACTCCTCTTTCAGAAGAAATTAAACTAAAGAAATTATCAATCTTCTCTTGAGTAATCTTGTCCCAAACTGCAAAAACGATTAATGCACTTGCTTCTCCAACTTGAGGTTGATTATAAGCAAGCGGCTGAATTTGTTGTAGCATTTCTTTGTCTTTCACCACAATTATATTAAAGGGCTGAAGACCATAAGAAGTTGCTGAGAGGCGAATTGCCTCTAAAATATTATTGAGCTTTTCTTGTGGAACGGTCTTGTCGGCAATCATTCTTTTGGCAGCATATCGCCAGTTCAATTGGTCTATGAAGTTCATATTATTTGTTTTTTTAATTTAATGTAATTACAATTAATGTTTCTACATTAATAAACATTTATAGAATTATTTAGTTCAAAATATTTTCGTTTTACAAAAAAATAAGGCTTCCTTATTCAGAAAGCCTTATTTTGATTATAAAATTATTTTTACTCTTTCACAAAGCGAACATCCACGATTTCCACTCGACGTTCTTTTGATGGTCCTAAATCATAAATTGACAATTTCGTATTTTTCTCATCATCACTTAATCCCGAAACAGAAGAATCTTCTCCATTAGCTTGTTCTGAAACAGAAATTTTGCTCATCATTTTACTCAGTTTACCTCCGTCATAACTTGAAATGAAATTACGAATACTACTAATTCTACGTTTCGTAAGATTAATGTTGTAATCGTTTTTAGCTAACGGACTGGCAAAACCTTTTACGGTAATATTGACTTTTTCACCTGCATCAAGATTTTTAACAATCATAGAAGCCAAATTATTCAAATCATCGTTACCTTTCTTAACGTCTTTATCAAAGAATCCTCCAATAGCACTTTTTCCAGCATCATTTTCCGATTCTGATTCAAATTTGCTTTTTCTTTTTTGATATTTTTCGTATGTCTGAGTATAAGTTTGATTCGTAGTAACAGACTGCGTATTTTTATTTGGTTCGTCATTATCAAAATATAAAACCACAAGAGCGAAACCATCCATTTGTTGCCCAGGGGCTACTGGAATAACGGCTTCAACCTTTGCAGTATCAACCATTGCAGGGGTTTCAACCGCAGCAACAGGCACTTCTTTATTGCAACCTTTCATCAACCACCAAATTAATGCAGCCAGTAAGAGCAATCCTAACAAAGGCAATAACCACTTTGGCAAACCTCCCGTTGCCATTTCAGGTTCTGCATAAGCCAAAGGAGCCACTTTTGGAACCTCAACTTTTGGTGCTTCAATAATTGGCGATGTTAAATCAGGAATTGCTCCAACTGCGGCGGCTCCTGCCATTCCAAGTCCACCTAAACCCAAAAGTGGCAAGAAACCTAATAAACCAATTTTATTACTTGAAGGGCAACTTCTTGCAATTTCTTGATGGTTACCAGCTTTTAAAATTATGTAGTGAATGCCATCTTCTTCAATTTCTGCGTATCGGTCTTTATTATCACGATTTTTCAGAACCGATGCTACTCCATTATCACGTGCAGCTGTTGTTGGATAACTTTCACTTCGTAAACTAACGTCTCCATTACTGTTCAAGACAGAAAAATAATACATTCCATCTTTACTGAAAGTATGAATTCCATCAGCAGGCGAATCTGAATGTCCTAAATAATCCTCACAGGGCAAATATTCATCAATATTGTTATTTGCCTTTGGAGTAGCCACTGATTCTTGAACGACGGGCGAATCATCAAAAGAAAGTGTTGCCATTGAACCTGCTGCCATGAAAGGAAATAATCCGTAAATACCGTCTAAGTTATCATAGGGACAACTTCTTGCAATTTCTTGATAATTTCCAGCTTTCAAAATCACGAAATGCTTTCCACCTTCTTCAATAACACTGTAACGTTCTTTAATTTCACTGTTCTTTTGAACGGAAGCTAACCCATTATCACGGGCAGCAGTGGTTGGATAGCCTTCGCTTCTGAAAACAACTTTTCCAGTTTTACTTAACTTCGCAAAATAATGCTCTCCACTTTCGGAATCTTGAAAAGTCTTGAAATTCTCAGCGGGAGAATCTGAATGTCCTGCGTATGAATCGCAAGGTAAATAACCGTCAATTTGCATTTTAGTTGGTTTGGGTTTTGGTTCTGCGACTGCCTCTGCCACAACTGGGGCGGGCATATCTATGGTAAAAGATTCGGTATTCTCAGTAATTATTTCTTTTGTTTCATAAGTAACTCCATAATGATCTGCATAAGAACCAGTATTTTCAAGTAGCCAAGCCATTGCATTATCTCTTTCCTGTTCCGTTGCAAACGCATGACTTTTAGCAATTTCTTGGCGATTACCCGCCCTCAGAATAAAAGAATATTTCCCCCCTTTTCCAGACTTTTCATACTTTGTTTCATCTCCTCCATTTTTTATAACTGTTCTAATTCCATTGTCTCTTGGCGTGGTTGCACCATAACCTTGTGAATACAGAATTGGAGTTCCCGTTGCATCTTTTACTACAAAATAATGTTGTTTATCATCCCCTTTTACTGCCTCAAATCCCTCAGAAGCAAAATTAGTTTTAATATCAAAATTATATTGATTTACACTTTTCCGTTTAATGGGTTCTGGAAAAGCATTTGTGTAAGACGGAGAATTATCTTTCACAAAATTTATTTGGGTTTCTGCCTCTTCACGGGTAGTAAATGAGCGACTGCGGGCAATTTCAAGGTTGTTTCTTTCTTTAAGAATAAAATAATATTTACCTCCTTCTTCCAAAATCTCATAGCGTGGTGCTTTTGCAGATGCGGCAATTACTTGACGAATTCTCTTTTCTCTTTTAGAATTTGCATCAAAACTTCTGCTGTATAAAAGTGCTTTTCCGTTAGCATCATTAAAATGAAAGTAGGAAGCGTTTTTATCTTTACGATTAAATGATTCAAAACCCGCAGTTCCATTTGGGGAATCGTAACCAAAATCATACAAAGAAGCAAAATCAATTTCTCCTAAACTTGGCAAAACAACTCGCTCTTTTGAATTTTTTGTATTAGAGGTAGAGAAAGTATGAACCTCAACAGAATATTGTGGTTCGTCGGACGTATCCTCACTTAGATTATCCGCAGCGTCTTTTGCATCAGAATAAGTTGAAAACATGGGACTCTTTGCTGCCACATTTCCTTCTGAAATTACGTTGAAAAAAGACAAATCACCTTCCGAAGTTATTTCATAATTTGACCTATTGGGTAGGGCTTGAGTCAGTCCACGTATTGCCGATATACAGGCATCTCGGTCGGTGAAAGGAACACTTGACAATGCGATATTTGAATCGTTGTCGGAAAGCGTGAACGAGAACTTTGAGTCCTCTTGCTGAGTAACTAAGAATTTCATTGGACTTTTTTTAGGAAGGTATGGGGTGGTTAAATTTTTAATTAAGCAATTAAAAAAACGAAATTAAAATGGAAAGTATTGAAAAACAAGCAGTTAGTTTGAAGATATACAGTAAACTAACCTAATTAATTTTCCTTACAGATGGTGGAAATAATTTTCAGTTCCCCAAAATTTATTGTATTAAAATTAATAAATTTTAATAGCTCACTTAAATTCTTGTCCAAAATAATGATAAGGTTCTCATTTTCAAAGGATTATTGAATAAAAATGTGTTTTTAAGAGATTTTTATTGGACTTTTTTAGTAAATGGTAATATTTGGGGTGAATTTGATGGGGAAAAGGAAAAGAAGATGAAAGAAGTTGAATTTAAGTAGAGAGAAAAAAAAAGGTAAGAAATAATTATTTCTTACCTTTTTTAATAAAATTCAGAGAGTTTATTTATGCTAAATTTCCTTTTTTCAAAGCATCGGCTGCAAAGGTGGCAGCACGAGCGGTCAATGCCATATATGTCAATGATGGATTAACACAAGAAGCAGAAGCCATTGCTGCACCGTCTGTTACAAACACGTTTTCTGCTCCCCACACTTGGTTATTTTTATTTAAACAAGAATTCTTTGCATCAGTTCCCATTCGAGCGGTTCCCATTTCGTGAATACCTATTCCTAAGTGTTTCGTTTGGTCATCGTAAGGCTTAACATTCTTTAATCCAGCTTTTTCTAACATTTCAGCGGCATCATTTTTCATATCAATTCTCATCTTCTTTTCGTTTTCGCCATATTCTGCATCGAAAACAAACAAAGGCATTCCCCATTTATCTTTTTGAGTTCCATCAAGATACATTCTATTATTTGGATTTGGTAATACTTCACCAAAACCGCCCATTCCGAAAGTCCAGATGCCAGGATAGCTCAATGAATCTTTGAAATCTGCTCCAATACCCTCTTGATTTGCTCCACGACCCCATTCTTGACGACTTGCACCGCCTTGATATCCGAATCCACGGGTGTAATCACGCTTGTCACCCGCCCAATTGCGGTATCTTGGGATATAAATACCATTGGCACGACGACCGTAGTAATATTCATCTTCCATACCTTCAAATTCTCCAGAAGCCCCAACGGCTAAATGATGATCCATGATATTACGTCCTAATTGGTCAGATTCATTACCCAAACCATTTGGATGACGTTTTGATTTTGAATTCAGCATGATGCCAGTACTTCCAAAAGCAGAAGCATTCAAGAAAATTACCTTCGCATAATACTCAATTGATTGTAAAGTATTTTGATCAACAATTCTTACACCAATTGCCTTTCCTAATTTGTCATCGTAGATAACTTCTTGCACAATTGCATCTGGACGAAGGGTTAAATTGCCCGTTTTTACAGCTGCTGGAAGCGTTGAGGATTGTGTTGAGAAATATCCACCGTAGGGACAACCCATCATGCAACGGTTACGGAACTGGCATTGAGCCCGCCCTAAATCATACGCAATTTTAGACTCGCCCGTTAAATGAGCAGTACGACCCATAATAAAATGACGACTTGGGAATTCTTTTTCAATGCGTTTTTTCAAATCTTTTTCCAAAGCATTCATGTTCATCGCAGGCAAATAATGCTCGCCATGCGGTAAAACATCCAAATTATCTTTACCTCCGCTGATTCCTGCAAATTTCTCCGCATGATCATACCAAGGAGCTAATTCTTTATACCGAATGGGCCAATCCGTTCCAACGCCTTCCTTAGCATTTGCTTCAAAATCTGTTTCATTCCAACGATAAGATTGACGACCCCACATCAATGAACGACCCCCAACGTGATAGCCCCGAATCCAGTCAATTGGCTTTTTCTCGATGATTGGATTGGCTTTATCGTTTTCAAACATGTCCCTCCAAGGTTCATTCACGGTATATCCCGTTCTCATTCCGATAAAATGTTCTTCGGCAGATTTATTATCTACTCGTCCACGATGCGGAAAATCCCAAGGGTTTTTAGTGGCATTTGGATAGTCAGTAACGTGCTTAATATCACGTCCACGTTCCAGCATAATTACTTTCATGCCCTTTTCACATAATTCTTTGGCAGCCCAACCGCCTGATATTCCAGAACCTACCACGATGGCATCGTAGGTATTTGCTTTTGTTCCTGTTCCTGTAATTTCCATTTATTTTTTTTGAGTTATAGCAGTTGAAGAGTTAAGTAGTTGATTAGTTAAAAGTTAGGAAAGTGGAGTCATTCCAACTCTTTAACCTTTTTACATTGAAACTAAAATTTAACTCATCGCCCAAACTTTTTGACCTTTTTGTAATTTAATACCTTCATATTTACCTGGAACTTCCAAATAAGCTGCTGCTTTGGTGGCTCCTAATTCAGAGGTAAAATATCCTAAAACTGTTAAATCTTTCATCGTTTTCCAGAATTCAGATTTTTCAGAAGCAGAATCTTCGGCTTTCAAAAGGGCTAATTTTTCTTCTGATTTAGCTTTCATAAAATCACCGTTTGCACCTGAGTTCAATTTGTCTAAGCCCGCATAGAAGGATTTTTGTTGTTCTTCCTTGTAGCATTCTTTCAACATAAATTGAATAAATTCAGGTACTTTTGCTTCTTTTGCCCCAGGCGTTGAAGTTTTGGGTAATATCATTTCTGCAATTTCAGCAATCATTTCGCCGTGTTGTGGAGTAACCGCTAAATTACTCGCCGCAGTTGAACTTCCGCCAGACTTACAGCCTTCCAAAACGATAGCCAAGGTACTTGCAGACAACGTTCCGCCGATAAGTATAGCTACATTTGCAATTGCGTCTCTTCTCTTCATGTATTTATTATTGTTTATTTTCGACTGTTATTGTTTGAAAAAGATAAGCAATTTTTACCTGTTTCTTACTGATAAATTTAACCATAAAATTACACTTATATTGTAAAAATTTGCATTATATTGTAGTAATCAATTAAAAATTTTACCACAAAACATTACAACTAATTTTACCATTCACAAAATCTTCCAAATTTTATTTGGTGAAACTATTTTTCTTTACCTTCTTGCAAGAAAATTCACATATAAATATACAAATGAAAGTTAAATTATTGATTATGTTGTGCATGGTGCTATGTTTTAACACATACGCTCAAAAAAAGAAGACTACCAAAAAACCTTCACAAACCAAAACCGTTTCCATTGATTCAACTGAAATTTTAAATCAAAATCAATTGAATAGTGGCATGCAACAAGTCCAAGACCAAGTTGAAGCAACGTTAACAGGAAAAGATAAATCATCTTCACAAAATGGTGAAAAACGTTTTTATGATACCTATAAGTTGTTTCTTCATGCGGGGGAAGAATTAACCTTAGAGCATTCTTCGGATAATTTTCGAGTAATGTTGGGGTTTAAAACTCCAACTAATAAACAGGAAAATAGTTATGATTCGAAGCCATTTTCTGGGTCGAGCTATAATAAATTTTTCTATGTTGCACCTGCTACTGGAACATACACTCTTTTGGCAACTTCTATGGATGCAGGGCAATCGGGAAAATATAAAATTCAGAAGACAATTACAGTTCCAAATGCCGTTGAAGCACAAGTTGATCCAAATTTTTCATCTCAGTTTAAAGCATTAACCGTTTCAAAGACGGAAAATTTTAAAAATATAACGGTTGAAAAATTTAAGAAAGACAAAAAAGATAAGTCGGTAGGGCAGGAGCGTTTCAGAACTTCTTTTGAATTGGTCTCGGGAAAATCGGGCATGATTTTACAAGATAATGGAGGAAACACTTCAAATTATAAAACTACCATTTTTGAATCGGAAAGTGAGGAGGAAGCAAAACAATATTTCGAAAAAACCAAGAAGCAATTGCAGGTTTTGGTAAGAAGTTGGACAGAGCAAAGTAATACGGATAATAATTATAGTGCTTCGACTGATAAAGATTTAATTACTTTGAGCGTTACTTCGGAAGAAAGAAAGAAAAAGAAAATGGTTTATTTGGTTAGTTTTATTTATAACTAACTAATAATCAACAATTTAATTAAAGATGGTTTCGTTATGAATGAAACCATCTTTAACATGAAAAAATCTACTACGCTCTTTATAATTGCCCTAATTATGAGCAATTATTACTTGTTTTCACAGCAATACAATTTTCAACCTAAGCAAGGTATTGAAATTCAATTAGGAGCAAATTCTCCTTTTATAAGTCTTAAATATCAACACTATCTTTGGCTTAATTCACGACAACACATCACTTTGTCGGGCGGTGTGGGAATGTTTCAGTATCCCAGTTTTAACCATGACATTACGCATTCAATTGGTAATGGTCGCCATTTTTGGGAAATAGGAGTTTTGGGACTTTACACTCCTTCAAAATTTAACGATAGAACTGATTACGATTATTATGTTCTTCCAATGACTGGTTACAAATATATTTCTTCAAAGGGGGCTTACTTCCGAATTCACTTTTCACCATATTTTGATAAAAGAGGAAGTATATATCCACTTGGAGGGGTTTCTATTGGTTATTTCTTGAAAAAAAAACGATATGATGAATCCAATCAAAATATCAATACAATTAGATACAGAAAGGATTAAGCTAAGTCTTCAAGCTCTTAGAAACTCAACAACTTTCATCAGGCTGGCATACTCGGGCGAACCTCCACTTTACTCGGCAAAGTCCGTGCGGGCATTTTAATTAAATCTGAAACGATTTGTCCAATATCCTCTGGTTGAATTTTCCAAGCATCTTTGTCAGTAACATGATGACCACCAAATTCTGTGGCAACTGAGCCTGGCATAATGGTTGATACTTTGATTCCATCTTTTCTTAAATCAATCATTATTGCCTGAGAAAAGCCCACAACCCCAAATTTTGAAGCATTATACGCTCCTCCATTTGCAAAGAAATTTGTTCCAGCCAAACTCGAAATTGTAATAAAATAGCCTTTTGTTTCTTTTAAAGATTCATAAGCCGCTTTGATTGAATTGAAAGTTCCTGTGAGATTAATATCAATAGTTTCTTGCCATTGTTCAGGCGTAAGTGTTTGAATTGGAGCCATATAACCCACACCCGCATTAGCTATTACATAATCCAATCGTCCCCATTTTGTTATTATCGTCTTGACAGCTTTTTCTTGCGAAGCCAAATTTCTAACATCTGATTCTATTCCGAGGGCATAGCCTTCCTTGATTTTATTCAATTCTGAGGCAGCTTCATCGGCACTCGCTTGTGTTCGTGAGGTTATTGCCACCCGAATCCCATCTTTAATTAATGACTCAGCAACGCCGTAGCCAATTCCTTTTGAGCCTCCCGTGATGAGAGCAACTTTTGTTAATTCTGACATGATAGTTTAGATTTTATTTGTTTACATATTCAACCTAAACTTTTCTGAAATAGTTTCTTGATTTTCATTAACCAAAATTGTTATTTACTTTTGAAAATATACTTTAAAAATAAAAAAATGGCTCGAAATCAAATTGAAAAATACCTTAATGAGTTGAGTAACAGGAAAGTAGGCTATATGCAAAGGCAACAAAGAGAATATAAATTCTCTCGAGTGAAAAAATCGCTTGAGATTTTGGAACGAGCAAGCTATTTTCAGACGATTCCTGATGAAATTATTGATGATATTGAGAGGATATTTAAACTTATGCCAGCTCACGAAATATATTATATTAAGATTGATGAGCAAGAATTTAAAGAGTATATCCAAAAATTGAATAGTTTATATATCAAGGTTTTGGATGATTATGAATCTTACATTGAAATTGTTTCACCTGATTCTTGGAAAATTATTACGCCTTCTCTTTACATTATTTTTATTTTTCACGATACTATTGAAAGATGGTTTGGATATTATGCAATTCCAACTTTTTTGGTTTGTTCACTCTTTTTTTGGATTTACGAAAATCTATGGAGATTTAGAGAAGATAATTTTTTGAAACGATTTTTTAAAAGTTGAAGCAAGAGGTTTACTAACGTGCATAAGACCATGAACTTAACAGCTTATACTCACTAAAAAAAAATGAATAAAAATCTGTGTAAATCTTGAAATCTTTTAAGTATATTGTCTAATCTCAAACCTCCTTCCGCTTCCAAAGATAAAATACAGGTACGCCCAAAGCCACAATTCCAACACCAATCCATGAAGGTACGGGCTTGTAAATCAACAAATTAACGCAAAGTGCAACGGCAAAAAACAAGTAAATTGCTGGAATAATTGGATAACCAAATGCTTTGTATGGTCTTGGGGTATTGGGTTGTTTCTTGCGGAGGATAAATACGCCAAAAATTGTAAGGATATAAAATACCAAAATAGCAAAAACGGTATAATCTAATAAATCACTGTAAGTTCCTGTCAAGCACAATAAACAAGCCCAAAAACATTGCATAATTAGAGAAGTAGCTGGAACACCTTTTGCGTTTAATTCACCCGCTTTTTTGAAGAAAAGATTATCTTTCGCCATCGCATAATAAACTCTCGCACCCGACAAAATAATGCCATTATTGCACCCAAAGGTGGAAATCATAATAAAAATCGCCATGATGATAGCGGCAGGATTGCCAAAAATCATTTCAGCGGCTGCTGTTCCCACACGGTCGTTGGTGGCGAACATAATACCTCTTCCAATGGTGTCCGTTGCATTTGGTTGCCCTTGAACGGGAAGTAAAGTTAAGTAAGCAATATTGGCTAAAATGTACAGAAAACTTACCGTTAAAGTACCGTACAAAAGACTTAAAGGAATGTCTTTTTTAGGATTTTTCATCTCACCCGCCGTGTAGGTCACGTTGTTCCATGCGGAGGATGAAAATAATGGACCAATCAAGGCTAAACCCATGGCAGACCATAAGCCAAGTCCTGAAAGATATTTATAGTCAATGATTTTTCCTTTTTCCCAAACTATCTTTACAGGACTCCAAAAATCTAAATTATTGATTTCCCACATGCCTTTTCCAGAGGTTAGTCCTACATAAATTCCTAAAACCGCTAAACTTAGTAATGCTCCAATTTTGGTTGTGGTAAAGATTAATTGTACTAATTTGGCATTTTTAACCCCTTGAATATTAATGAAAGTTAGCAAAAGAATCAAGGCAATTGCTAAGAGTTGTTGGGTATTGAAAATTAGAAAACTGTGTTCAGTTCCAATGTAATCGGGTAAAAGTACACCCGTATATTTGGCAAAAGCTACTGCAACCGCAGCAATAGTACCCGTTTCGATTACTAAAAAGGTTGTCCAACCAAACAAAAATCCGACCAAGGGATTATATGCCTCACGAAGATACACGTATTGACCTCCCGCTTTGGGCATCATGCCAGCGAGTTCGCCGTAGGAAAGTGCTGATATTAAGGTGATTATGCCTGTAATTATCCAAGTCAGTAACAAATAACCAGGTGAGCCTAAATTGCGGGTAACGTCGGCAGAAACGATAAAAATTCCAGAACCAATCATAGACCCAATCACAATCATGGAGGCATCTGTAAGAGATAATTCTTTTTTAAGTTCTTGAGGATTTGATTCAGCCATTGATGCGTTTTTATTGAGTGGAATGTGAATTTACGAAGGAATTTATAGTTTTGTTATTTTTTATTAGAAATACTAAACCTCATAAATTAAGACTTTAAAAATACTCTTCTAATGCCAATAATTATAAACATAAAAGTCGTGTAAATTATGAAAAAAGGCACAATATAATCAATCAAATGAAGGGGTAACATGATGGCTATAATGAGTAATTGAAAACCCAATCCATAAATCGAAAGCATGGTCATAAACCAATTAGGGAAGGTTTTTGCTTTGTATGCCTCACGATCCAATAAGTGAATTGTTCGGTCAAATGTTCCGTAAAAAAAGTTATACATTTTAAAAAGTATATCCACTGAAACTTGGCTCTCTTGGGGGAAAGCCTTTGGCGTTTTGTATTCAAAAATCTTACTCGTTGTATCACCCCCTACGGATTTATTTCTCAGAATTACATAATAATAATTGTATAAAGTTCCTTGTAATTGAATGCCAATAAAAGCTAAGATAGTGAACCATATTGTGGTTTTTGAAACGTAACAAATCGTCATTAAAAAGGCGAAATTTAGGATAATATCAAAAACGCTATCCAAATACCTACCCGTATAAGAAGGTGTATTTTTAATTCTTGCCAACTCTCCATCAGCGGCATCAATGATTGATTTAAGGATTAGAAAAACACTTGCGAGAAGGTAATGTTCGTTGAGAATGCAATAAATGGCGATTATTCCAGAAATTCCAAATAATAAAGTTACATGAATTGGTGTGAAACGAGTGTCTTTTAATTGGTTGGCAAAGACCGTTGCAAAGGGTCTTCCGTAATCTGATAAATCCAAAAATTTATCATTAGCAGCAAGTTTTGACATTGTGGTTTTCTTACGTCGAGCGACAATATAGTCTTATCACAAAGGTAATTGTTATTTCTATTTTACCCAAAAATTATCATATTGTTAAATTTTCAATAATTTATCTCAGTATTCATTTACAAATTGTGAAAATGTTTTGGAATGAATTATTTCAAAAAACAAAATTTAAAACCAAATATTATTTTGCGGTGGCACATAAAATAACAAACAGTATTTCTTTCTTAATTTGTTGTCAACTCCCTAATGGTTTGTATTCAACAATGTTTCGTATATTTTGTTTGGTAAACATTACAGACGTGATATCTTTGTAGTTTACCAACCAAATCAACACAACATGAACAGAATAGCTATTTTACTATTAATAACACTTTTATCGTGGACGATTAACGCACAAACAATGTCTGTTGCTCAACAAGACTCCGCTTTTATTCGTGAAAATTATACCAAAAGTCAAGTGCAAATTGCGATGCGAGATGGGGTGAAATTATTTGCCAATGTCTATACGCCAAAAGATGCTTCCTCGACAAATCAATACCCAATTGTTATGCAACGTACTTGTTATGATGTTTCACCTTATGGTAAAGATGAATACCCAAGAATGTTGTATAATTCTCGATATATGATGCGTGAGAAGTTTATTTTTGTAGATCAAGATGTTCGGGGTCGATGGATGTCGGAAGGTGTTTGGACAAATATGACTCCTCAGATTCCCAATAAAACCAAACCAACAGACATTGATGAGTCATCTGATACCTACGATACGATTGATTGGTTGGTAAAAAATCTTCCCAATAACAATGGTAAAGTTGGGCAATATGGTATTTCATATCCAGGATTTTATACGGTTGCAGGTGCGTTGTGCGGGCATCCTGCTTTGAAAGCCTCTTCGCCGCAAGCACCCGTTTCAGATTTTTTCTTTGAGGATTTTCACCATAACGGAGCTTTTACCATTGGTTACGGATTGACATTTCCTGTGTTTGGCGTCCAACATCCAAAACCTATGACTGATTCATGGTATGATGATAAATACCCCAAAATCAATACTTTGGATGGTTTCGAGTGGTATAAAACGATGACACCTTTGAAGAATTTTACGAAAATTTATGCTGATAATTTCTTTTGGAAAGAACATATTGATCATCCAAATTATGATGAATTTTGGCAAAAGCGAAGTATCATTCCTCATTTGAAAAATATAAAAAATATTCCAGCCATTATGACAGTTGGTGGATGGTTTGATGCTGAGGACATAACAGGACCTTTGGCGGTTTATAAAAATATTGAAAAAAATAATTCAAATAACTACAATACAATTGTGATGGGACCGTTCGGACACGGCGATTGGGCAAAAGAACAAGGACACCATTTTCATTCTAATATTTATTTTGGGGATAGTATTTCAACCTATTTTCAGAAAAATATAGAATTGAAATTTTTCAAACATTTTCTGAAAGGATATGGTGATATGAAATCAGGTTTGCCCGAAGCATTCTTGTTCGACACTGGGAAAAAAGAATGGCGTGAATTTTCAGAATATCCTTCTAAAACTGCTCAAAAGGTCGATTTTTATTTGAACCCAACTGGAAAAATCAATTTGGGAACTGTGGCAAATGGCTTTGCAGAATACGTATCAGACCCTGCAAAACCAGTTCCCTATACTGAAGACCCAAAAGCAATTTTAGGATTTTCTCCCCGACGATATATGAGCGAAGACCAACGTTTTGCGGGCAGAAGAAGCGATGTTTTAGTTTTTGAAACAGATATTTTATCTGAGGAAATGACTTTGGGAGGTGAAATTAAAGTAAATCTAAAAATTTCCAGCACAGGAACAGATGCTGATTTCTTCGTGAAATTGATTGATGTATATCCAGGTGATGAACCTAATAGTCCGTACACGCCAAAACACATTACCTTGGGCGGTTATCAGCAAATGGTGCGTAGTGAAGTGATGCGATCACGATTTAGGGAATCTTTTGTGAATCCCAAACCTTTAAAAGTTAATCAAAAAACGGATGTTAATTTTCGATTACAAGATGTATTGCATACTTTCAAAAAAGGGCATAAAATCATGATTCAAATACAATCAACTGCATTTCCTTTGTTCGACATTAATCCGCAGAAATACGTGGAAAATATTTACAAGGCTAATGAGTCTGATTTTATAAAGGCAACTCAACGTATTTATGGTGATAGTAGGATAACGGTTGAGGTGTTGAAATAAAATTATTTCGCCACGAATTTTTTAAATACGATTAGTTTATTCGTGACTTTACTGAAAAAACAAGAAATGAAATTATTAATAATTACGCTATTCAAATTCCTTGCTTTTCAATCGCAATCAATTGATTCAGTGAAAGTATTATCTCCACAAGAGATAATGCTAAGAAAAATTGATTCGTTGGTGAATTCACCCTTTCTTGAAAATGGCTTTTTGGGAATTAGCATAAAATCTGTAAATTCTGACAAAAATATTGTTGAATATAATGTCAAGAAAAGCCTTCATCCTGCCTCAACAATGAAGTTGATTTCCTCAGCAACTGCATTGATGGCTTTGGGTGAAGATTTTAAATACTCTACAATTTTAGAATATAGTGGTCAAATTAAAGATTCTGTTCTCATTGGAAATATTATTATTAGAGGCTCTGGTGACCCATCTCTGGGAAGCTGGAGGTTCAAATCACAACCAGATTACAAACAATTAATTGACCGTTGGGCAAAAAAAATCAAAGAATTAGGAATTAAAGAAATACGAGGAAGAATATTTGGTGATGGCAGTTTTTTTGAGGAAAACGTCATCCCTGATACTTGGATTTGGGGCGATACGGGAAATTATTATGGTGCAGGTTCTTATGGTTTAAATATGAATGAAAATTTGTATTGGGTCACTTTCAAACCTGCTAATTACATGGAATCAGCACAGATACTAAAGACTTCTCCTGATTTACCATATTATCAAAAAATCAACCGAATTTTAACAGACAAAGCAGGAACAGGGGACCAAGTAAATATTTATTCAACGCCTTATCAAGATGTTTTAATTATGCAAGGGTTTGTTCCTGCGGGGAATGATTTCTCAGTAAAAGGCTCAATTCCAGACCCTGCTTTGTTTTCTGCGTATTTTTTGCAAAAGAAATTATTTGAAAATAGCATATCGGTTTTAGAATCTCCATTGTCATATTTAGAGGCAAACAAGAAAAATATTTACTATCAGAAACCGCTTCAAATTACTCAAATTGATACAATAAGTTCACCAACATTGCGAGATTTGGTTCGTGAGTGCAATTTTCATAGTATTAATCTTTACGCTGAGACATTTTTGAAAACGCCTTCGGTTTTAATGAATTTAGGAAGTTCGACAGAAGAGGCAATTAAGGGATTGAAGCAAATTTGGCAAACCAAAAATGTGAAATTAGAAGGTTTGAAAATGAAAGACGGCAGTGGTCTTTCCCCTGCAAACGCAATCACACCCAATAACATGACCGATGTGTTGAAAGCCATGTATTTAGAGAAGTCCTTTGTGGCTTTTTATGAATCGATTCCCATCGTTGGAGTTTCTGGAACGGTTTCAAATTTAGGAAAAAAATCCAAAGCTATTGGAAATGTTAGAGCAAAAAGTGGCTCAATTGATGGTGTGAGAGCTTATGCAGGATATTTTACAGCCAAAAATGGGGAAATGATGTGCTTTTCAATGATGTTGAATAAATATAATTCCGACTTAGGTTCAGCAACTCGTGAGTTGGAAAAATTAATTATCTTAATGGTAGAATTGTGAAAAAGGTCATAAGTTTTTAAAATCAAATTATAAAAAATCAGGTATTAATTTTTTTCTTACAACCTAAGAATTAATAACTCATGGTTTTATGAAATCCTCCCGCATTGGATTAAAAACATCAATTAAAATCCCATCTTCTAAACAAACCGCCCCGTGAAAAATATCAGATGGAATAAAATACACATCACCTTCCTTCAAAGTTTTCATTTCGCCATCAACTGTAATTTCAAAAACTCCTGAGGCAATATAACTAATTTGTAGATGTGGATGTTTGTGAGTGGCTCCAATTCCACCTTTTTCAAAAGCCACTTTCACCAACATCAAGTCTTCATTATAAGACATGATTTTGCGTTTGATTTTGGTATTCACTAATTCCCATGGAATTTCATCGTCCTCAATTAAGGTTTTATTAAATTGTATCATGATTTTTAAAGATAAAGCCTCTGAATTTTGTTTCAGAGGATTTATAATTTTAGTCTAATTTCAAAACTGCCATAAATGCCGACTGCGGAATCTCTACATTTCCAACTTGTCTCATTCGTTTTTTACCTTTCTTTTGCTTGTCTAATAATTTACGTTTACGAGAAATATCACCACCATAACATTTTGCAGTAACATCTTTTCTCAACGCTTTCACTGTTTCACGAGCAATAATTTTCTGCCCAATTGCTGCTTGAATGGCGATGTCAAATTGTTGTCTTGGTAACAGTTCACGGAGTTTTTCACAAAGGCGTTTTCCCCACTCATAAGCCTTATCACGGTGTACAATTGCAGACAAAGCATCCACTTTTTCACCATTTAACATCACATCCAACTTCACCATTTCACCAATTTCGTAGTTTTTATACTCATAATCTAAGGAAGCGTAACCACGTGAAATCGTTTTTAGTTTATCAAAGAAATCGAATACTACTTCTGAAAGTGGAAGGTCAAATTGCAGTTCAACACGGTCGGAGGTTAAATAAATTTGATTTTTTAAGTCACCACGTTTATCCAAACACAATTTCATAATTGCACCCACATAATCTGCCTTTGTTATGATTTGAGCTTTTATAATTGGTTCCTCCACAAAATTGATTAAATTCGGTTCGGGCAATTCAGAGGGTGCAGAAACCCAAATTTCCTCACCGTCTGTTAAGGTTACTTTGAATTTCACTGAAGGAACAGTTGTGATAACGGTCATATTAAATTCACGTTCCAAACGCTCCTGAACAATTTCCATGTGCAACATTCCCAAAAATCCACAACGGAAGCCAAAGCCCAAAGCCATTGAGGTTTCAGGTTCCCAAACCAACGAGGCATCGTTTAATTGAAGTTTGCCCATAGCATCACGCAAATCTTCAAATTCAGTTGTTTCAACGGGATAAATTCCTGCAAAAACCATTGGTTTAACTTCTGAAAAGCCTTCAATAAAATCTTTGCATGGACGGTCACGGTGCGTAATTGTGTCGCCAACTTTCACCTCTTTTGCTTCCTTAATTCCAGAAATCAAATACCCCACATCACCCGCACTAATAGACATTTTAGGTTCTTTTTCAAAACGCAAAGTGCCAATTTCATCCGCAAAATACTCTTTTCCTGTGGCAACGAATTTTACTTTATCTCCTTTTTTTATTTCACCATTAAAAACCCTAAATATTACTTCAATTCCACGGTATGAATTAAACTCTGAATCAAAGATTAACGCTTGGAGAGGGGCGGCTGGGTCACCTTTTGGGGCTGGGATTCTGTGAATAACTGCTTCCAAAATGTCCTCAATTCCAATTCCTTCTTTACCCGAAGCATGAATAATAGAATCTCTATCGCAACCTAATAAATCAACAATTTGATCTTTCACTTCTTCTGGCATTGCTCCAGGAAGATCAATTTTGTTTAATACTGGAATAATTTCCAAATCATGCCCAAGTGCCAAGAAGAGATTAGAAATAGTTTGAGCTTCAATTCCTTGTGCCGCATCAACAATCAATAATGCACCTTCGCAGGCAGCAATTGAACGAGAAACTTCATAAGAAAAATCGACGTGACCAGGCGTGTCAATCAAATTGAATACATAATTTTCACCGTGAGAAACATAATTCATTTGAATGGCGTGCGACTTAATGGTGATTCCTCTTTCACGTTCCAAATCCATATCATCAAGTAATTGAGCCTGCATCTGACGTTTTTGTACGGTCTCAGTAAATTCAATAAGACGGTCAGCTAAGGTGCTTTTGCCGTGGTCAATATGTGCAATTATGCAAAAATTACGAATGTTTTTCACTTTAATTATTTAACGGTATAAATGTTATGATATTTTCTATCTGAATTCTACAATAATTTTTTCTTTTTTACTTCTTTACACAAAATTACGCCCTTATCTTTGAAATATATAATCTATGTAGTTGTAAAATTGACTATAATTTAAAATATTCAAAATTAGACTTGCAATTGTATAAGACTAAACCATTAATCCGCATAAAAATGGAATTAACCAATGAAATCACACATTTCGTAAACCACGTTAAATCGTATGGAATCGAGCCTACATCAGAGGAAATTACCATTTTTATAAGCGTTATTAAATATAAAAAATTCAAAAAAGGCGAGGTTATTTTAGAGAAAGGACAGATTTGTAACGAAGCATACTATAGTCTAAAAGGTTTTGCAAGAAGTTATGACTGTTTGGATAATGGAACAGAAAAGACCTATTTAATTTTTGCGGAGCATTCATTTTTCACTGATCATGCAAGTTTTATAAGTCAGAAGCCTGCTATTGAGTATTTAGAGGCAGTTGAAGATATGGAAGTGATGTATATTGAATATGAAAATATGATTGGGATGTATAAAAAATATCATAATATTGAATCTTTTGGGAGACGAATAAGTGATGTAAACTTTATATTTTCTCAAAAACGTTTGCGTTCAATGATGAATGATGACGCACTCACTCGATATAAAAAGTTAATTAAACATTATGGAGAATTTTCGTTAAGGATTCCGCAAAATATAATTGCCTCTTATTTAGGAATTACGCCACAATCATTAAGTCGTTTAAAACGAGAACTTGAATAAAATAGATTCATTTATATCATTACCCATTGCATCATCAGACCCGTTAAATAACCTAAGTAAGTCCCCAAAGCATATCCTAAGATTGCTAATAATACCCCCACAGAAGCCAATGAAGGGTGAAAAGCCGCCGCCACAACGGATGCAGAAGCAGCACCGCCCACATTTGCTTGTGAACCGACAGCGGTGAAAAAATAGGGAGCTTTTGTTAAATAGGCTGCAATTAATGTGAAAGAAGCATGAAAGAACATCCATATAATTCCCACTAAAAAAAGTTGCGGTTTTTCAAAAACGGTAATGATATTCATCTTCATTCCGATAGTGGCAATAAGAATAAATAAGAAAATGCTCCCAAATTTAGAAGCCCCTACCTTTTCAATTTCTCTCGCTCGAGTTTGAGATAAAATCAATCCAAAAAATGTTACGAGTGAAATTACCCAAAAGGAGGAGGAAGTAAGGCTAAATTTTTTAAGATTTGGGAAATTATTGTTTATAAAAGGAACAATCATATCTGCAAAAGCGTGAGCCAAAGCAGTTGTTCCAAATCCTATAAAAAGTATTAACAATAAATCTTTAAAACTTGGATTGCGTTGATTATCAGCATATTCTCTTTCAATTTTTTCTCTAATTTCATCCACTGCGGAAGTATCTGCCCCCATCCACGTATCAATTTGAGATGCTTTACTTACACCAAAAAGCAACAAAGCCAACCACAGTTCAGCCGTTAGTACGTCCACCGCAATTGCCTGTGAAAATATTTCAGCCGATGGATTAAATACTTCTTTTAAAGCCGTTTGGTTGGCACTTCCCCCAATCCAACTTCCAGCAATAGTTGCTAATCCACGCCATGTATCGCCCGAAACGGTTTCGGGACTAATGTTTTTAACAATCCACAAAGCTACTGGTCCACCTACCATTACTCCCAACGACCCTGCCAGAAAAACAATAATTGCTTTTGGTCCTAATCTTTTAAGTGCTTGAAAATCAATGCTTATCGTAAAATATACCAAGCATGCTGGTAATAAATATTTTGAAGCAACATCATATAATTTAGAATTTTCACCCGAAATAATATTGAAAGAATTGAGTAATCCTGGCACAAAATAACAAATCAAGATACTGGGAAAAAAAAGATAAAATTTTTGCCAAAAACGGTTTTGTAGCGAAGAAGTATAAAAGGTAAGATAAATTATTCCAAGAAGTATTCCGAAAACTACGGCATCATTTGTGATTAATGTTGTTTGCATTTTTTTTAATCGTGATATTTGGAAACAAAAGTAGCATAAAAAATGGAAGGCTTTGCACAATGCGAAGCCTTCCATTTTTTAAGTTGAAATCTATAATTCATAACTTTGACCATATTCAGGAATTTCAACATTTAGATAACCTTCATCTTCCAAAGCATCTCTGAAAACACCCATACTTTCGATTTCACCGTGAATCAAGAATACTTTTTTGAGTTTTTCTTTAGACTGTTTTTTTACAAAATTCAATAAATCAGCTTGATCACCATGTCCAGAGAAAACGTCTATTTTTTCGACGTTTGCTAATACATTATGTTCTATATCCTTGATTCTAAGGGTTTTCTGTCCGTTCATCAATCGCCAACCGAGCGTTCCTTCGGACGCATATCCGACTAAAAGTATGGTGCAATAAGGATTATTTATGTTGGCGGCGATGTGTTGTTCCACTCGCCCACCCGAAATCATTCCAGATGCAGAAATTATAATACAAGGTTCACCATAATTTGAAATAGCTTTGCTGGATTTTTCTGATTGAATATATTGTAAGTTTTCAAAGTCAAAAAGTGTTTCATTTTCATCTTGAAAACTTTGTGCTTCTTTGTTTAATTGCTTCAAATTTTTCTGATAAACTCTGGTTGAAGCATAAGCCAAAGGGCTGTCGCTGAATACTTTAATTGGTTGAAATCCTTTTTCTGTATAAAGTTTACTCAACGTGAAAAGCAAGGCTTGAGTACGCCCAACAGAAAACGCTGGAATGATTAAACGTCCTGGAATATCAATGCAAGTTCTTTTAATTACATCTCCCAAGGCATCTTCTGGCAACTGTTTGTCTTCGTGTAATCTTGCTCCATAAGTGGTTTCGCATAACAAATAATCAACATCAGGAATCTCGGCAGATGGGTCAATATGAAGTGGATAATTTTTACGACCGATGTCTCCAGAAAAGCAGATACTTTTCATGTTTCCATTTTCTTTTACTTCCAAAATGATATGTGCCGCACCCAACAAATGTCCAGCAGGAATAAAAGTTACCCAAGCCGTATCTGATACTTTAAATCTTTGATTAAAACGAATACTTACAAAATTAGACATGGCATCTTCAACATCTTTTTGCAAATATAAATCGCCTTTAACGAGCAATCTATCCATTTTTTTCTTCTTTTTCTTACTATCACCTTCTGCTTGTTTTATTTTTTTCAAGTTTAGATTAGCCGAATCATGAAGTAGCAGATTTGATAATTCTGCGGTTGGTGAAGTACATAAGACCTGCCCCTCATATCCCTCACGATAGAGCATTGGAATATTCCCAGAATGGTCTATGTGTGCGTGTGTTAGAAGAACTAAATTTACTTGTGATGGTTCAAAAGGGAAAAATGCTTTATTCGTAACGGTCTGACCATAATCAATGTCCCGTTCCATATTTGTTCCGCAATCAATCAGAATTTTATATTCATCGTCTAATTCAAGTAAATACATACTACCAGTCACCTGTCTTGTTGCTCCCCAAAATGTTAATTTCATTCGTTATATTTTTATAGTTTGTATCTTTTTAGAAACAAGAATTCATTGATAAGATAATTACTTAATTATCAATGAGTTAGTAATCTAAAAGAGATAATTTGTTTAAAAAATTGTACTTTTAGCTTGTGATTGTAATAATTAGAGGGATTAAGGAAGGAGGATAATTACAAATATACTAAAAAAAAACGCTTAATTCTAAGTAATTAAACGGGTGTTTTTAATCAAAAACAAATATTTTATTTTCGAATTATTTTAGCCACCGAAATCTTGTGTTAATCGAGCAAATGGACTACGTTTAGTTTTAAACGGGTTTTTTGAGATTCTACCAGAACAAGCTAACGATTTTAACCTTGGATTTAGGATATTCTCTCGATGATGAGGAGAATTCATCCAACCCTCCACAACAGATCGAGCCAATTCTGCATATGTTCGCATTGGTACAGGCTTTTTAGTCTCACAATTCAAATACACATAATCTTGACTATTTCTTGGTATTTCAAAGCAATATCTTTCATCTATACCGCCCAAGATATCGTGCTGAGCTATGTTTTCTGCCATTTCTTTAAATTCCAAAGTATAGAGAAAAATTCTATCCGTCATCTTTCTATTTGCTGGACTAAACGGATTTTCATGGCTATAAAAATCTTGATTAATCATTGCTTCCGAATGTTCGTTGGTGGCTTTATGAAGAGAATAAGAATACTTAAACTTAGGCAAATTATGAACTACTCTTTGTTCGTTGGTGATGTGAAAAAGGGCTGCGTCTAAAAGTGCATTATTGGGGTTTTTTGCATCAATTTGTTTATTCAACTCAGGTAACTTCATAAATTCAATGGTTGACATTTTATAAAGAAGTGAGTCTCTTTGTGCAAAAATAATATGTGGTATAACAAGAATAAAAAAAAGGTACTTCATTGAATTTATTTTTTTAATAAACGACAGAAGTAGCATTTTAGTTTACTGTAAGTTTTTCAGAATTGTTTTTGATATTTTCAATACAAATTATGTAAGTGAAAACCTTATTTCATTAAAACGACAACTATTTCATTCATTTTTATTAACTTATCTCCACAATCGGAAATACCCAATCAAAATTTTAAAATTATGAAAGCTGTTGAAATTAATTTAATGAAAGATACTAACCAATCTTTTATTTTTTATCACGAAAGAAATCCTTTTTCAAGGTGGCATTATCATCCTGAATTTGAATTGGTTTTGATTAATAAGGGTTCTGGGAAACGCATGGTAGGCGATAATATTGATCAATTTGAAGAAGGTGATTTGGTTTTAATTGGCTCAAATTTACCCCACGAGTGGCTTTGCGACGACCATTATTTCAACACCGAAAAGGGATTTCAAGGAGAAGGAATTGTAATTCAATTTTTGGATAATTTTCTTGGAGAAACTTTTTTTAATATTCCTGAAAATGAGAAAATGCGAAAGGTATTAGACGATTCAACGCAAGGATGCTTGATTTTGGGCGAAACGAAGCGGGAAATTACCAATGCGATGGTGAAAATGATTAATGCTTCTCCCGAAGTTCGATTGTATAGTTTGTTTAATATATTTGAAACGATTTCCAGAACAAAGGAGTATCTTTTATTAGCAAGTCCAAATTTTACCAGTACTTTTCAAGCCGAGAAAAGTAATTCAATGAAAAAAGTTATCAAATATATTATGCAGAATTTCCAGAAGAAAATTCAGATGAAGGATGTGCTTGATGTTGTAAATATGTCGAGTACAACTTTTAGTGTTTTATTTAAGAAAACTTATAATTTGACTTTTTCTGAGTATGTTTTGAAAGTAAGAATTGGCTATGCTTGTAGTTTATTAATGGACAATAATAGAAGTATTTCTCAGATTTCGTTTGATGCAGGTTTTGATAATCTTTCCAATTTCAATCGCTTATTTAAAAAAGCCAAAAATCTTACGCCAAAAGAATACAGAAAAAAGGCTTTTGAAAGTGAAAAATATAATAAGTTTTACGAAAATTAAAGCCAAGTTTGTCTAATGATTCTTAGCCAGTTTTTATGAAATATATTTTCCAAGTCTGATTGATTATACCCTCTCAGTGTTAGAATATTTTCAAATTTTGCAACATCAGCAATCGTGTCTAAATCATAAGGAGATTGTTCAGTTCCAAAAAGCCCATCTAAATCAGTGCCAAAACCAATATGATTTGAATTACCAGCTATTTGGCAAATATGATCAAAATGATTCACTAATTTTTCCAGATTTACACCTAACTGTTTTGGATTATCCCCAAATTTGTAGTTTTCATAAAGCATCCAAGCATCCAAAGCTCCACCAATAACGCCTCCTCGTTCAATTATTATTCTCAGTTGCTCATCACTAAATTGACGTTCACCTTGAATTATTGCTCTACAGTTTTGATGACTTGCCCAAACGGTTCCATTAAACAAGTCCATTGCTTCAAAAAAGCCTTTATCGGTTAAATGCGTAGCATCCAAAATAATGTTCAGGCTATCCATTTTGGTTAATAATTCTTTGCCAATTTGGGTCAATCCGCTTCCATCACTGTGGGTTCCTGCGGCATAACGACCTGGTCCGAAATGAGCGGGTCCAATTGCTCGTAGTCCATTGTTATAGTACTTTTCCAAGTAATTAAAATCAATAATTGAATCTGCTCCTTCCAAACTTAGGATATATCCAACAGGTTTTGATTCATTCAAAACGGATTCATCTTGCCATAATTTTAAATGATTTTCTAAGGTTTCAAGGTTGTTTATTTGTACCATTTCTCCCTTATACTCCATTGTTTGATACCAAGCCAATTGTGCTTGTCCGAAGGAATATGCTTGTTCAGGCGAATGCCAGCCAGGCAAACTAAGCGAGGCTATGGGTTTGCCTCCCGCTGAAAAACGAGAAATTAGTGTGGCAACCACCAAGCCTAAATTTCCTTTTCTCAAGTCAGGTAATGTAACGGTTCCATTGCCTCTATCTTGTGTGTCTGATAGTTCAAGAAAAATCTCTCTTTTTCGAATTTCGTGAGCAGATTTTGTTAAATCACGATTATAGCTAATTGCGTTTGTGGCAAGGTCAAGATGAGCGTCAATGGTGAACATTTATGTTTTTATTTAATTTTAGTACCTTTTACTATTTTATTATTGAAGGTGTCTGTTATGAAAATATCACCATTAGGGGTAGCTACAATAGATTGCGGGTCAGAGAAAGCAGCTTTACTTCCAATTCCATCTTGACTTTTCTCGGTAAGATACTGACCACCAATCGTGGTTACGTTTCCATTTATATCAATCATTCTTATCAAATCTGCCTCAGTATCTGCAATAAAAATGGTTCCATCATTTGCTACCGTAATGCCTACAGGCTTGTTAAAAATTGCTTTTTGTAACTTTCCGTCTTTGTGTCCATTTTTACCTTTAACACCCGCAAAAGTTGTTACATTTCCCTTTGGGTCAATTTTTCTAATAACACTATTCCCTTGTTCGGAGCTGTCGTAAATGGCATCTAAGACAAATAAATTATCTTTTTTATCAATGGCAATCCCAATTGGCATATTAAAAAGAGCCTTCTTTTCTTGTCCATCAGAATATCCTTTTTCTGTTCCAACTCCTGCAAAAGTTGTAACATTCCCATTTTTATCAATTTTTCTTACAATAAAATTATAGGTGTCTGCAACGAATAAGTTACCCTTACTATCAACCACAATTCCCTCTGGTTGATTGAATTGTGCGTTTTTCCCAATGCCATTATTAATTCCAGCCTTACCACTTTCACCAGCAATAGTACTGATAATTCCTTTGCAATCAATTTTGCGAATGAGATGATTTTTCATATCGCAAAAGAAAATATTTCCTTTTTTGTCAACGGCAATCCCATGAGGACGGTCGATTAGTGATTCAAAAACTTTGCCATCGGCGTAGCCTGTTTTTAACGGTTGTCCTGCCAAAATGGAAACAATCCCCTTTGCATTTATTTTTCTGATGATACTTGAACGGTATTCTGTAATGTACAAATTTCCTTTATCATCAGCGGTTATGCCTTCTGGTGAACGGAACAAAGCCTTTTTTCTATATCCATCTAAAAAACCATCCACTGAGCCTGCATAGGTTTCAAACTTGTAGGTTGACTGTGCGTTTATTTTAACCTGAAAAACTAAGGTGAAAATGAGTAGGAAGACAGATATTTTCATTTTTAAAAATGAGTTCGTTAATCTTTTTGAAGCGTATAATAAGGTAGTCTTTCCAAAGGAACTTGAATTGTTTGCGTTGATGGTCCGACAACTTTGCTACCGTCTTCGCCAAGCCAATTGCCCTTCGGAAATACTACAGTACGGTTTCTTGCCCCTTTTTGCAAGACAGGTGCCACTAAAATGTCTGATCCCAACATAAATTCGTCCTTTATTTTTTCATAACTTGAGTTTGGATAATTATAGAGCATAGAACGGGCAATCGGTTCACCTGATTTTGAAGACTGTCGAGCCAATTCAACAATTTTTTCTCCAAATGATTCGTGAAGAATTGCCATTTTTTTGCAGATTTCGTCTTGCTCTTTCGTTAAAATACGCCACGGAGCAACGGAAAACTGCATCATTGGCATTAAAGCGTGAATTTGTGCAGAACGAACCACTAATTCTTGATCCAATTTAGTAGAATCCAAAAATGAAGTCCATTGTCCGCCGCCAATCATATCTGGGCAGGTGTATGCATAACCCATAAGTCCTTGAGCAATAATTCCAGGGATTAATTCATTTAATTCTCCCCAAGAATGATTTTTGTCTCGTAATCTTTGAACAAGTTGAGTACCAGCCATTTTGAAGGATGCTCTGTATTCATTCAAATCATATTTTAATCCTACTTTTCCAAATAACATCGTATGGTCATTTGGCGTTGCAGGGTTTTTTGAAACCAAATTATCTTTATAAAATTGTCCATCGCCAGCATCTAATTTGAAACCATCTACACCATAGTCATTAACCAGATGATCCAGACGATCATTAAACCATTTTTGTGTTTTTGGATTTGTCAAGTCCAAAAGTCCACTGTAACCATTCCACCAAGGAATAATGGCGACTTTACTTTGCGTGTTTTCATCCCAATTTACTGGTTTACCTGCTTGATTACGCAATAATAGCATTCCATTTTTTGCTAAATACCTAAAATTCTCAGAGTCGGCACTGATAAAAGGGCAAATCCAAAGCATAACTTTAAAGCCCATTTTGTGCAGTTTTTTAACCATTCCTTTTGGGTCTTTAAAACGATTGGGCGAAAACTCCCAAATTCCATAATTCTCTTGCCAAGTATCATCAATCATCAAAACACCTGGCGGATAACCTTTATCAAGAATGCTTTGTGCATATTGTAGAATTTTGTCTTCCCGTTGATCATACATTAATTCAATCCAGGTATTGTATTGAGGTAAAGTGAACATTTTTGGGTCAGGAATATGCCCATTCGATGGAAAATATTTATTTGAAACAAATTGATAAGCTGTCTTTAAATTATCTCCCGCTTTGCCCGATTGAATTATGCCAGTTCTGCTACTAACGGTTAATTTTCCATTGGTAAAAGCGTACATTATGGGGTCTTCGCACCAAACATAACGCCCTTTACTTGAAATCAGTAGGGGTTGCGATTGATTTTCGTCATTATTTGCCCAAAGGTCAATTGTTAAATTCGTAGTTTTATCGTAAGGCATTTTATAGCCGTTACTACTTAGACCACCCCACCACATTTCGTTAGGTAACAAGTTGGTGCTGAATGAATTATCTTTGTTTGCCTTCGTTGGTTTTTGACCAATTAGCAAATGTCCAATTAATGAAGAAAATAATATTAAGATTAGGTTTATTCGTCTTTTATTTAGCATGATTTTAGCCTTAGATTGTTATTTCTTTACCGTTAACTTTCTCTTTATTGAGTATCCTTTTTTCTACTAAATTGCTGGGATATTTTGAAGATAATCTACTTATTTCAAAAGCGAATTCTTGGTAAGCTTTTTCCCATTCCTCGGCTTCTTCGGGCGTATAATTGTAAAAGCCTTTACCATTTAAAATGCCTTTTCCGCCATTCTCTGCTATATCTGCTATCAGTTTTGGAACGTGTGTTTGATTATTTAAAGTTGGAAATAGGTCCTTCATTACGGTATAATAAGCGGGCAAACCTGTAATGTCCATATATCTAAAAAGACCACAAAAAGGCATCCAATGTCCGCCGTCATTTCGGCAAGTTCTGTCCACATCTTCAACGGTTGCATAGCCATTTTCAACCAAGTAGAATGCCTCACGATACATGGCATACATGATTCTGTTTGTGATAAATCCACGAATATCTTTGCGAACTAAAGTTGGTTCTTTGCCCCATTTTGTTGCCATTTTATACAAATATTCGGCAAATTTAATGTCAGTTTCTGGACTGCAAATAATCTCTAAAAATTTTGTTGTGTAAGACGGTTCTGCCCAGTGCATTCCTAAAAAGCGTTTAGGATATTTCACAAAATCCTTCAATACAGTGATTGGAATGGCAGAAGTGTTGGTTGTAAGAATTGCATTTTCTGTAATATTATTTTCAATTAAGGCATATACTTGTTTTTTTATTTCAAGATTTTCTGTGACACATTCCATCACTAACTTACAATTTTTCAAATCTTGGTAATTATTTGAAATAATTAACCTGGAAAGATTTTCATCAATTGAATATTCAGAGAATCCGTTGTGGTCGGCAGACGCTAAGTTATGTTGAATTTTATGAAGTGCATTTTTTAAATCAGCTTCAATTGGAGCTAATGCAACAACCTTATTTCCTGCAACTAAAAGTGCCGTAATAATGCTGCAACCCATTAAACCGAGTCCAACAACGCCAACTTCTGACATATTTTCTTTATGATTTGTCATTATAAAATAGTTTATGGTTTATGAAAGTATGTAGAAAATATTGGTTAATTATTACTACTATTCGGATGCCTTCGGCAGTTCTTTGCGAGTTTGGAATTCTATATTCCATCAAGTACTTCTTCCGCAATTTCAAGCGTTTTATCAATTTCTGACTCCGTATGTACGGTTGAAATATACCAAAGCCCACGCCCAATAATGCGAATTCCTTTGTCATGCAAGCCCGCAACAAATTTTCCTAATTTTATTTTATCATACGTCATCACTTCCCGAAAGTCTCTTACTTTTTCTAAATCCGTAAAACCTGTATGCAACATGGGTCCAAGTCCTTGAACCAATAAATTTTTTCGTTGTTTTTTGCCAATTTCTTTCAATCCGTTCATTAGTTTCAAGCCCAACTGATAGATGTTTTCATATATTCCATCCTGTTCCAAAACCTCAATTGTTCCCAATGCCGCAGCCACGGTTGAGCAACTTGAATTCATCGTACCCGCATGAATTACTTTACCTTCCACAATTAGATTCATCCATGCTTTTTTGCCGACAATGGCAGAAATTGGATAACCACTTGCCATTGCTTTTGCAAAAATTGAAAGGTCGGGCGTAATGTTGTAGTAAGCCTGAATACCTCCCAAAGACGTGCGAAAGCCCGTTATTACTTCATCAAAAATGCAAGTAATATTAAATTCATCACATAAATCTCTAATTCCTTGCAAAAAACCGTCTTCTGGGATAATACAACCACTATTACACATAATTGGCTCGGTGATAATTGCTGCAATTTGTTGGTAATGTTGTTGAACAGTTTTACGCAATAAGTCACGATTATTCCAAGGAATAGTAATAAATTCAGCATCAACGCCATCGGGCAAACCTGCCGACCAGGGGAAAACATTCGGGTGTTCAATATCGCCCATTTGTTCAACCGATGGAGCAGAAAATCCCCAAGCTACGTTGTCTAACCAACCGTGATAATGTCCTTCAAAACGAAGAAATTTTTGCTTGCCCGTTTTTGCCCGAGCAAGTCGAAAAGCGGTTTGTACAGCCTCGGAGCCATCTAAACAAAAACGCATCAACTCGGCAGAAGGAATAATTTGTTGTAATTTTTCAGCTAACTCAAGTTCCAAAATGTGCTGTCCTGCGTATAATTGCCCAAATTTTGCGTAATCTTCCACCCGTTTAACTACGTGGGGATGGTTGTGACCAAGCAATAATGGACCTTGACTCAAGGTATAATCCAAATATTCATTTCCATCCACATCATAAATTTTATTGCCCGCACCGTGAGAATAAAAGATGGCGTGTGGATGATTATATTTTCTAAATTCAGAAGCCACGCCACCAGCAAGAGATTTTTTTGCTCTTTCTAATAATTGAGCTGATTGACTGTAATTCATATTTTTTTTAATTATTAAGATATTTTCACAATCGCATCAATTTCTACCTTTAAATTTTCCGCTAAGACTGATTGTACGGTTGTTCTTGCGGGTTTTATGTCTTTAAAATAACTGGCATAAACAACGTTGTATCGGTCAAAATCATTAATGTCGGCTAAATGTACGGTGCATTTTACAACATCTTCCATCGTTCCGCCAGCGGTTTCAATTATGGTTTTTATGTTGTCCAAAGTCCTGACAGTTTCCTCTTCAATAGTGCCTAAAACAAATTTTGAAGTTTTGAAATCTACTGCCGCTTGCCCACTTACGAACAACAATCCGTCAATCAAAACACCGTCGGAATAGGCTCCTGTGGCAAAATTTGGGTTTCTGTCTGGATGGACAATTTTTTGCTTTTGCATTGCTTTAAATAGTTTGAATACCGCTGTCAGGTGAAAGTGCCAATTACAGGGTAAATTATAAAACCTTGTTAGTTGCTTTTCGCTCCAACAAGGTTTCTATTATTTACTTATTGATAAACTTTATATAAACCTGCATCGTGGGCATTTATAGGTTTTGAAAAGCCATCTTTAAACGTACCCAAATCTTTATTTGCCCATAAATCTCTCACTTTATATTCCGAACCTGAAAGTCCTAATTGTTTCCAAGTAACTTTGGTTTCAACGGGTTCAATTGATTCCCATTGGTTGAAAAATGCTAAATATTTGTCCTGTTTATCTTTCACATCGGCAACCCAAATGATAATTGCATTTTTAAATTTAATTTGGCGACCATTTATACCAATTCTGTTTACGTCCAGAGCTTCTTTATTTGTAATTAAGGATAAAGTTTGAGAATCGGTTTCTGGTAAATTTCCTCCAATAAATAAGGGCATTTTTGAGATATACCAGAGTGATAAGAGGGTATGTAATTCATTTTTTGTAAAATTTGAAATACGAGCTTTCGGTCCTTTATATGACAAACCAATTCCAATTTTACCGATTGGCAACATATCTAAATCTGGATAAAAACCCCCTTCAATTTGTTTAGAGGCAATATTAGCGGCAGAAAACCCTTTTTTTAACATCTCCCAAACGTCCCAAAAGTCGTACCCAGTTCGTGACATGTGAGCATTCTTTTTCAAAATATCATAAGGAATTCCATCTGGAACTACACTGATGACCATCTTTCTGCCAGAACCTCTAATTGCTTTACTGATTCCTTCTAACTCTGGCACATTTACCACATCATCTACTTTTATAAAATCAAGTCCCCAATCGGCATATAATTTATAAACTGAGTTTAGATATTCTTGGGCACCAGGTTTTTTCATATCAATTCCATAGTAACCATCATACCAAACGCAACCGCTATCAGGTTGAGAAATAGAACTTGCTTTAAAATCTGTACCTTTAATTATAGTATTATTATCAGAAGCCTTCCAAGGGATACCCCGCATCATGTGAATACCAAATTTTAAGCCTAAACTATGAATATAATCTGCCAAAGGCTTAAAACCCTTCCCATCTTTTGCTGATGGATATTTGGTTGTATCGGGTAATAACCTCCCAAATTCATCCATGCTATAAGCTGGTTTTGTTGACATTCTTTCATGCACAAAATCTTCAAAATTGCTTCCTTTTTTATCGGCATACCAATTTGCATCTACTACAATGTATTCATAACCAAGTGATTTGAGGTTTTTAGCCATATATTCTGCATTTGCTTTCACTTGAGTTTCGTTAACTGTCCAACCAAAACTGTCCCAAGAATTCCAACCCATTGGTGGATTTGGAACAATGGATTTATCAATTAACGGCACATCAGTTTGAGCATTAGAATTGTTTATTTCTGGATTTTTTGAACATGAATTTAGAAAAAATAATATTCCAAAAAAGAGGTTATATTTTAATAAAATGATAAAAATTTTATTTTTCATATTTTGTATTATTTTAAGTTAATAAAAATAAAAGTTACTGAGCATTTTAGAGCATTTTAATTTTTCTTTATTTTATTAAGAAAGTAACTATTGATTACTCCTTACAATTTCTAATCTTCTAAAACGCATCGTTTAAATTATTTTATGCTCCATTTTTCCATTTTATACCCCCAAATTCCGTAACCTAAAATGACTAAATAAAAGGGGATCATCAACAATATTGCATTTTGAGGATATTGTGGATTCGTGTCAACCAATTTTCCAAAAAGGAGAGGTAAAATTGCTCCTCCAATGATTCCCATTAATAACATGGCTCCCCCAACTTTCGTATATTTTCCAAGTCCCCTCAATGATAATCCCCAGATAGTTCCCCACAACATTGCGGTTCCGAAACCCATAAGTGAAACCAATAAAATTGAAATTTTTCCTCCCGTAAAATACGAACCAAGTGATAATAAAATTCCCCACAAAGCCGTAAATTGAAGCGTTTTATGTTGGGAGATATATTTTGGAATAAAAATAATTGTCGCTAAATAGCCCATTAGCATTGCAACAAGGGCATAAATTGGAAAAATACGAGCTTCATTAATCGAAAGCCCCAAAGCTCTACTATAAATTATAATGCTATCAACGGGTACGACCTCACATGTGGAAGCAAAGAACATTGTAACCACGCCCAATACTAAATAAGGATATTGAAATACATTAGCTTTGGATTCTATCTCAACACTAATTCCTTCAATCTCGGTTTTGGAATCATCAATTTCAGGCAAATTGGAAAAATGTATTACCATTGCCATGAGTATCAAAATTACGGTTATTGCAATGTATGGATTTACGATTTTAAGAGCATATTCATCTAAAATTTTTGCTTTTTCAAGACCGCTTAAAGTACTAACATTTGCAATAATTTCATCTGCTTTTAGCAAGAAAATTGATCCCAAAACCGTGATGCTAAGGATGCCCGCAGTTTTATTGGCAAGTCCTAAAAAACCTACTCGTTGAGCTGTACTTTCGATAGGTCCAAGAATGGCAATGTATGGATTTACGGCAGCTTGTAGAAGTGTTAAACCTGTACCAGTTACAAAAAGTCCCGCTAAAAAAAGACTATACGTTCGAGTGTAAGCAGCAGGGATAAACATTAACGTTCCAATAGTCATAATTAACAACCCCAAAACCATTCCCTTCTTATATTTAGTCTTTTTTAAGACCCAAGCACTCGGTAATGCCATTACAAAATAGGCAATATTGGCAGCAAAAATTACTAAAGAGGCTTGAAAATTTGTCAATTCAAGACATATTTGAAAGTATGGAATTAATACTCCATTTAGCCAAATTATAAAACCAAAAACGAAAAATATGAAGGTAATAATGGTCAAAGAAATGGTATAAGATTTGTTTTGATTCATGTATTTTTTGGTTTATTTGCTTTACAACTATCTCAATTTTAACTCATCTCCAACCTTAATTGTTCCACTACCATTGAAGACTATATTCCTGCCAAATTCAATGCTTTTATTCCTTAATCTATATTTTGCTAATGTTTTAAGTGGCTCATTATCAGTGCCTAAAATACCATTATCAGGATTCACATTAGGAATTTTGCAACGAGCACAATTTTCAAGTCCTGTAAAAGTTATATCGTTAATTGTGAAGTTTTCAAACAAATCTTCCTGATTTGGCAAACCACCTGAAAAGACAATATTGGGTCTAAAACGTTGAATTGAAAATTGTTTTTCAGATCGTGAATTCAACTCATCCATAGACGCTTCTCCTAATAATAAAAATGGATAAGCATCAGCAAAAGAAGTGAATTTTCCTTCGGGATGATATCCAGAAGTTGTATCAACGGGTCTCAAACTTTCTTCGGGCATGTAAACTAATTTGCAAGCATTGCCCAACATATCGCTTAACCAATCATTCGTTTCATGCTGAACTGGTTCTGCTTGAACGGTTGCATTCCAAATTGTTACATTTTCAAGATTATTTGCGTTACTCATGAATGGAACATGTAGAAACTGTTGAGGATGTTCACGTGATTTGATTGATAAACTTTTTTCATTTATTTCAACATCCAATAATGCCATTTTGGGATATTCTCGCAAGGTCAAAAATTGGTTATTTTTATCAACAATCATCCACCTTCTATCATTTTTCAATCCACGATTTGTTACTTCACAAGCATCAACTGAAATTCCAGAGAGTGATTTAATTGGGTAAATAAAAAGTTGACTTATTGTTAACATTTTTTATGTGGTTAGTTAAATTTCTTTAATTAATTTGGCTAATTTCTCTCTAATTTTTTCCTCAGCGTTATGTTCTAAAAAGCTACTTCTGGCACGCCAAGTTTCGTAGCCTCCACGGTCGATTTCGTGGGCAGGAGGGACGTATCCACCGTAAGAATTTGCCAATGAGATTGTAAAATAATTATGCAAATTAACCCCTTCTTTCAATATCAAGCCAGTTTCTGCAAAAAATTCACCTGGTAAAGCACCAATAATCAAATTGCCAATCTTCAGGGATTGGACACTCAATTTGGCGGTATCGGGATACTCATTTAAAAGCAATTGCTCACGATCATAAATGCGTTGAATCATGTCAGACTTCAAACTTAAATTATTGAAATCGTTTTCAATAAATGCTTGTTTTGCAATTTCTAATTCTTGCTTTGAAGGCTTTCTGATATCGAGCATGAACTCTTCATATTTAGCCGATATATTTGCATTATCTTCCCAAGTTAAAACCTCTATTTTTTCATAGACTTTTTGTGCTAAATCACCGCCAATGAGTTTTGTTTTCGCATAGTTTTCTTTCGGAAAACGTTCTGGATTCATGAAATCCCAGATATTGACATCTCCACTCGTGCCATTACTCATGACACCAACAAAGTCATCGTTTGCACCCAGTTTTTCTTGAATTTGTTTTGAAAATTCTCCAAAATAATCTCCTGTAATAGAATCATCTGGCCAATCCCCCACGTAATGCAATGAATAATTTGCCAAGACTGAAATCCATTTATCATCCAAACTTTTCACTGCTAAGAAACTTAATTCAGGGTCAGTTTTTGCGGCTGGACCAATAATTTTATCCTCGCCACCAAACGGATTTGTTTTAACGATGTCTTTTTTTCTTGTAACAGGGTTTTTAGCTTCATATCCATCTGCCATTAGGTACCTGCGGCATCTAACGTATTCGGGAACATTCACTAAATCTGAGGCAATTTTGGCTGGTTGAAGTTTATCTTTTGCTAATTTCACGGATTGAACAATCAAATCAGGAAGTTTCTTTTTGTAGGCAATATCTGCGGAACCTCCTAAAAGACTTATAATATCCCCAGCTGCATGATTGTGATTACTTGCTAAAAGAATATTCTTTGGTTCTATGCCCGTTGCTGATTGAATTTTGGATTTTACATCATCCATAAATTCAGTATCCATAATGCAAATATCAACTATTATAATGGCAATAGTTGTATTTATATCCTTGAAAATCAATGATTTAGAAAATAATGGATCATGTATAAAGCGAGCATAATGAGGCAAAAAATCAGCACCAATAATTGTGCCGAGTGATGGCGTTATGTCAATTTTTGCCACTCCTGCCTGAAAATCATTACTTTCTTTCATTGTAAAATAGTATCAGTTTATTTAATTTTTTTGATTTGAAAAGTGTAATAAAATTTAGAATTATCTGTATAAAAACCATATTTCATTCAAAAGTAGAGCAATAATCCTCCAAAAAATAATACTTTCATTTGTGTTTATGATACTGATTTACCATTGGGAGAAAATGAGTTGTTTATCATCTTAATTATAAAGAAATTGATAAGAATTAATAATTTTATTTACTTTTTATTTTATTAAATTTCAAAAAAATGGACAAAAAACGTAGGCAAATTTTGAAAATGAGCGGTCTTACTGCTCTTGGATTTTCTTTAAAAGTTAACTTAAAAGGTTCTAATGTAAATGTAAATAAATTGAAATTAGTGGAACCAAAACTGAGTGTTATTGGAAAATATGGTGAATGGGCTACTAATTTAAAAGATAAGCAACTGCCAAAATTCTCGTTTAGGAACAATAAATATACTGATTTAAAAACGTGGCAAAACGTGGCAAAAAATCAGTTAATGGAACGAATGGCTATCCCTGAAATTGGAGGCTTGCCGAAAGTAAAAGTTATAGAAAGTTTGTCTTATGATGGTTTGCATATTGAAAAATTAACATGGCAATTACCTTACGGAAGACCAACAGAAGCCGTCTTATTAAAACCTTTAAATGCCAAAGGGAAATTGCCAGCCGTGCTTGGTTTTCACGACCATGGTGGGGACAAGTATTTTGGTACACAAAAAATCACCAAAATTTCGGATAATCAGCATCCTCTCATGAAAAAGGCTCAACAAGATTATTATGGAGGGGCAGCGTGGGCGAATGAACTGGCAAAAAGAGGCTATGTAGTTTTAGTTTCAGATGCTTTTGCCTTTGCGAGTAGGAGGGTAATGATGGAAGATATTCCTGCGTATAATCGAGAAGGATTAACCGATAATGATCCTGATAATCCAAAAAATATTAGTGCTTATAATGAATGGGCGAATCATCATGAACAAACCATGTCAAGGTCACTACTAAGTGCAGGAACTACGTGGCCTGGGGTATTTTTCGCTGAAGACAGAAAGGCTTTAGATATTCTCTGTGCAAGAGAAGACGTTGACAATGAACGTGTTGGCTGTTGTGGTCTTTCTGGTGGAGGTTTAAGGACGGTGTTCATGGGAGGTTTAGATGCTCGGATAAAATGTGCCGTTCCTGTGGGATTTATGACAACTTGGAATGATTTTGCATTGAATACTTCCTTTACGCATACGTGGATGACTTACGTTCCTTTACTACCAAATGAGTTGGATTTTCCAGAGATTTTAGGATTAAGAACGCCTTTGCCAACCTTAGTTTTAAACGATACGAATGATAATTTATTTACGCTTTCAGAGATGGAAAAAGCAAACAATATTTTGAAAGAAATTTATAAAAAAGCGGGAGCAGAAGACAAATATAATTGTTCTTTTCACCCTGGTCCCCATAAATTTGACAAAAAAATGCAAGTAGAAGCCTTTGATTGGTTCGATAAATGGTTAAAATGATTTGTGTTTTAGTAAAAAAAGAATACGATTTTAAGATTGATACAATTGTAAAGTATATTCTCATAAATCTTAAAATCGTGTTCTCAATTCAATTTAAAAACCTTCACTTTTTCATTGTTTATTCCAACCACTAATTTTTTTCCAATAATTTCCATGCTTCGAACATCTCCTTTAAGATTTAACCCTGTTCTATTGCTTGATACAAAGTTGAAATTCCCTTTTCCATCGCCCAATAAAATTGTTCCGTTTGAGGCATCATATTTCCCAAATTTAATGCGAGCAGTTGAAAGATTTCCACTTAATATCAAATCCTTTTTTCCATCATTATTCACATCTGCCGAAGCTATTGCATACACAGGAGCAAATTGTGTTTGTTGAGGTAATGTCTTTATTTTCAATAATTTACCAGTATTTTCTAAATAAACAGTTTGCAAATTATTAGCTTTCAAAGTAGTTGAACCCGATAATTCTGAACTACTAAAAAGGTCGGTAATTTGAGCGTCGGCATAAGATTTATAATCAGTAAATTTCTTTTTCAACATCGGTAAATGCTCCAAAAGGTCATCTCTGGAAGCCATTGGATAACTTTTTCCGTCTAAATAATAAGTCATAATTGGGTCAATAGTACCGTTATCGTCAAAGTCTTTAAATGTGATTTCTGCGGGTAGAGTTTCGTTTACTTTTATTTGAGAATTAAGTCCATGATTGCCTACAATCAGATCCACATCACCATCATTATCCATATCTTCTGCCAAAATTTTATTCCAAAAACCATTCATCGGTTGTGTAATCCATTTAGCAGATTCATCCACCAATTTTCCTTTTTGATTAATTAGAATTTTTATTGGCATCCATTCACCGACCACTATTAAATCTTTGATATTATCCTTATTAATATCCACCCAAACTGCATCAGTAACCATCCCTAAACTGCTGATTATCGGCTGATTAGCTTTTGTAAAAATCCCTTTTCCTTGATTCATTAAGATAAAACTTTCGGGCGTTTTTGGGTAATTTTGGGGTATCAATCTTCCCCCTATAAATAAGTCTAAATCTCCATCACTGTCAATATCGGCAGGACGAACGCACGAACCGCTGATTGTTTCTTTGGGTAATTGACTTTTGCTAAAATTGCCCTTACCGTCATTCAAATAAAGTCGGTCTTGAAGGGCGACATCATTTGAATTAAATTCACTACCTCCACTAACCACGTAAAGATCTAAATCCTTATCATTGTCAGCATCAAAAAATGTTGCTCCACAGTCTTCTGAGGCAATATCTTGTTTAAAAATGGCTTGTGATTTTAGTGTAAATTGACCACTTTTTTGTTGTAATAATACTTCTCCCAATTGCCCCGAAGCACCACCTACAAAAAGGTCTTCTAAACCATCATTATTTACATCGCCTTTTGCTATACAAGGTCCCGACCGTGAGAGCAAATAAGGCAAAAGAATCTGAGATTTAAAGTCATTATAATTGTTTTCAGTATGAGTAAAATTGATATTATTTTCCTGTTCAGTAAATAGTTTATTATTGTTAACATTTTGATAAACAAATACTTGATTGGCTTCTGATTTTTTCACCGTAAGAATTTGATTAGGTTTTATTTTCTTCAAAACTTGTTTTTTATCATCATCCCAAATCACTATGACCGAATCAATCTGAGCTGATTTTCCAATCCCAAAATTCAAAATTTGCTCTACCGAGGATTGGAATCCTCGCACGGGCATTTGCTCTTGCATGTAAGACTGTCCTCTTGAATACACAAAAACTTTTGAACCGATGCCTGAGCCGTTTTTTAAATCACCCAATAGCTTGATCTTCAAATAGTTATTCATGAGAATCGTATTAGCATTGTTTTGATAAATTGTGGCATATTCATTGATATTGTTAACCACCAAATCCATGTCGCCATCATTATCAAGGTCGGCATATGCTGCACCACTCGAAACTACATTTCCACCAATTCCCCAATCTTTATTTTTCTTATCGAAAGTCAAATTTCCCTTGTTTTGGAAAACATAACTCTCTGTGGTTGACTTAGGCATTTTTTCAATCAATTGGCTTACTGATAACTTTTGAGTTTGTCCTTCATTTGCTTTAATTTGTTCATCGGTTGTAAACTTCAAGAAATCCATATCGGTATAATCTTTTACAAAACCATTGGTAATAAAGAGGTCTTTAAAACCGTCATTATCATAATCTTGAAATAATGCAGACCATGACCAATCCGTACTGGAAACGCCCGAAAACTGGGCTATTTCCGCAAAATGACCATTTCCGTTGTTTAAGTGCAACATATTTCTACTAAACTGACTCCCAAAACCGAGCGATTCCAAAAGTTTGAATTTATCGTAGTTATCCGCTCCCGAAGTCATTTTTTGGCGGTGATTTCCTTCGGCTTCCATGTCCATTGTTAAGATTTCGGGAGAGCCATCATTGTTGATATCTGCTGCATCCGACCCCATCGAAAACAGAGAAGTATGCCCCAATCTTGAAGCTGATTCATCTATGAATTGTGGCGAAGAACTGTTTTTTTGATTAATATATAAATAATCTTGTTCATTAAAATCGTTGGATACGTAAATATCTAACCAACCATCATTATTCACATCCGAAATGGCGACACCTAATCCAAAACTCAAAACATTAGAGATAATACCTGCTTTTTGAGAAACCTCATCAAAATGATTATTCCCATCATTCTGATAGAGTTTATTTCCATAAATGGGGCTTATTTTTTTCTTCAAATCAGGCAAAATTTTGCTAAATCCCGCAAATTCATTTAAAGAATGATTTAACAAAAACATGTCCAAATCTCCGTCTTTATCGTAATCAAAAAAAGATGCTTGTGTCGAGTACCCCTCATCTGCAAGTCCGTACTCCTTGGCTTTCTCAGAAAAAGTATTGTTTTTATTATTGATATACAAAAGGTTCGCTCGTTTATCTGGACGAGTATCCGCAGAGCGGCAAATGTAAATATCTAACCATCCATCTTCATTAATATCAACCATTGTTGCACCCGTACACCAGCCTTGTGCTTCAGCAACGCCCGAAGTAGTTGTGATATCGTCAAATTCCATGTTGCCTTTGTTAATGTACAAGCGATTTTTGACCATGTTTCCCGTAAAAAAAATGTCAGTCAAACCGTCATTATTCACATCACCAACGGCTACACCTCCACCGTTGTAGAAATACATATAATTCAATACATTTAATTCTTCCGACTCTTGCAAGATGTTTCTAAAATTAATATTTGTTTTACTTTCTGAAAGATTTGTGAATAGTTTGTCGTCTGACTGACAGGCAGTTATAGAAAAATATAAAATGGTAATTACGAAAATTTGAAATTTCATGGGGGTTTTATTTTAGCCCAAATAAATGTTTAAAATGTTTCAGAACATTTACATAGGATTTGCAATTGCATACAATATAACTAAAAAAGATAGACATTGCTGTCTATCTTTTTTAAATTTTAATCACGAAAGTTATTACTTATTCCACCACAAACGAGTCGCAGCATTATCTGTTCCCCCCAGTTTCGTGATTCCTGTTTCCAATCCTTTGCTATTCGTATTTTTCTCACCAATTACGAAAGGCACACGTCGGAGAATCGCATTGGCAGGTACATCTGTGTTAGAAGAGTTAATACGAGCATATAATTTAGGATAACCCGTTCTGCGATATTCAGCCCAAGCTTCTAATGAATTTGGGAACAACGATAGCCATTTTTGGGTATGGACTTGCTCCAATTGTTTTTCTGCATTGGTGCCAAATTTGACGGGAACGTCCGTTAACGCAGGTGTTTTTACTTTATCCGTTAACGCAATTGGTGTTGATGTACCATTAACATAACCTGCAATAGCTGCCACGTCAGTGATACCCCATTGTTTCATCGAAGTTGAGATTCCTGTTTCATAGAAATCTTTGGCAGTTCCAGGTCCCATGTTCCAACCTTTCAGTGCTCCTTCAGCTTTCAAAAAATGTGCCTCAGATGCATACATTACTACGTATGGCGTTGTGAACATATTATCAGGAAGAAAAGTGTTGGCTACGTTTGAATTGGCACTTGGCGTATTTTCTTTCTCGCCAAGTTCCACCGTTGAATATCCATTACGAAGTCCTTTGTAAGTATCAACCGTACCTGCAACGGGAGCAAAGAATTTACTGATTCTTGGGTCTTTGTATCCTTTTAAAACACTTTCCATGGCAGCACTCATTCTAAATTCATTCCAAGCTGAAGTTTGTGCCATTGGATTTAATGAATTTGCAGTTACTTTCAAAAAAGCATCGTCAGCATTGGTATTCATCAAGCCACCCGCTACTGCTGATTCTGCTTCTGCTTTTGCCATTGCTGCATCAACGCCAGACATTCTCATGGCAATTCTCAAACGCATTGTGTTAGCAAATAAAATCCATTTATCCACATTTCCACCATACACTTGATCATTTGATCCCAACACATTTTTACCTTTAAAGGCTTGCAAATCAGCCGCTGATTTCTTTAACACAACCAAGAAATCCTTGTAGATTGCTTCTTGACTGTCATATTCAACACTTTTTGAACCATTACCAACACTTGAGTAAGGAATTGGTCCCCAATAATCTGTTCTTGGTAAAAACGCCTGTACTTTCCAAATGCTTGCAATGGCATAAATGGCTGGATTTGCATTTGGTCCACCAGGTTTTGTATTATCAAGTACTCCCAATAGCGGTGGAATTGCACTTCCATAAAATCCACCCCAAGCTCCGTTTAACCAGTTTCCTACCATTTCGTTTCTGTCAGATGGAAAATAGGGAGCCACGTTTGCATAAAATTGTACTTGCAAATCCGAGAAAAGACTGTTGAATAACTGCCAGTTTCCAGCCACTGATAAAGCATTATATTGTGCTGAAGCAAAAGCATTTCCAATACCAGCCTCATCCAATGCCACTAATTTAGTTTTATCAGTGTTAATTTCATCGAATTTATCAGTACATGAATTGTTAATTAGAACAACAATTAACAGTACTAACGGTATTATCAGTTTTTTTAAGTTTTTCATTTTTTTGTTATTTTAATGAGAAAATTTGTGTTAAAATTTCAAGTTTAAATTCAATCCAATCGTACGAGTAGGAGGGGTTGAAAAACCTTCTAATCCAACCGATGTATTTTGTGAACCCGCCGTCATTTCAGGATCAAATCCTTTGGCATTGTTCATGATAAAGAATAAGTTACGACCTACTAATGATAATGTTGCCGATTGAAATGGAGTATTTTTGACTAAATTAGCTGGCAGAGAATATCCCAAAGTCAATTCACGCAAACGAATATTTGATGCACTGTAAGTAAATACTTCGCCAAGTGGAGTATTTCTGCCACCTACAACTGTCCAAAACTTTTCAGCGTTGATAGCAACTTTATTCGGCTGTCCTGCCGTTGGGGCTGGATTTTCCTTTGTAGTTTCAACAATACCATCAAAAACAAACGAATCTCTACCCGCAAGGGTTTCTTCCAAAACACCATCAGCATAAAGCACGGCATTTGTGAATGAAGTTACAACGCCACCCATTCTTGCACTAATCAAAAAGCTAAGGCTTAGATTTTTGTAAGTAAATCGGTTATTTAATCCTCCAATCCAATCTGGACGGGTATTTCCTAAATAGACGTTATAACTATCTGTTGTTTTCGGAATTCCTTTGTCACTTACTAATATTTGACCCGCTGCATTACGTTGATAACCTCTACTATAAACTTCTCCCAATGGTCTTCCTTCAATGGCTCTTACATCATTCATAAAATCATTGCCATTTGGGATACCATAATTTTTCAAAAAATCAGTCAATTCTAATAATTTATTAATATTTTTTGCATAGTTCAAATCAACATCCCAACGAAAATTATTTGTTCTTACTGGATTAAAATTAACGGTTAATTCAATGCCCGAATTACGAACTAAACCAGCATTTACGTATTCCTGAGACCAACCTGATGCTGGTGGAATACTCACTTTGAACAATTGGTTTTTTGAATCACTCAAATAATAACCAATGTCAAACCCTAATCTATTTTTGAGTAATTTAAGTTCAAAACCAACTTCAAACGAATTTGTTATTTCTGGTTTCAAATCTGGAAAAGGTTTTAAGCCATCACGAGTAATAAAACCATTATCTCCCCCCGCTTGAAAAGTGTAAGTTTGATTAATCAAATATGGGTCTGCACCATTACCAGTTACAGCGTAAGTACCTCTTAATTTAGCAAATGAGACACTACTTGGCATTTCAAATAAATTGGAAAGAATTGCCGAGAAACCCGCAGAAGGATAAAAATAAGATCTATTTTGCGATGGTAATGTACTTGACCAGTCATTTCTGGCTGAAAAAGAAACCGTTAAAGCATCTTTAAAAGTAACATCGGCAGTGGCAAAAACTCCTTGTTTCTGGCTTTGACTTGAACCTCTATTATTCTTTGGAGCTCTGGCATTTGTGGTGATAAACAAATTATCTCTGTTCAAGCCTCCTGTATTAGAATTTTGAGATAGTGTTGAGAAATTTTGAAAGTTACCTCCCACAATAGCATCAATGGCAAGTGCTTCATTAATTCGAGTCTTATAAATTCCTAAAAGGTCGAAATTTACTGACGAATTTTCATACCAAGAAGTTTGATAATCACCGTTTTGAGCAATCGTGTAAGTATCCGTAAACAATTTTCCTTCAAATTTATCAACGTATTTATCAACGCTACCACGGGCAATCACACTGAATGCCTTAGTGGCTTGATAGGTTAAAGAAGAAAAACCCGTTATTCTATCTCTCGTATCAGTTGAAGTAGTCCTGTTCTTAATCCAGTATGGATTTTGTCCACCATTTGAGCCTGGATTCCAGTAACTTTGTTTATTACGTCCAGTTGCATCTGTGTATTCAAATTGCTGTGCTGATTCCAAAGATATGTTTCTTGGCATACGAGCCACATGGCGATTCACATTTTGATAAACTTCGCCAAGTTGTCCTCTGTTATCAATATTTTCAGCTAAATAAGTAAGTTTTGAATCAATTGATATTTTATCACTCACTTTATTTGAAATACGTAAATTCACAATGTTCCTTTGAAGTTTATTATTGTCCACAAGTCCAGTTGCTCCAACGTTAGTATATGAAAAATAAGTTTGCATTTTGTCAGAACCACCCGAAAACGAAACAGAATTAGACATCTGACTTCCCGTTTTATAAAAATCAGTGTAAGTATTGGGTTGCGGACTGAAACTATACGTTGCAGGAGCTCCTACTGCACTATTTTGCCAAGCCTCCACTTGTCGTCCATCTAATTTAGGTCCCCAACTACTTTCAGATAACTTACTGTAAACACCGCCACTTCCTTGACCATATTCATTTTGAAACTTCCGAAGACCCAACGCTTGTTCAGCTTGAAATGAACTGTTAATCGTTACGCCATAGCCTTTTTGAGTAACTCCCTTTTTCGTATTAATCAATATCGCACCATTGGCGGCACTACTACCATACAAAGCGGTTGCAGAAGCCCCTCTCAAAATGTTCATTGATTCAATATCATCGGGGTTGATGCTTGAAATACCGTCACCACCGTCTCTACCTCCAAAGATATTACCAGAACTTCCATTACTGTTGTTAAATGGCACACCGTCAACAACAATTAGAGCTTGATTATTTCCACTAATAGAACGGTCACCTCTTAAAACCACTCGAGTTGATCCACCAATACCCGACGATGATCTTGCAATATCTAATCCTACAACTCTACCTGAAAGTGAGTTTGCAACGTTTAAATCTTTTGCCTGCGAAAATGTCTTTGTGTTAATTTGCTGAGTGGCATAACTCAGCGTTTTTTGTTCTTTCGTAATACCTAACGCCGTCACAACAACTTCCGATAATGAACTAACATCATCCTGCATTGTGATACTCACATTAGAATTTGTTCCAACAACGACTTCTTGCGATTTGAAGCCTACGTAACTGAAAACCAAAGTTGCTCCTTGTTTTGCATTAATCGAAAACTCGCCTTTATCATCTGAAGTTGACCCTTGATTACTACCTTTTACTTTTACACTTACGCCGTAAAGAGGCTGCCCTGTTGCTTCCGAAATTTTACCTTTTATTAAAGATACCTGAGAAAACCCCAAATTGACAGAAACAAAAAGCATGAGAAATTTTAATAATAATAGTGTTTTTTTCATATTCTTACATTTTTGATTTGTTAAAATAAATAATTGAGTATTAAGGAGAAGGTGCTTATATTTTTCTTAAAATTAGTCTTTTATTGTTTTATTGTTTTGAGATAATAATGGAATTGTATTTCAAATTATGTTTTTTAAATTAAGAATAAGTAATATATTGCCGATTAAATGAATATTATTCATAAATATAGTAAGAACATTTAAGAAGTTAAATTGTTTTTTAACAAATAAATTATAAATTATACAATAATATTAATACTTAGTAAAATAGTATTACGTAAACGTTATAAAACAACAACGTTAAAGTGAAAATTTAGAAAAATATAATTAAATAGTAATAACATTTACGTGCATATTTTTGAAAATTTAATATCATTTATTTATGTAGAAGTGATAAGTTTTACTGTATTATAAATGTTTTTGACTAAAATGGATTGACGGTATTTATTTATTCAAGAAAATGCCCAGTATATCATCTGTTGCAAGGTTTATAAAAACCTCACCATAGATAATACGCTGGGCATTAAGTAATTATACTTAAAATACCTTTGAAATTTGACTAAATCAAACAGGAAGTATTTCCGAAAATAAGCGTAAATTACATTTTAGCTTTCGCAAAATCTTCCGCTAATTTATTTAAAGTTTCATCTGTAACTTTGCCAGATGTTATCACCGTTCTATATCTGAAAGTGACGGATTGATTGGGAGCAAGTTTAAAATTAAGTTCTTTTTTATCTTTACTGAACACTTTTTCACCCAAAGGATTTGCCGCAAATAATCCGTAACCTCTTGAATGCCAGTAAGTTGGATAATTCGCATTGCTTGGATGGTCAATAATTGCGATTGAAATATCCTCACCTTTTATTTTGCCTGAAAGATTATTCCATTTCCCTCTCGTACTCCAAGCAGCTTCACCATCAATTCCTTCGGAAGTATGATAGTTTCCAGTAATTCCTGTGTTGTCTAATTTATCTACCTTGGTTTCTATGCCTTTTGCATTCACAAAAACATCAGGTTTATCGGATGGATGTTCCAACTCACGAGCAACCCTAATGGCAAAAAAGCCATCTTTCACATCTTTAAAACTAACTTCCACATTTTGAGCCGTTAAAGTTGTGATTCTATCAATAATTCTTTGGTTCCCTTTGGCGTGAAAAATATAATTAGTCGTCTCTTTAAGAAGTGTATTACCTTTTCCGTCGGTGTCAATCCAATCTGCTTTAACGCCTAAATTTGCTTTATTGTAGCCACCATTGGTTTCAACAATTCCAGTATGTTTTATCGTACCATACTTTGAGCGGTCTTTAATTGCGGTTGAATTATTCCAAAAGTCAAAACCATTTACCGATTCATAATTCAACCACATTCCAACATGATGAGGATGGTCAACTCTTTCTCCTGCACGAGTAGCAAAAGGGTATCCACGTGTAATAGTTGTTCCCTTAGAAGTTAAAATTGGGTAAAGAACGGGTTTTTTAAGGATTGAATCACTTGGATAAAAATACGAAGTAAATAGTTTTCCATCAACCAAAACATCTACTTTCTGCTCTTTGTCCTTAATAGTCAACTGAATTCGGTCTTTTTTTGACTGAGCAAAACAAGGAACGATCGATAATATCGTAAGCAATAAAATAATACTGTGAGATTTCATATTTTTTGAAATTTATATTTATTGCAAGAGCAAAATCTTCTTTAGATTTACTGATAATTCCTTATATTTTCTTTTTCATGACTTTGCTCAACCAGTAAATTATACCCACAAAAACCACAATTTCCAAGGCATATTCTACGGCAAATTTTGCTCCTAAAAGATTATCAAATCGTAAAAAAGGTTTACCAATTCTAAACCAAAATGAAGGTTGAACGGTGGCAAATCCTTGAAAAATAAATGTCAGAATTAAGAAAGTTTTATTTTTGAAAAAATTAAAACAAAATAGGAGGGGCATTGAATATATGAAAATATAGTTAGCATAAGCCCCAATTTGAACAATCATCATGATCCCAAAAATGATAACCCAAATTTTTGGGATAAATTGCTTAATATCAAGGGATTGGCTTTTGAATGTTTGCCATAAGGAAACGCCTAAAATGATGAAAAGACCAATCCAATTCAATAATTTAATGTTTTTTGTAATTCCGTAATCCCAAATTAATGGATTTATAACCGACCACATATTCACTGCCATTGGGTCTTGTGCCAATCGAATAGGCATCAAGAAAGAATCACCACCTAAAATATATAGAATTAATAGAACAGGCAGTCCGACTAAGGCATTACCAGCAATAAATTTCATTTTATTCTTTACTTTTAATAATAACAAAGGAAGCAGTAAAATAAAGAATGCTTTGGTTGTCAATAATCCTAAACCAGTAATAATTCCCAACACCAAATCTGATTTCTTCCTTTGCCACGCATACACAACCAAACAAGCAAATCCCCACATCCAAATATCTTCTTGTCCTCCCAAAACGCAGAAGATATATGGTCCTGGAAGTAGTAAATATATTAGTGTTTTGAACAACGTAGAAGGTTGACTTTCAGATGGATACGTTTTCATAGTTAGCCATAATACTAACAATTCAATCAAGATCATCGATAATGTTATGGCTCTGGCATTATCCCAAAAGTATAAAGGAATTGCAGTGATGTAGGAAAAAAAAGGAGAATATACGGAGTCAAAATCACGATAAACCAATTCTAATTTTGAAGCGTGTTGAGCGGATTTCCAGAAGATTTGTACGTCTGATTGTGCATCGAAACCGTAATAAATATAAACGATTATAAATGGCAGAATTCTACAAATAAACGAAAGTAAACCGAATGATTTTATCGTACCTAAATTTTGAAATATACTTTCCAATTTATCCCTATATCTAAAAGCAAAAAATGCTAATATGCACAGAATCAATGAAATATAAGCCTTGTTATAAACTACTTCGTAAAGTTCGTAATCCGTCATTTTATATTGTTATTAGATATTAATAATCAATTATTATTTTAGTTTAATATTTTGATTACCAAGCACTTACAGGTTTTAGATAATATATTTTCCAAACAATAATGTTAATTGTATTTTGTCTGTTTATTTACTTCCACTTTTTACAGTGGTAAATTTATCTTTAATTCTCAAAAACGGTTTCTCAAAATATTCATAAGAAAGTGCTGATATAAAGATGGTTAAAACAAAACTGATTGGATAACTCACAAAGTTACTATTACCGTAAGAATGAGAAATTTTAACGCCAATCACAACCGCAATTGTGTGATACATATACATTCCATATGAGATTTTCCCTAAATAATTGAAAACTGGATTTTCCAAACTTAATACTGAGGCAGGATTTTTTGCTAAATTCATCAAAATTAATGTAAAAATCAATGCGTAAATCTCTTGATTTATTCCAGATAGATATATACCAAAATACAGCATTAGAATTAAAGTTAAATAGATAAAGATTTGAAATCCTCCATGAAAAATAAATTGAACAAATTTAGAATTCAATTTAAAATAAGTAAAATAAGCACCAATTGCTCCCAGAATCATACAAGTAATTCTTAATGATTTTATGAACTCATTCAAGTACTTCCACCAACCAGTTTCTGACATATAAATTACTGTTAGTGAACGTGTTAAATAAAATAATGCAAAGAAAATAAGCATTGCGGTTAACAATTTTGTTGCCTTTGTTTGACGGATTACCCAGGGCCAAAAGTAATAAAATTGTTCTTCAACCCCGATTGACCAATTTTGAGAAAGATAAGGGATGTGTTTAAATACACCAGTGACAATATTTGGAAGGATTAATAAATAAAGAATTAATTTCTCTGTAAAATTAACTTTAATTATTTCTGTTTCGCCAGCAATACTAAGATATGGAATTTGCGGAAGTATTATTAATCCCAAAAATACTGTTAGATAGTAAAGAGGCCAAATTCTTAAAACTCTTCTCATGTAGAAACTTTTTATATTAATTGTATTTGTTCTTTCTTTTTCAACCAATAACAAAGAAGTAATGAGGAATCCGCTCAATACAAAAAATAAAAAAACGCTCAATGGACCAATTAAACGGATAAAACGAGTATAAAATAGTTGATTATCGTAGCCAAATTTTTCTTTAAACTGTTCGATATGATGAACAATTACCCAAAAAGCCGCAATAAAACGAACACCGTTCAGATTAGGGAAAAATAAGGAAGTTTCTTTGGAAGACATTAACGATTAATTTTTACAGAATTGCAAAATTAAGTGCTTTGAAAGGGTTGTCCAAGTTTTTTGAAAATTGGCTAATCCCCAAATCTTTAATTTTAAAAAAAATAACTGCTTTTTACCAAGACAAATTTATATTTTTCAAAGATAGCTTTTGAAAGCAATCGTTTAGCCTTATTTTTGGG